>JAHFOS010000092.1 GCA_023261545.1 bacterium
CAATGTGTGGGCCAACTGGAGGCCGGACACCTGGGCCGCCGTCAATGGTTGCGCCGTGATCCACAGGCTTCACATCAACGGGAGGCCGGACACCTGGGCCGCCGTCAATGGTTGCGCCGACATCTCCGGGCTTCACGTCAGCACCCGAGGCATCCTGGCCCACCCTGCCGGCTTCAGTGAGCTTGCCCGCCTGTAGCAAGGCGAGAGTTCTGTGGAAGTGCTCTCTTACTTCCTCGGCGTCTTTAAGGTTGAAGCCTGCCTGGACAACAAAGGCTCTCAAATCCATGGCCGCGTCCACGTTTTTCGTAAAATCCGCTGGGAGCACCACTTGGCTGATATCGGCTCTGTTTTTCGCCACTTCGAGCACAGCCGGAGCGATAGTAATGCCGTTTTCAGCATTGGCGTCCTTGTCAAGGGACTGCAGCAGTTGGAGGATATTCGACACCTGGGGATGGGTCTCGTCCTTTGCGCCGGGAACCAAGTCTACAGGCGTGATCACATCGGCGGGCACAACTTCGCCAAGTACGATGTCGCCAATCTTGAACACAACCGTGGCGCCCCGTTCATAGGTGAAGGTTCCGTGCTCGTCGGTTACGCCTTCCTGAGAACCGGACTTGTACTCGATTCCGGCAACCGCGCTGTCCAGGAACACGCCCTTTCCAGTCGCGATCACGGGAGCGGTCGTTCTGTCCCCGTTGACATTAGCAGTGCTGGGCACAGAAGCAGTGCCGGCCCCAGACGTTCCTGGTGTGCCTCCACCTCCGCCGCAACTTACCGCAAACCCCAGCATGAGACTGCCCACGAGCAGACCCGCATGGCCTTTTTTAATTTTTCTATTTATAAAACAACAGTTTAAGTCCACAGCTCTTTCTCCTAGTAAAGTAAAATGTTCCGGTTTGTTCTTATTATATGGCCTTGGGCAAGGATTTCAATAGATATTTGTAATTATTTTTTCAATTATTACTATTTTTTAATAAATAGTTAAAAAATAGCCATTGACGTGACAATAATTGAAAATATAATTTCAAGTATAGAATAAAAGCTATGACGAAGATCCAACAGGTGCTGACTTCAGCCGTGATCCGGATGCTCCGGCCCCTGGTACGGATTCTGCTCAGGCACAACGTCACCTTCAAGGCTTTTTCCGACATAGCCAAATGGGTCTATGTGGATGAAGCCAAGAAGAGCACCGGCATCCCGGGAAAAAAAGTTTCCAACTCCCGCATCGCCATAGTCACCGGGATTTCCCGCATAGAGGTGCAGAAGAATCTCGAACACGTCCCCCCTCAGGACGACTCGGCCCTGGCGCAGAGCAACCGGGCGGCTCGGGTGCTGAGCGGATGGGTGAGGGAACCTTTCTACGCCGAGCCCTCGACCGGAAAGCCCATGGATATCCCCATCGAAGGGCCCGCACCCAGTTTCCAGGACCTGGTGCATAAATACAGCGGCGGAATGCCGGTGAGGGCCGTGCTAGACGAGGTGCTACGTATCGAGTCCGTGCGCCGCCTGGAGGACGGCTTGCTCCGGTTGGTGTCCTGCGGCTATGTGCCAGACTCGGACGAAAGATCGAAGATACCCATCCTGGGCAGCGATGTGGCGGACCTCCTGAAGACCATGGATCACAACCTGAGGCACGGCGTCGAGCAGAGCCGGGTCCAGCTCACCGTGGCCTGCGACAACCTCCCTGAAGAGGTCATGGCCAGACTTAGAAGCCTAAGCAAAGAGAAAGCCCAAGCCCTGGTTAAGGAGATGGAGCAGTGGCTCGCCTCTTTTGACAGGGACCAGAACGACAAGATCTTCGGCACGGGCAGGAAAAGAGCCGGCCTGGGGGTGTATTTTTTCGAGGAAGACCACGCTCAGGAGGATAGCCATGAGTAGAGTGCTGATGTCGATCTCCGCTTCCCTGTTGATCGTCGTATTCGCTCTGTCCTGCTCATCTTCGGACGGCAGCTCTCTTGCCGGCACCGGCGTGCACGGCACCGGCGGCGGCAGCCAGATAGAGGTGCTCGCTCCGGTCACGAGTTTCGGCAGCATCTATGCGGGAGGAATCCACTTCGGCACCGACTCTGCGCGGGTGCTGAATAACGGACAGAAAGGGGCGCTGGGGGATTTGAGGTCAGGGATGTTCGTGTACATCAAAGGCCGGTACTTCGAAGGATCCTCTTCCGGCAACGCCGAACTCATCGACTACCGTCCCAGACTGGCAGGCCGGGTGCAGTCGCTGGACGTGGCCTCCGGCAACATGGCCGTGAACGGGGTCCACCTATCCATCGCCTACAGCTCCCAGTATGGGTACGGAAACACCTTGGCCGGCCTGAGTCTAGGAAGCCCCGTGGTGTTGAGCGGCGATTTGGACGCCAACGGGATTTTCCAGGTCACCTATCTGGCCGAGAATAGCAACGGTCTCCTGATCCCCGAGCTCGCGGCTCTGCCCACCCTCGAAGCGCCAGCCTCGGGTCTGTTCGTCAGAACAGGCAGCGTGTCGGAGCTGTCGGGAAACAGCTTCCGCATGCAGGGCGTGCTCGTCCACCTTAGCAGTTCCACCATTTTGGAGGGCGCGGGAACCGGGCCCAACAACAACGACCGTGCGGATGTGATGGGCAGGTTCCAGGCCGACGGTAGCGTGCTGGCGATGAAAATCAACGTGCATCCGCCTCTGCCGCCCGTCAGCAGCAGCGGTAACGTGGAGGCGGTGGACGAGACCACAAGTGTTGTGTCGGTAGGCGGGGCCAAGTACCGGGTGACGGTGAACACAGTGTTCGTGGACAACAGCGTCAGCGGAGGCGGGCAACTGGGCCTATCGTCCCTCAAGGTCGGCGATAACGTCACGATCTTCGTGAGCACCGTTAACCCGGCGGCGGATCTCGGCGCAACCATTGACGGCGGCCCAGGTATCCGGCCGGCGGCGCCAGGGGGGCTCCCAGAGCTGCAGATCCTCATCAAGAATCCGCCTCCCCGGCCTGCCGACGGGATTCAACAGGGAGCCACTATCTTCACTCCCGTTCCCGGAAAAAGCGACGGCGTCCAGGCGCCTGCGCCGCTGCCTCTGAAAGATCCTAAGTAAGCGTTCACGGCGAATCGAACCAAAGAAGAAAATCAACCGCGGATCACGCGGATGGCGCGGATAATTTCTTCCCTTTCCACCCGTGTTGTTCGCGCTATCCGCGGTTAAAATTCTTTCGTGAACGCTTACAAACGTTTTTTCTCCATCCTCCCCTGAAAGGGGAATCTCTTTTAGCCCCCCTAACTCCCCCGAAGGGGGATTGGGTGAGGGTTTGAAGCCCGTAGGGCGAAAATTGTTATATCGTCCTCGGGCGGCCGCACCCCGTAGAAGGTCTCGGCGTCCGCGCGCACGGCTTTCAGGATTTCCTCGGCGCTGGACCTACGGTGTTCGGCCAACACGCGCAGCAGACGCCGTTTGCCGTATTGGCGATCCGCCGGGTTGCGGCCTTCCAACAGTCCGTCGCTGCACACGAAGAGAGCGCGGCCCTTGCTGAGTTCAATGACTTGCTCCTGGATTTCCGGCGGCCCGGCCATTCCCAGGGGATTGCCGGGAAGCAGCAGCCGATCCACGGGATCCGCCGCCTCCGGCACACTGGAGATCAGGAAAGGGAAAGGATGTCCGGCGTTAGCGCAGATGGCGCGGCCCTCCCGCCAGTAGAGCTTGATGACGAAGGCCGTCATGCCCAGCCGACCCTTAGCGCAGCGACGCACCACGCTGTCGAGGTGTCCGAGGACACGGGCGGGGCTGAGGTCCGCACCACTGGAGCCGGGCAGGGATCCCAGGAGGTGCATGGTGGCTTGGCAGGCGGCGGTGATCAGGGCCGAACCCACCCCGTGGCCGGTCACGTCTCCGAAGGCGAAGATCATCGCCTCTTCTCGGGGAACCTCGATACAACCATACCAGTCGCCTCCGGTCTCGCTGGCGGAGCGGTAGTAGGCGGCCGTCTGAAACCCTGGAAGGTCGGGGAGTTTGGCGGGGATCAGGGTTTCTTGCACGGCCTGCGCCACGAGAAGCTCTTGTTCGCGCCGGGTATTTTCCACTTCGATGCGCAACAAAGCGGCGATGCGGCCGGCCATTTCCTTGAAGCGCCGGCCCAACTCGGCCAGCTCGTCCCGTCCGGGGATTTCCAGGGCGTGATCGAATTGCCCTGCGCCATAAGCCAGGGCGGCTTTTTGCAATTTTTCCAGCGGCGCCACGGCGCGGCGGCTGGCAAAATAGGAAATGGCGATAGCCAGCAACAATCCCGCCAGCCCCAGGCCCAGCACCGAGCGGCGCAGTTGGTGGGCGGCCTCCAGGGCATCGTCACGGTCGGCGTAGATTCCGACGCCGTAGCCGGACTCCCACAGCGGCAGCAGGACCGCGAAGCCGCGTCCCGAAGGCAGGCTCGTTTCGTTCAGCTCGATGGCGCTGCCCGCCGCCGACCGCAACCGGGCCAGTTCCGTTCCCGGAAAGATCCCTTCCAGGGCTGCCAGACCGAGGCCCGCGGGCGCGAGGACGGGCCGATTCTCGGGCCCGGCCAGGAAAGCGCCCCGCAATTGGGCGGCGGCGTTTTCCCTTTCGAGATCCATCATGCCCTGGACGCGGGAAAGGCGCAGGCGCGCCGCCAGGAAACCGGCGGAGGCGGCGTTCCCTTGTTCTGCAAGCGGCAGTACCAGGGTGATCCAAGGCCTGCCGCCAATATTCTCTAGGTTGGAGAGCGCCCGGCCCTCGCGTTCCGCCCGCCGCAACAGGTCCTCGTCCAGGGACAGCAGGTGCCCCCGCAAGACCTCGGGGGAGATGGGATCGGAGTGTCCCGAGATACGGCGCCGACTTTCGCCCCAAGCCTCTTGTCCCCCCTCATCCAGCAGGCTCAGCACCTCGATCTCCGGGTTTTGCGCCAGCGCCAGGGTGGCGGCGGACTTCCAGCGCGCGGCCTCGTCCCGCGGGGCGCTCTGCCCAAAAGCCGCCAGCTTGCGCTCCACGTCGGCCAGGAAGAGATCCACGCGCGATCTGAGCGCGCGCACCTCAAGCTCCAGACCGCGGCGTGCCTCGCGGCTGAGGCGCTGCTCCATGACATCCAGGGTGCGCCACACGAGCGCCGCCGTGGGCAGCAGCCCGGCCAGGAGCACCATGAGCAGCAGCTTGTGGAAGTATTTCATTTTTTATGGCTCAAGCTATCCCGCCCAGCCGGTCTAAAATGCAAAAGCAGATTTTTGAATCTGGAACTTAGGAACTCAGGAAAATACAAGAGATCCCGTGGCGCCGTGTAGTCATAGTTCACCTTAATTCCTCTTTCCATTCCTGAGTTCCTGAGTTCCAGATAAAATACTGTAAGCGTTCATCCCTTTTGGTGCCACGACAGGGCCCTCCCGCCGTTCGCCCTGAGCCTGTCGAAGGGCGGACGACGCTGACGGCACGGCCCGTTCGTGCTTCGACAGGCTCAGCACGAACGGACCTGGCTGCGGACACTGCAATGTGAAAGCGCGAATCAGGGGTGAACGCTTGCAAAATACTAAAATTCATGGCGTGCGCGGGAAGGTCGGCAGATCCCCTTGGGGGGCGGGGAAACCCGGCAGTTGCGGGCGCAGGGCGTCCAGCTCCACTTCGAGAGCCTCGGCGCGGTGCGATCCCTCGAAATGCAGCAGCAACTGGCGCGCGCCGGGGGGCAGGGCCAGGCGCACATCGAGCGTGCGCCGCGAGCGCCAGCGCCAGCTTTCAACCTGTCCCTGGGTGGGCCGCAAGGCGCTGAAGTCGCCCTCGCTGAGGGAGCCTTCCTCGAAGCTCATGTCCAGCTCCAGGCGCCACAGGCCGCGCTCGTAGCGCGAGCTGCGCGCCGTCACCCGCGCCCGGGCGGGCGTCGGGGGCCGCCCTCGGCCGGCGAGGTCCAGGCGCAGCACGCCCTCCACCCCTTCGGCGCGCGCGCGCAGCACGGCGCGTTCTCCCTCCGCGGGAGGATAATAGCGCAGCCGCGCCCAGCCTTGGGCGGCCGTCACCCAGCGCGGCAGCGCGCCCGCGTCGGCTTCAAGTTCCAGGGCGAGCGGGCGCCGCAAGGCCCCGCTGGCGGAGAGCGGACGCAAAGCCAGCTCGTAGTCAGGCCGTCCGGCGTCCGGCTCCCGCTCCACCAGCCACTCCAGGCCCGTCAGTTCCTCGCTGGGATGGCGCGGCAGCGGAAAGCCGGCTTTGAGCCCGCGTCCGCCGCTCTCCACGTCCACCTCCTCGCGCGGCGCCGGGGTCCGCGGCAGTTGATATTTTATTTCAGCAAAACCGTCGCGGAAAACGCAGTGCGCCGCGCCGCCGGCACGCAGGAAGCGCAGGTCGGCCTCCAGACCATCGGCAGCGGGCCGGCCTTGCGCGTCGAAGCCGTAGAGCAGCAACCGCCATTCCCGCTCCAGCAACCAGAGGAAGTCGGCGGGCGGCTGCAAAAGGACGCGGGCGAGGGACGCGCGCCTTTGCGGCAATTCAGCGCGCCGGATTTCCAGGGAGGCCTGCTGGCCCCGCGACTGGCACCAGACGGTGAGGGGAAAGTCGCGCTCAAGGTCGAGGCCGCGCAGCAAGGTGGCCGCCCGGCCCGCGGGACCGCGCACCAGGCGACGCAGAGTTCCCGCCGAGGCGTGGAAGGAGACGAGCGCGCCGTCTTCCGCGCCGGCGTTTTCGTCCGTTCCGCGCAGCAGGGCCTCTATCGTGACCTCCGCTTCCTGGCCGATCCATTGAGCGTCGCGCCAGTCCAGGCGCAGGGTTCCGGGCGCCACGCCGGCTCCTTGATCCAGGGCGGGGCGCGTGCGTAATCTGAGAGCGCCCGTGAGGCCTCCCGCCATGGCCTCCACGGTCCATTCTCCGGCGAGCGGCGGAGGTTCGAAGCGCGCGCTGACCCAGGTTCCGCCATCCTCCAGAGTATGGATTTCCCCGCCGGAGACGCGCCAGCGCAGCGCGCCGGTCGCCAGGGAATAGGGTTGCCCGCGCGCGTCGCGGGCGCGGGCGAAGATCAGCGCGGAGGACCCCTTGCCCAAGGGAATTTCGCTTTCGAGCGCGAAAAGGTTGAGGCTCGCCAGCACCGGCAGCGGGGGGGATGCAAGGCTCCAGGTGAACTCGGCGGCGAGCGTCCCGCTGCGGAAAATCGCGCGCTCCAGGCCCGCGCTCGCGGCGGGACGATAGTTGAAACGCGCCAGCCCCCCGGAGCTGGCCGCGACCCTGGGCTCCAGAGTGCCGAGTTGCGTTTCGCCGCTCACGGGTACGGGAGCGCTCACGAGGTTCCCCCCCGCGGCCAGGACCTCGACGGTGAGCGGGAACACACTCGCGGGGTCGGCCAACGGCGTGGCGGGCAAATCCCGCAGGCGCAGCGCGGCGGGTCCCTCCCCGGGCGCGGCGATGTCGATCCGCAATGCCGCCCATAAGCCTGTGCCCGGTTTTCCTCCCTGGGAAATCGCGCCGCCGAAATCCAGATCGGTTTTTTCCGGAAAGTTTCCCATAAAGACCACCAACAGCACGGGCCCGGGCTCGTCGGGAGGGGCATAGGAGAAGCGCGCCACCCCTTGGCGGACTTCCACCGTGGAAGCCGTCTGCCCGCGATCCGCCCACAGTCCCGCCCGGCCCCTGAACAGCGCGAGCCCGCGCGCGTCCTCCGCGCGCACGCGCAGCGCATAGCCATTGGCCACTGAAGGGCCACGAGGGGCTTTCCCAGCCGGCAACGCGCGGGGCGGATCCTCAAAGGAAATGCGCGCGGGGATGAGGCCGGCGCGCCGGCACAGGAAGGTCGCTGTTTCCGGGGGACTTTCATTTCCCAATACATCCCGAGCTCGGACGCTAACCTCATGCAGCCCTTCGCCCAGATCGCGGCCAGGCAGAAAAGCGATGCGGTCCTCCAGCAGGCGCAGGCCCGCGGCGGGCTCCCCGTCCACCGTCACGGCGCTGGCGGCGAAATCCAACGGGGCGAAGTCATCCCGAAAGCCCAGTTCCATCCAGGGCCGCGGTTCATCAAAGACGCCGTCGCGGTCGGACATGAGCCCGAAGAAAACCGGACCCTGCGTATCCGATATCAGGGGAGCGGCGCGACAGACCGGCTCCCCCGCGGCGTGAAAGCGCAGTTCGAGGCGGTTGGGACCGTAGCTGAGCGGCAGGGCGCGCGTGCGGAAGCGGCCGCCGGAGTCCGCGACCTGGCGATCCACCTCGCGGCCGTCCAGGAAAAAGAAGAGCTCCGCTCCCGGGATGGCATGCCCGCTGAAGGCGTACTCCTCGACTCTGACCAAACCAGGGTGGGGATCGAAAGCGGCGATCCCTTCCTCGGACGCCGTGGCGGGCAGGAGCCTGGAAACCCGGGCGCCATTGCCGGCGCCGTCCTCGCCGAAAAGTTCCAGCCACGCGGGCTGTGGCACGGGGCCCTCCAGGCGCGCCGCGGCGCTGTGCTGTCCGCAGCGCGGATCTTCGAGTTCCAGGCGCCAAACCTCCTTTTCCGGCCCGCGCAACACCAGGCTCGCTTTCCGCAAAAAATCGTGCGGCGCATCCGCCAGGGTGAAGGAGATCCGCAACGAGCTTTTTTTCGGAAGGTTCTCCTCGAAACCCCAATCCCCGATGGCCAGCGTCGGCGGAACGCGGTCGAGCGTGAAGGTGCCGGCCAGCAGCGCTCGCCCGACCTGCGTCAGCACCTCGTAGCGATAGGTGCCGTCAGCGAGTTCTGGCAGCCTCCAGGTCGGAGGCAGGCCGGGAGCGCGCTCGGGGCGCAGCGGCGCACCGGAGGCGCCGGTGAGCTGAAGCACGGCGCCCGCCGGAGCGCCCAGCAGCGCCACCTCCGGGGCGGGAAGGCCGGAGTAGAAGGCGCCGTTGGCGGGGAACCCGTCGCGCCAGGTTAGAGCCGTGTCCGTGGCTTCTGCTTCGTTTTGCGAAACTTTTTGAGAAGCGTCCAGCGCCTCGAACTCCCAGGCGCCTATCGGGCGCCCGGCGAGGATGACCTCGACGCGATGCGGTCCGGCGGCGAGGTCGCGGCCCGGACGCGCGTAGGCCACGTGCCGGGTCACGCGCAGATCGCCAAGGCGTTGGCCGTCCAGGCGCAGCTCCAGTTCTTTATGCTGGCGCGGGGATAGGGCCTGGATCGCGGCGAAGATGAGCGGCTGGCGCTCGTGGGTGACGCCCTCCGGGCCGCGGGCCTGGAGGGCGGGAGCATCTTGCGACACGGCTGGGGCGGGGGGCTGGGGTACTGCCGCGTTGTCTCCTTGCGGGCGAAATGCCCGCGTACCGGCAGGAGGTTCTTGTGGAACGGCCGGGGCGGCGAGGGGGGCAGTTGCATTGTTCTCTTGCGGGCGGGACGCCCGCGTACCGGCGGGAGTGTCTTGCGGAACGACCGGGGTGGAGGGGGGAACGGGCGCGGCGGCGTTATCTCCCTGCGGGCGGGACGCCAGCGCACCGGCGGTCGCGGCCTTCGCGGCAGCGCGCTGGATCTCGAGGTCAAGTTCGAGCGCCACGGTGGCGGCGGGTCCGATGCGCAGCTCAAGAGCGCTTTCGCCGTAGCGTTCATGCCGCGCGACGAGGCGCGCGCGGCCTTCCGCCAAGGCGGCGATGACCGCCGAGCGCCCCTCCGCCGTAGGCGTCACACGGGCCGCGGAACCTTCCACGGTCCACGCCACGGGGGTGGTTTCCACGAACTCGCCCACCGCGTTGCGCAGCAGCGCGTGCAGGGTGCGGTCCTCGCCGCGGACCAGTTCCAGAGCGGTGAGCGGGCTGGCCGAGCCGTCAGCCGCAAGCTCAAGGCTGAGCCGGCGCACTCCGTCGTCCAGCACGTGCAGGCGCCCGGAAATGGCGCGCGCGCCCGCGCCGGGATCGAAGACGGCCACGGCGCTGCCGAATCGCCGGACGGTGAGCAGCGCCTCACGCCCCGCGCGCAATTCCTCGATACTGCCGATATCGGGGGTGGAACTCCAGCGGCCGGAAACCTCGCGCAAGAAGCGCCCGCGCCCGTCCCGGGCGATGGCGTACAGCCGCAAAGTTTCCCCCAGGCGCAGCGTGCGCTCTTCGATGGCGCGGCCGAGACCGGCGGGCCGGTCCTCCAGGCTGATCCTTTCGCGCGCGGGTCTGGGCGTTTCGTCCGTCACCGGTCGCGTTCCACTTTGCGCCGCTGGCAGCGGCTCGCCAAATACGTGCGGCTCCTCCGCGAGCCCGTGATGGGCCGGAGATCCATTGTCTCCTCGGGCCGGGGCGGCGATCAGGGGAACAGCTTCCCGTGGCGGCGCGTTGACCTGCGGCGCGCTGGCGGGCGGCGGATCCCACTTCACCATACCGGCGGAGAGCGCGATCTGGCGGCCTGGGTCGCGATAGAAGAGCTCCGCGGCGAAGGGGCCTTCCTCTGGAAACCGCAGGCGCAGCGCGGCACGGGATCCATCCTGGACTTCTTGCGGCAGGACTTCCAGCGCGGCGGGAGGAGCCGAGAAAACACCGGCCCCGAGCCCGGCGGGCTGGCCGCCCGCGTCGTAGGCCTCAAGGACCAGATCCACGACCTGCGGCGCGCTAACGGACCGGCGCGTCAGTTGGGCCAAGCGCGCTGGCGGCCCAGGGAACCCTTCAAAGGCAAGCTCGACCTCCGCGTCCAACCCGGTATTGCGGCAGCGCAAATGCAAGTGCTGCGGGCCGGCCAGTCCCGCCGGCTGCACGGCGATGTAAACGCAGTGGCGCGAAGGAAAGAGCTGCACCCGTTCCCGCCACTCGCCCTCGATATTTAAAGCGCGCGGCCAGTTCATGGCGGACTCAGGAAGGCTGGACAGGATCTGGAAAAGCAGGGGGCCGTCCGCCACGCTAGAGCCCGTCGCGGCCAGAGGGCGGGCGTGCAGAAAGCCTTGCTGTTGTCGCTCCACCAAGAGCTCGCCCGAAGCCAGGAAGCGCTGGCCCCGGAGCCCGCCCACCTGCACCACCTGATCGCCGGGCGCGAGCACGATGGGCGCGCTGAATCGGCCTTCCCCATCGGGGGTGAAAGGGCCGAGCTGCCGGTCGCCGAGCCGCAGGTAGATCTGGCGTCCGGCCTCGCTTTTGCCGGCCAACTGGCTCAGCGCCAAGCAGGGGAAGGCCCGCGTCTCGACGAGGAGGGGGGGCGCATGGGGTCGTGCTTCGTAGAGTCCCAGATGGATCCAGCGCGGTCGCGGCACGGGATCGACGTACAACTGCCACCCTCCCTGCGGCATCTCCCGCAGGAGGCCTTCGCTCGCGCGCAGGATGAGGCGCGCCCCAGACGCCGGCGGCTCCAAGACACGCAGCACGGCGCCGATCTGCTGGGGGACCTCAAAGGCGGGGGGATCCATGGAAAGCCCGTAAGCGGAGCGCAGCGCAACGCGCGGCGCCGTGGCGGACAAGGCTGGAACAGCGGACCCACCCAGAGAGATTTCCCGCTGCCTTTCCGGAATCCGCCGCCAGTCGAGCCGCAACACACCCAGGGCGAGGCCACCTTGCAGATGGCCGAGGATCTCGCAGCCCTGGGGAAGGGATGCCAGGGCCTCGGTGGCGGCGCCCGCGGAGGTGGAAGCGAGCGGGATCAGGAAAGGCAGTTCGCGATCCACCTCCCGCACGGCGGTTTCCAGCAGCGGGGTGGGTCCGGCACACATTGCGGATTTAAAGATTGAACCGCCAAGGACGCCAAGGACACCAAGAAGATTGAAAATACACTGGAAACGACGCGCCCATCCGCGCATTGTTCTGATGGTTCGACCTCCCCCCTTGGCGGTAAAGTCTTCGTGTAAGCGTTCAGCCCATAATTCGCGCCTTTTCATTGCTATGTCAGCAGCAGCCAGGCCCGTTCGTGCTGAGCCTGTCGAAGCATGAGCGGGCCGTTCCATCGGCGCCGCCCGCCCCTTGTGGCTCTTGAGTGGCCCTTCGACAGGCTCATCCCCCAAAACGGGGGATAAAGGGCTAACGGCGGATGGCCCTGTGTGCCAAAAGGGCTGAACGCTTACGTCTTGGTTTTTTGAACCAGAGTGCCCGCCACTCATGGGACGGCCTCCCAGCGCAGGTCGCGCACCGGCGGCGCTTCCTCCGCGCGCACTTCGAGGCTGCGCGCGGGCGCCGCCGGGCCGGCGTCGCCCTCGTCGTCCACGGCGCGCGCGCGCCAGGTCCATGCGCCGGTCCGCTTTTCAGTTGGCAACCGCCATTGCGGCTCGCGCGCGGAAAAGACTTGCCACGTGGGTTCGACATCACCCGCGCGCCGCAGCTCGAAGCGATAGGCCGCGGCCCCCGGCACCTCGACGCAGCGCAGTAGGATCTCCCCGCCTGGGGCAAAGGCCGCGCCGTTTTCGGGGTGACGCAATTCCGGGGCGGGCAGCAAGGGCTTCACGGTGGCGGCCGCCAGGTGCCCCAGGAAGTGGGCCTTTTCCCCGCCTTGCAGGCTCAGGCCGCGCCCATCGCGGACCTGTCGCACGAGCACGCGCCCCTGGTAGAGCAAAATGCGCGACTCGCCGCTGTCGGGCTTGAAGGAGAGCGTGGCCTCGATGGTATCGTCTTTTTCAGCCGCTGACCCAGAGGATTCCGTGGCCACTGGAGGAGTCGGCGCGCCCGCGACCTCTGGAGGAGTCGGCGCGCCCGCGACCTCAAGGGAAGTTTTCCCAGGATACCAGCCGCTCTCCTCCAGGAAGCTGAGCCGCTGCGATCCCAGCAACAGCAGGGCCGGGCCGAAGTAGAGATCGAAATCCCCGCCGCGCTGGAATACAGCGTGCAGGGACCCGCCCTGCAGGCGCGCGCGCTGCTGGCCGACCTCCAACCGCGTAGCTCCTTCCAGTTCCAGGCGCGCTGATCCGGAGAAATCCAGCAGTGCCGCGCCATGGGTTGCCGTGACCACGATGTCCCGATCCAACACCGAGGTGGCGACCAGCGCCGAGCTTTCATTTCCGGCCCGCACTACCCGCGTCCCGGCTTGGGGACGCAGCCCCGCCACGGCGGGCAGCGCGCTTGGCCGCATTTCCTCCGCGGCTGGGCCGAAGGGCACGGGGCGCAGCAGGCCCGCGAGGCCCAAGGCCAGGACCAGCAGCGCGAGAATTTCCGCGCCACGCCGGCCCCAGGGATAAGCAGGGCTCGCGATCACAGCTCTCCCGAGAAGAGCAGACGCGCTCCGTGAGTCAGTGCGCGGTCCTGAAGATCCCCGTCATAGCGCAGGCCCAGCCGATGATGGCGTGGCAGCGGCAGCGTGACGCCGGACTCCAGGAAACCCTGGTTGTCACCGAGAAGATCGAAAAGGCGCAAGCGGGTGCTCAGCTCCAGTTGATGGAACGCCAGCGTGCGATCGCCTCCGATTTCCAACTCAAGGCGACTCCTCCCCTCGCGGTTCTCGATGCCGGTTCCCGCGTCGGCGTTCCAGTTGTTTTTCCTGAGATCCACTCCCAGGAAATGAAAACGGGTCGGCACGGGCCGGGGATCCCACTCGTGGAGGGTGCGCAGGCCGGCATCCCCCAGCCGCCACTCCCTTTCCACGGAGGAATGGCATCCAGAACCAGCCTCATCCACGAAGGCGTCCTGGGCGAAACGCCAGCGACCGCCCCGCGCCGCAGGCAGCTCGAGAGTCGCGAAGGCACTGCGGTGATCCTCCAGGCTGGTGGCGGCCCGGCCGAGATAGGCTGGCGGGTTCGCGAAACTGGTGTGCAGGCGGCGGTAAGAGCGCAGGCCCACCTCCAACTGCCGGCCCGCGTCGCGGGCCGAGGCCTTGATATAGGCTCCAAGCCCGCGACCCTGCGCGCCCACCAGCTCCCCTTGAAGCTCTCGATCCCTATGCCGGGCGACCAGTCCTCCGCCCCAGGCCGAGGGGTCGGAGCTTCCGGCTTCTTGCAGGAAATAGGCCGTTGGGGCGATGGCGGCGCCGCCCCAGCCGAGGCGCAGGCCGGTGAGGTTGGGGCTGCGCCCGTCGTCCCTGAGTCCGGAAAAAACACCCGACCGCAAACCCTGGGGATGGTCATAGCTCGCCGCCGCCCCGTCCACGGCGGCTCCACCGTAGGCGAGGCCCGCGCCGAAGGGACCCGGACTCAGATCGCCGACCTCGAAACGCGCGGGCTCCCCGCGCAGGAAGCCGCTCTCCGCGTGGAACCGGCGCTCCGTGAGTTCCGCCGAGTAGCCTCCTTCCCCATGCAAGGTGTGCCGCTTTTGACTCGCGCGCCTTTCGTTCACGCCGCGCAGCGCCAGATCCACCCCCATCCGCGCCGTGCCGGCGCTGAGTTGCAGCGTTTGCCGCAGGCGCGCGCCGTCCTCGCCCTGGCGCACGGACAGGCTTTGATCGTGACGCAGCGTCCCGTGGGGTTCGTGCTCTGGAAGAGCCGGAAGCGTGAAGCGCAGCAAGGAAGCGATGCGCTGGGGCGGGAGACCCAAGGCCGCGAGTTCGAATTCGAACTCCTCGGTGAGCAAGGCCAGGTTTTCCTGCTCTTCGCTGCTGAGCGCCACCTCCCGGCGGGACAGCGTGTTCAGGAGCTCGCGCACCCTGCGAGCGGCCTCCCGGCGCGTGAGCGTCCGGTAGCCGAGGAAATCCATCGGCGTGTAGGGACGGGTGAGTCCCCGCGCCGCGAAGGCGGCGAGCTGGCGGTAGGCGGGATGATCCAACGGCAGTTCGAGCTCCATCATGGCCTCCGCCGACGCGCCCAGCTCCCCCGCCGCCGCCCGCGCCGCCGCGAGGAGGACCAGCAGCAGGATTGAAGGCAGAGGGCGATACATGCCAGGCGCGTCAGGGTTGCGAGGAGGGCGGCATTCTATAATGGCGGGGCCGTCTCAACACACCCGCACGATGATCAATTTCAAGACCAGCCAAGGCGACGAAGGGGAGGTCGTCGTGGAACTCACGGGTCCCCTTGACGAATTCGCGGATCTCGGCCCTGTTTTTTCGCTTCCCGGCCGCAAATTGCACCTCAACCTGGAAAGGGTGGAGCGGGTCAACTCCATGGGCGTGCGTAACTGGGTGCGCGCCCTGGATCAACACCTCCAGGGACGCGAGATCGTGTTTGAGAAAGTTAAACCCCCTATCCTGGAGCAGTTTAACCTCATCCGCCGTTTCGGGGGTGGCGGGCGCATCCTCTCTCTCTACATCCCTTACCTGTGTGAGCCCTGCGGCCAGGAAACCCTAGCGCTCAAGAGCGCCGACGAATGCCGACGCGGCGACCACTGGGCCTGTCCCGTGACGAAATGCCCCTCCTGCCGCGCCGCGATGGTCCTCGACGACGACGAGAAAGAATTCTTCCTCTATTTTTACGGTCCTGGAACTCCTTGAGCCGGGCCCCGTACTCCGGGGGCCGTGAAAAGCGCTTTGCAATGGCCGCACAAGCCTACAATACTACTCCAGCGGTTGCGGAGCTACTCATGTCTCTTCGCTTCGACACGACGGAACTCCTTACGGTCGGCCGTCTCTCCAAACAGACAAAGTCCGTGCTGGCGCACCTTGGACGTGACAAGGGAAAATACGTTGTCATTAGCGATAATAAGCCGGTGGCCGTCGTTCTTTCTCCGGACACCTACAACGCGCTCATGGAAGAGTTGGAGGATGCCTATTTGGGGGCCTTGGCTAAGGAGCGCCTTGCCACCTTCGACAAGAAAACAGCACTGACCCATGAAGAGGTCTTCGGAGCGAAGGAGTGAGGCTGTGGCAGCTCAGTTACCACCCCGACGTTGCGCGGAAGGATATAGCGCGTATTGACCAAGCCGTTGCCGAGCGCATCGGGATAGCCATCTTGGAGCGCCTCACCACGGATCCTGAACAATATGGTCAGCCTCTGCGTCGCGAGCTTTTTGGCTTTCGAAAACTTCGCGTTGGAGATTATCGCGTCGTGTACCAAGTGAGAAAACAGGAGGTCGTTGTTTACGTCCTTGCCGTTGGTCATCGTCGAGACTCCGAAATCTACGAGGAAGCGCTCAAGCGCCTCAATACTTGACGCCGGAACTGGCCAGCCTAGGTTGGCGACCCCTTATCGCGCCCAACACCCCGTCCCAAAGAGCCAGCCTGGATTCCAATGCCCCGCCGGCCGCCTGCCGGACTGTGCGCCACAGGATCTCGTCTTCGCCGCAGAGGAGGTCCAACATACGGGCGGCTAGGTGGGAGTGGAGATCACCGTCCAATTGAATATGCCGTTCCATGTATAAGCGCAGCAGGGCGAAATGGCCAGGGCGCTGGCGATCCAATTCGTCAACCAAGCGGCGAAACATCGGCGGGATCACATCCTCACGGCCCAGGAGGAAGGCCGCGGCGATGGCGGGGGTATCGCCGTCCTGGATGAGCGCCATGGTCTCCTCGACGAAAAGGCGGGCGGGCCGCGGAACGGAAGTTTCCTGCAGCGCCGCTGACAACTGCCGGCCAGCGCCAAGCAGGTCCAGCAGGCGGCGGATCGCGGTCGTAGCGGCGCCGGCCTGTTCCATGGCCTCGAGGTACAACTCGAAGTGACTGAGGGCCCGTCCGTCCACTTCATCGCTCTCCTCCGCCAGGACGATCTCATTGATGAGCCGTCGCAAGCGCGGGTCGCCCCGCGGCCTCCAGGGAATGGTGAGGCAAGTCAAGCGGCGTTGCAGAGCCTTGAGCAGGGACATGAAGTCGAAGACCGCGAAGACATGGTGTTCCATGAAGAGGTGCAGGTCCCCGACCGTTTCTATGGAGGCGTAGAGGGGATGGTCTGTCAAGCGAGAGCGCAGCGGCTGGAGGTCCGCCATCACATGCTGGAGACGGGAACACGGAAGGTGGGTCATGGCGGGGTATCCTACGTTCAACCTAGAAACGGCAGTTGAATACTAACTTCCACCACAGAAACACAGAGATCACAGAGAATTTCCCCCGCGTTCTCCGTGATCTCTGTGTCTCTGTGGTACATCGTTTTCGTCTTTTTTGGTACCGGAGCTGCCGGGTTAGGTTCAATACTTGATGATGTAGTTGACCACCTGGTAGGGCGGGTTGGCGGAGCCAGTGTCGCCCGTGCCGGAGGCGGAACTTGTGCCGCTGTAGGTGTGGTCGTGCCCCTGGACGGCGACCGGAGTGGTTCCAGCCAGCATGTTTGATGTGTTCGAACTGGCGGTCAGCGTATTGCCGCTATAGGCGTGCGTGTGGGAAGGGCCGGTGTGGGTGTGGTCAATATTACCTCCCGAAGTTCCCAGGACGTTGCCCGTGCCGCTGGCGGCGAGCCCCAGGGGGAAGCGCTGGCGCAGGTCCGGCAGGTTGAAGGTGGTGGAACCGTCGCCCGTGCCGTAGGCGGTGCCCAGGGCGGAGAAAAGCTGGGCGTAGGTGCTGCGGCTCACGGCTGAGCCGTCACAGAGCAGCCAACCCGTCGGAGAGCTGGAACCACCGTAGAGCACCATGGTGCCGGCTGGGACGGTATTCGTCGTGCGCACCCAATTATTGCCGTCGAAGGTCAGAAAATCACCGGCGACGTTGCCCGAGACGCCGAACTGCGTGCCGTCGATCCGGGCGCGGCGTACCCAGTTCGAGCCGTCGAAACTCAGCAGATCGCCCGTCGTGTTGCCCGAGACTCCGAACTGTGTGCCATCAAGTCGGGCGCGGCGAGTCCAGTTCGTGCCATCGAAGCTCAGGAGATCACCGCTGGTGTTTCCCGAGACTCCGAACTGCGTGCCGTCGAGCCGGGCGCGGCGCACCCAGTTCGTGCCGTCGAAGCTCAGGAGATCGCCGCTGGTGTTTCCCGAAACTCCGAACTGTGTGCCGTCAAGTCGGGCGCGGCGCGTCCAGTTCGTGCCGTCGAAACTCAGGAGGTCGCCGCTGGTGTTTCCCGAAACTCCGAACTGTGT
>JAHFOS010000093.1 GCA_023261545.1 bacterium
GCCAACGGCGCGTCTTTCCTGACGCTCAAGGATACCGCCGTGCTCCCCAAGCCCTGGAAGGGCCTGTGATGGACGCTGGCGACCTGAATTTTACTTTTCCCTGCGCGCGGAAGGCTTCATGACACTGCGGGTCCGGAAATTTTTCCGGCTCATCCGAAGAATGCGTACCTCTGGCAGGGTTCCCCCTCATTTGTTCTCGGCTCTCAGTCCTCAACTCGGGAGCATCCACAGATTACACAGATTTGCACCGATTAAAAAGGACGGCCCGGATTGAGTTATCAGTATTAATCTGTGCAATCTGTGGAAAATCCCCCCGGCAGCTCGCTTTGGGTTCAGTCTTACTGACCTTGCCCCCGTGTTAAAAATTCCAGAAAAGTACGCATTATTCGGATGAACCATTTTTCCTCTGTCCGCAAAGCTTCACGGCGCGAGCAAGGCCAAGTGCTGATTTTCGCGGCCATCTCCATCTTCTGTCTGGTGGCGGCCGTGGGGCTCGTGATCAACACGGGCCAGGTGGTGCACGATAAGATCCGCCTCCAGAGCGCGGCAGATTCGGCGGCTCTGGCCGCGGCCCAAGTCCAGGCGAACAGCCTGAGCACCATCGCCTGGTTGAATGACGGCATGGCCCTCATCTACTACAATTTATTGAAATACGCCTCGGACGTCGCCGTTCTAGGAACCCTCGCCGCCATCAAGAACCACGGCCCCCCCTATCCTTCCGATGCCGTCGTGGGCCTGCCGAACGCCGTCGCGCGCTACAGCGAGGCTTACACCCGGGCGGAGTCCTGGATCCCCAAGGGCGAAGACTGGCTCTCCATGATCTACCGCATGCAGTGCGGCATCGCGCTCATCACCCCCGTGCTGGCCGAAAAGGAAGCCTACAGGCTGGCCGTAGCCAATGGCGCCGAGGTCGCGGCGCTGTTCCCGAAATTCACCATGTTTCCCGATCCCGGCAATTACATCCGCGTGGACATCCAGCGCATTCCCGGCGGGTGGCGACTCGTCTCCTCCACCGAAATGGTGGTGGAAGCCACCAAGACGGGAACTGAAAGCTGGCATATCTTCATGCAATCCCCGGACTCGACCATCAACGTGGATATCGAGAAAAGCGGCGAGAGCTGGTACAAGATTACCTACGACGATGGCAAAGTCGCCAAAACCATCTTCGTGGACAAGAACGTGAACGGCGACATCACGGTGGACAGCGACGGCGCCAAAGTCACCAAGAACGCGGATGGCTCGACCACCGTCTGCCAGAACGGCAAATGCGTTGACTTCAAGTCCGGCCCGAACGGGCTCATGACCAATGACGGCAGCGGCTGGAAGGAGGTGCCGCAGCAGGACTCGGTGGACGTCAACGGCGCGAAAGTGAAGGTGCAGAACTTCGAAGGCCTCAACGTGGGCAGCGCCCAGGTCTGGCCCAACCACATCGTTATCGGCAACACCTTGATCACGTTTGCCGATCCCGTCCAAATCGTGACCCAGTTCGGCCCCGTGAGCCTGAACGTCAAGGACGACCAGGCCATCGCCAACAAGCTTTCCACGGCCAACGCCACGGGCGAGTGGTATCCCTTGTGGGACGCGAAGTGGAGCAATTACTGGAGCGACAAACTGCGCCACCGCATGAGCGAGAATGGAGCGGACGCCTGGGTCTATGAGTACGAGAAGAATTCCTCCTACCTCCAGCCCGAGGACATGAACCGTTTCGCGCTTGAGCATGCGCTGGGGGACAACGACGCCTTCGCCAAGGGTTCCGGCAGCCCCCCGCTGTGGACCACGTGGTTCAGCCCGCTGCTCGGACGCAACCCCAATCCCCTGAAGTACCACCAGACGCGCCCCTGCTGGCACCCGTCGGATCTGGTATGCCCCGTCCATGGGGTTGACGATTCCACCGATCCGGATGAGCCCAATGGGTATTGGCACGCAGAGGATGGCAGCAAGGTTCCTTGTCCTATTTGCCTCGGGATCGATTACGACGAGGATGGAAAGTCCGATGTGCGCGTTTATCAGAACGATACGTTCTCCGCCAAGGGCGATGCGGGGTTCGACAAACAGGACCGGCAGAGCGTGGACTTTCCGGGCAACCTGGTGCTCGCCGAAGATTTCTTCAAGTTCGGGGTCAGCGTCGCGGTTTGGCGCAGTCCCAAGCAAGCCCCGTTCATGGCCATGCTTTTCCCGGGCCCGACCTCGGGAAGCTTCGCCGTGGCCAGCGCCCGGGCCGGCTTCTACGATCACGATACGGACGGCTATCGCTATTTCTTCGAGGACCCGGAGGACCGCGAAGACTGGGTGCAAACCTCCTACGCCAACCTCTACGAGCCGCACTGGATGGCCAAACTCGTGCCGGTGAACGACGTCATCCGCAAGGTGGACATTGACGCCTCCGACGTGGACAGCGGAGCCAACTACCTGTTCCGCAGTCTCGCCGAGACCCAATATTACAAGGACTACTTCTCCAGCGCGTCCTATGAGGGCTCCAAGCTGTATAGCCTCAAAGCCCCGTGGAATGGCGCCTCATTCAACCTGTCCGGAAAGGAGCTCCCGGATGCGCTGGAGCACTGAGCCCGCGGAGTCCGTTCGTGCCGAGTCCAGAGCTTGTCGAAGGATCGAAGCACGGGAGCGCGGCAGCGCCGTACTGGAGTTTGCCCTGCTCTCACCCATTTACGCCCTGCTGGTGGCCGCGCTCCTGCATTTCGGCACGGCCATGCTCCTCAAGATCGACGCCGCGCGCGCGGTCATCCTCGCCTCCGGCCTCGCGGGCGAACAGGTCATGGGCGATCTTCCCGGCACCTCCTTCTTCAAAACCACCGGCTTCAACGCCATCCCCGGAAGCGCGTATTCCTGCGGCCTCACGGACACGCAGACCGGGCCCGATATTTACGATAAGGACGTGATCTATCAGGACATCCAGGAGGTGGCCAGCGACCCCATCGGCACTTACGTCTTCAAGGACGGCGCCATCGTCTATGAGCTGGATGAGACCAACTTGAGTCCCTACGGCAAGTTCATCAACGACAACAAGATCCCCGAGCTGGCGGAGGATATCGCCACCCGCCTCAACGGCTGGATGGCGAAAAGCGAGGCGCTGGCTGAGGTAGAAATCGCCACGCCCTTTGCCGGTCTAGAGGCCATCTCGCTCTCCGCCAAGAAGGAGGATTTCATCCCGCTCTATCCGGATCGCGGCACGCACGATGGTTCCGGCCAAAGCAACTTCAACCAATCCGTGCTGGACACGCTGTTTTCCGAATCCATGCCGGATTTCGAGCAAGGGCTCGAACCCTTCTGGGTGGCCAATTAGGGCCGCCCGTTCGGCGGGGCTTCCGTCCTCTGTTGGGTTTTTTCAGAAACCCAAACGCCAGGACTACCAGACGGAACGGCCCCCATCCATGACCAGCAGTTGGCCGGTCATGTAGGCCGAGGCCTCCGAGCACAGGAAGACCACGGCGCCCTCGTATTCATCCAAATCGGCCATCCTCCCCAGGGGGATCAGGTTCTGAATGCGCCGCAGGAATTCTTCGGGTTGCTTGTTCTTGACCCCTCCGGGGCAAAGGGCGTTGACGCGAACGTTTTTTGAAGCCCAGTAGGTGGCCAGGTAGCGCGTGAGTCCGATAAGGGCGTGCTTGATGACGGAATAGGTGACGGGTTTGACCGGCTGCTGGTCTTCCGCGACGCCTTCCTGCCGGTACAGCCGCTGGTCAGGCGCTATCAGGGCCAGGTCGGAGGCGATGTTCAGGATCACCCCCCCCTTGCCGGAGGCGGCCATGTGGCCCCCGAAGATCCGGCTGCACAAGAAGGCTCCCGTCAATCCCACGGCCATTTCGCGATTCCACTGGTCCAGGGGGAACTGCTCCAGGCGCGTGAGGCCCGAGGCGCCGCCGCCCACCTTGGCGTCAATGGCCGCGTTGTTGATGAGGCCGGCGATCCCCCCAAACTTTTCCAGGCAATGGTCCAGAGCCGCCTTCAAGGACGGCTCCTGCGTCACGTCGGCCACCAGGGCGGCGCAGGGCTTCTTCGCCGCGCTCTCCACCGACTTTCGCGCCGCCTCCAAACGCTCTTTTTCAATATCCATGAGCACCGGCAAGCCCCCCTGGCGCGCAATCGCTATGGCATGGCGGGGACCCAGCAGACCCCCACCGCCGGTGATCACGAAGCATTTTCCGGAAAGGTCGAACAACCCTGGATTCATCCTAACCCGGCCGATCCGGACCCAAAAAAGACGAAAACGATGCACCACAGAGAACACAAGAGAAATTCTCTGTGACCTCTGTGTCTCTGTGGTGGAAGTTGCTGTTCAAATTTTAGGTTCATGCGCCCAAACTCCTGACCTGGCCGCCATCCGCGACCACGACCGATCCCGTCATGAAAGAGGCCGCCTCGGAAGTCAGGAAATAAGCGAGCTCCGCGACTTCTTTGGGATCGCCGGTTTTCTGGAGGGGCACATTGTTCTTGAGATAGTCAGCAAGCCACTGGGGTTCCGCCTTGCGCTTCCTTTCGAAAAAGCCGCCCGCCGTCATCAGGTTTCCAGGGCAAATCACGTTGACCCTGATGCCTTCGGGGGACAACTGGCGCGCCAGTATCTTCGCATAGGCTATGAGCGCGGCCTTGGCGACCGAGTAGGCCACAGGAGCGTCAATGAACTCCAACCCGGCTATGGAGGATATGAACAGCAGGCTGGGGCGCCCCTTTTTGTTCATGTGGGGGATGAGGAATTCCGCCGTCCACCTGGAAGAGTTGAAGTTCAGGTTCCACAGGCGATCCCACTCCTCCTCCCCCGCGGCCCAGCCGCGCTGACCGGCGCCGCCTCCTAGGTTCAGGACCAGGACATCGGGACTTCCCAGCGTTGCCACGACCTTCCCCGCGAACTCTTCGACATGCCTGCGGGTGTCCAACGCCCCGGCGATGGGAACAGCTCTTGAAGGCCCCTGGCGCGCGGGCTGGCCGTACACTGAGGACAGCGTCCCGGCATCCCTGCCGGAAACCGCCACGCTATCGCCGCCTTCCAGGAATTTCTCGGCCATGGCGCGACCCAGCCCCCGCGAGGACCCCGTCACCACTATTTTTCTGCCGCTCATTCCCTAGTCTTTCCCCAGATAGTTTTTGAAATAAGGCGCGAGGAACTCCATGTACCCGCTGATGGCCTGGGCTTCCGGAAGCGTCCCCCTGGCCGTCTGCAACACCAGCGGCCCCCGATAATCCACCCGCTGGAGCTGCGCGAACAACGCGTCGAAATCGGTGTCGCCTTCGCCCAGGGGCACGGTTTTGCCTTGGTAAAGCCGGTCCTTGATGTGGACCGTGCGCACGTCCTTCCCATAGGCCGCGAATTCCTCCGTCACATCGTAGCCCAGGCTCGCGCTATTGCCGCTGTCGTAGTTGGCCGCGCAGGATGGATGGGCGATGTGGTCGAGCAAGTCGCGAAAGTCGGCGGGGTTCAGATCCGTTTCAAGGCAAATATCTATACCCAGGGTCGCGGCGGTTTTCAGGGCCGGGGAAATAAAATCCCGCACGCAAGAGAAGTTGCTTTTTCCCCCTATGCGCGAGCTGTCCACAAAAGGCAGATCGATATGTCGCGCTCCAAGGCTCCGGACCTTTCCCACCAGCTCGACCAGCACCTTTTCCAAGTCCGCGCGCTCGGCGGGACTGGCTTTGAGGTAGGGCCGATCCATGAAGTAGTCCGCGCAAACCGAACGCACCTTCACGCGCTGCGTCTCGATGAAGGCGGCGAGTCTGGCGGTGTCCTGAGCATCCCCCAAAGGATTATCGGCTAGCGTCGCATGCTCGAAGATCCATTCGATGTGGCGCAGTTCCAGGGACTCCGCCAACGCAAATTCTGATTTCCAGCCCCGCCCGGGAAAAGCCTGGATCCTGCCGTTCAGCGGCGCAGATAACCGGCCCTGCATGACACCGAGATCCTGGCGGCTGGCGCGACTCATGTCCGAACCCAGTCTGCGGCGTTGATGGCCTTGTCATCAATATAAACGTCGGCGGAAGGCTTGCCCATGAAGAGCTGGTGATGCTTGGCGCCCCAGGACGCGAGCTGCCGCGCGGTCAGGGCGCGCCAGTCGATGCCGGTGGTGTGACCCCGCGCCGTATAAAAAAGGATTGTGTGCCCCGACTCGAACAGGGCGTTGACCCTGGCGATGACCTCGGGAAAGGGCTGCGCGGACTCGTAAGCGCCGTCGGTGTTCGTGCAGATCGTGCCATCAATGTCGAAACAGTAGGTCACGACTTGAACAGCCCGGCCGCGAGGACCGCCTCCGCCATCAGCCAGTCGAGGGGGTCGTTGATGTCCAAGCCTTCGATCCCGTTGATTTCGAGGGCATAGCAGGGATCGACGACGACGAGTTTATCCCGGCGCAGAGCCCCCGCTTGTGTGACGTAGATGCAGGGGTTGTCCAAAAGCAGGGGCTCGATGCGGTGCATTTCGGCGGGATAAGGGTGGGAGGGCCGGTAGCGCTGATCGGGAGAGAGCACGCCCGTCTTGAGCCGTTTGCGCTCGACGCTCAGGACCGACTTCGCGCCTTTCTCCAGATATAGGTCCAGCGCCCGGGTGATGAGCGCGGCGCCGCGAAACGGCGATGTCGGCAATAGCGTGACGACGGCGGTATCGTCGGGCAGCGCCAAGCGGTCCAGCACGTCAAGGAGCACGTCTTCCGTGCTCGTGGTATCCCGGGCCAGCCCCGGGTCCCTGAGCAGCACTTCGGTGGCGCCGCTGGAGCACGCGGTCGCGACCCTGCCCACCTCTTCGCTGTCCGTGGAAACGGCGATGCGGTCCAGGCGCCCGCAGCCCTCGGCCGCCGCCACCGTGTACGCCACCAGCGGACGGCCCCCGAGCGGCTTGATATTCTTCCCGGGAATCCTCCGGCTGTTGAGCTTGGCGGGAATGATCGCGAGGGTCTGCACGAGGCTTCAGGCGACGACGCTGACGAATTCGATGTGGTTCCCCTCGGGATCCCTGCCGAAGACCACGCGGTATTTGCCATCCGGGGACGACTGTGGCTGCGACAGGAAGCATTTCGGGCCCAGGGCCACGTAAACCTCGTCCACGTTCTGGACCTCGATGGCGAAGTGGGTGATCCCCGTATCGTTGAGGGCCTTCGCGCCGCTCTTGTTATGGGGAAGTATCCGCAAAAGCTCGAGGACGGTGGTCCCGTTCTGGAGCGTCAGCTTCACCGTCTCAACCCGGGCGAAGACCCCGCTCAGCAAATCATCAATGTAGGGCTTTTTCTCAACCTGCCGCGATCCCACCCGCAATCCCAGGCCCGTGTAGAAATCAAGGGCTTTTTCGAGGTCCGAAACAACGATGCCGACGTGGCGGAACGACTTCGTTAGCACGGAATGTCAGCAACCGCGCAGCTTTTTCCTGATCGGCACTTCGCTGTCGAGCACGCGCTTCTCGGGGGAACCCAGCGACGCCTCCACGGTTCGCAGGTCTTCCACGAGTCGCACCAAATCCCTCAGCTCCAACGAGGCCGCCTGATCGGAGCCGTACATCGCCTTGCTGAGCGTGATATGCCTCTCGATGGAGGTGGCCCCCTGCGCGGCCGCCACCAAAGTCACGACCCGCCCCGTCTCGTGGCCGCTGTAGCCGACATCGCATTTGAAGGCCTTGCGCAGCGTTTCGATAACCCTCAAATTCGCGTCTTGATTCTTCATCGGATACGTGCTGTTGCAGTGCATCAACTCAAAGGGGCACCCGTGCTGCCTGAAGATGTCAACCGCCGCGGCGATCTCTTCCATGGTGCTCATGCCCGTTGAAACGAAGGTGTGCCGCTTTTCCCTGGCCACCATATTCAACAATTCCTTGTGGGTCAACATAGCCGAGGCTATTTTGTTGTACTTGAGGTTGTATTGATGGAGGAATTTCTGGCTCTCGAGGTCCCAAGCCGACGCGAACCAGAAAATCCCCAGCTCGCGGCAGAACCGGTCGATCTCGTCGTACTGCGGCTTCCCGAACTCCAGAGCCTCTTTTTGGGCGCGCTGCGTGTTCCCCCAGGGACTCTCGCGGGGCGAGTCGAGGAGCTCTTTGGTATAGACAATATCCAGGGTTCGCTTCTGAAACTTGACGGCATCGCATCCGGCGTCCTTGGCGCCCTTGATGAGCTGCTTGGCGACCGCCATGTCGCCATTGTGGTTGATGCCGATTTCAGCGATGACGAATATGGCTTTGCCCATGAGTTCCCCTCTTCTCTGCGCCGGCTGCCCATTGTAGCGGGTCTCCAGCAATTGTAAACTTTTGCGTTTTCATCCCCGCGATCCCCCACGATCCAGAGGATCCATTGCGCGAACCGCCCCGCGTCCAACCTATACCCCATCAAGGTCCTGGCCCGTGTTCCTCGTTACCACTGCTGATACGCGCACATGGGATCGCGGCGCGCGCATCCTTTTCCTCGGCGAATGGTGTCGCAGGTTTTCTGAACGAAAAACCTGGGAGGGGTTGGATTACGAGGTCGCGCCCTTCCATTGGGACGACCGCGCGAAGCTGTATCGGGACTACTTGTATTTGGATTCCCTCTACGAGCGCTGCCTGAACGCCCTGATCCCCGTGATGAACCAGGAGCACGGCGCGCGGTATCCGGCCCGGTACTGGCGCATCTTCGCGGGGCCCTGGTTGACCATCTATTTGCAGTTCATCTTTGAGCGTTTCGAGGCGATCCGCTTTGTCGCGGAACGCTATTCCATCGAAGACACCCTCGTCCTTGCTTACGACCTCAAGGACATGGTGATGGCGGACATGCAGGATTACATCGTCCGCGGAATAAACTCGGACGCCTTCAACCATATGCTCTACGCCGAGGCTCTGCGCACGCTGAACCTTTTTCCCTGGCAGTCGAGCCCGGAACCTCTGAACCTCGCCCCACCCCCGGCAACAGCGTCCGGCAACGGAAAACGACTCACGGGACTCCTGAAAAAATTTTTAGCCTTCCCCGGCCGCTTCAATCGCCTGGCCTTCGTCTCATCCTACTTTTATGTTCCGCATCAGGCGCGCTTGCAACTGTCGCTGGGTCAGTGGCCTTGTCTTTCCCCGAGCGATTGCCGTCGGCCTCTTGGCGCCGTGAATATCGAGCGACGCCGCGCTCTCAAGCTGGATTTCTCCGCCGGCAGCATTTTCGAGCGCTACGTCGCGGACAACATCCTGCGCTTCCTCCCCTACAGCCATCTGGAAGGCTACGGTGAGCTGCGCCGCGGCATAGAGACGCAACCCTGGCCGCGCCGGCCTTCCCTCATCCTCACCGCCGGCAACCTCACTTTCGCGGACGGCTTCAAGTTGTGGGCGGCTGAAAAAACGCAGGTGGGCTCCGTTCTGGTCTCCACGCAGCACGGCGGGCACTATGGCACCGGTCTGTGGAATACCCTTGAAAAACACGAGACCGCCGTCAGTGACGTTTTCGTGAGTTCAGGATGGAGCGAGCCCGGAAACCCCAGGATACTCCCGCTGCCCTCTCCCCGGTTGTTGTGCAACGCGCGACTCCTGCGGCCCGCCGCCAACGGGCGGATCCTCTGGGTGCTCACGACCTTTGCCCGCCACAGCTTCCACCTTTTCAGCATCCCCATCACCTCCCAGGTACTAGGCTACCTGGAGCAGCAATTCCTTTTCGCGCGCGGCCTCAAGCCCGAAGTGCGGGAACGCATCCTGGCGCGCCTCTACCCCTCCAATTACGGCTGGGACGAGGAGCAGCGCTGGCGCGCGGCCTTTCCCGACCTGCACTTCGACCGCAGCCGGGAATCCATGTTCCGCCAGGCCAGCCGTTGCAGCCTGTGCATCGTCACCAACAACACCACCACGTTGATGGAAACCCTGGCGGCCGATTACCCCACGCTGGCCTTTTGGAATCCGCGCCACTGGGAGCTCCGTCCGGAGGCCTTGGATGCCTTTGATGCGCTGCGTGCCGCTGGCGTCCTTCACGACACGCCCGAATCCGCGGCCAGGCTCGCGAATGAAGTCGCGCAAGACCCGGCGACCTGGTGGCGCGGCAGCGACGTTCAGCGCGCCCGCAAGTATTTCTGCGAGCGCTACGCCTGGATTTCCGAGGACTGGCTGTCGCGCTGGAAGAACGCTTTGCGAGATATGGAAAGACGGCCGCCTTCCGGAACGGCTCCCTAGGCCCGCGCCCCTTAGCCCTTGTCGTAGGGCGTGCGCGTCTCGCTGAAACCGCTGCGCAGCAGGTAGCCTTCCACCAGGGGAAGCTGCCAGGCCTCGTCAATGTCGAGCCCGCCCACGTTGGAAATGGGATGGATGCGCCGGCCCATCCAGCGCTGCGGCAGCAGCCCCTCCTCCATGCGCTCGAGGTTTCGGGGCCGCACCACGCTCACGCAGACGTCCGCGAAGAAACAGTCCCCCTGGGAGTCACGGTCGCAGTTTATTTTGCGCTGGGTCTCGAAGACCTCGAAGGGGATGAAGGGCACGAGCAAGCCCTCGGGGTTGCGGCGCCGCGCGCGCGCCGGCGAGTACCAGTTCATGCGCCCGGCGGTCACCGCCGAGTCCAGGTCCGGCCGGGATCGCAGCACCGCGATGCCCTCTTCGATCTGCTGGGCCAGCAAGGTCGCGGCATTGCAGAACAGCAGCACCATGAGTTCGATGGCGACGCCGGGATTGCGCGCCAGGATCTCGCGGTAGCCGTGCAGGTAGGCATCCTCGCCCAAAGCCTGGGGCGTGCACAGGTAGTCCGGGCGGCGGATCACCTCGACCTTGTGGCGCTCCGCGAGCGCCATGAGCTCTTCATCATCCGTGGAGAGGTAGGTCCGGTTCACGGATTTCGCGTGCTGGGCGGCCAGCATGGGGTAGCGCGACATTTCACGGCCCAGCACTTTGTGGACGTTCTTGCCGGGAAAGCCGACGCTGCCTTTGCGTCCGAGCAGCAGGGCGCAGATCACGCTTCTCGCCCCTGGTCTCGCCCAGGCCCTTGTTCTGGCGCGACGCGGCGCCTGCTCATTTCACGGCCTGGGTCGGGGCGGCCAAGACGAAGCGCGCGATGCGGGCCTCGAAGGCGGCCCCGCCCTCCAGCGCCAGGCGGTAGCTGCCCTCCATGGTCCCCCAGGGCGTGCGCAAGGGGCAAAAGCTGTCGTATTCGAAGCTTTCCCCGGGGCCGATGCGCGGCGTGAGCCCCACCACGCCCGGGCCGCGCACGTCCTCGCGATGGCCGTCGGCGTCAATGATGATCCAATGGCGTGAGAGCAATTGCACCGGTTTGCGCGACTCGTTGGCGATCTGGATGTGGTAGGAAAAGATGAACTGGCTGTCGTCAGGCCGCGAGTGCTCGGACTCGTAGGCGGGAGTGGCCCGGACGCGAACGCCGTGGGTGGAGGTTTCGCTGGGGATCATGGAGCGGGATGGAGGTGATTTTATCGCGCGGCGGACGGAGGCCAGGATGTCTCAGGCCCCAGCGGAATTTCGAGGATGAATCCGGCCGCCATCCCCCGCCGGGTCCCTTCGCGCTCCCGACCCTTAAAGTCCACCGGACCCGTTCCCGCCCAGTCGTTCCACGATCAGCCGGCGCTTGGGATCGCCAGCGAGGTACAGCGTCTGCGTCGGGAAGGCGAATTCGATGCCGGCTTTGGCGAACTCCTCGAAGATGCGCAGATTCACGCGCTGGCCGTGTTCCATGTAGTCCCAGTATTCGGGCGGCATGTACCAATAGACGGCGAAGATGTTGAGGCTGTCGGCGTTATAGTTGTTGAAGAAGACGCGCGGCGGCAGCTCGTCGGCTTTCACCTTGCCGTGGATGGGCTCGCGGATGCCCGGTTCCTCAAGGATGCCCTTGACGATGCGCAGCGCCTCAAGTATTTTCTCGCGCGGGGTATCGTAGGTGATGGTGAGGTTCATGACGCGGCGGATGTAGGGGCGCACCGCGAGGTTCTCCACCGGGTCGTTCACGATATTGGAGTTCGGCACTGTCATCAGGTTGCCTTCCAGGGTGCGCACCTTGGTGGACCTGAGACCGATTTCCTCGACGACGCCGTCGCAATCCTTGTAGCGGATGCGTTCGCCGACCTTGAAGGGCCGGTCGAAGAGGATGGTGATGGACCCAAAGAGGTTCTTGAGCGAGTCCTGGGCGGCCAGGGAGACGGCCAGGCCAGCGATGCCGAGCCCGGCGAGCCAGGCCCCGATGTCCTGGCCGAAGACGTTGTCCGCTATCAGCAGCGCGCCCACGACCACCACGAAGACGCGCAAGGCCTTGCGAATGATGGGCACCACCATGTCGTCCAGGGTGGAGCCCGTGCGCGCCATGATTTTCTTGAGCAGCCGCTCCACCACCTCCACCAGGTTGTAGGCATACCAGATACCCGCGAGGTAAATGAGCAAGGTGACGAGGTCGCGGCAGAAATGACCCAGTCCCGCGCTCATGGTCATCTGCGCCAGCCCCAGGTGCAGGCCTAAAGCCAAGACGGCCAGCTTGGCGGGTTCCGCGCCCAGCGCGAGCGCGTGCCCTTGAAAGCCGAAGCGCGCTTCGAGCCGGCCGCTGGCGGCGCGCAGCACGGTGGCGGCGATGCGGCCCAGAACAAAACCGGCGAAAATGCCGGCCAATAACACGCACCAGTTCAGGGTCGTGTTGGCGGCGAGTTGGCCGAGCTTCAGTGCCGCCAAGCCGGCTTGCGCCGTTTCCGTTCCGGTTTCCGTGGGCATGGCGCGTATTTTTATGCCCTCCCGCGTAGCTTCAACGGCCTCGCGGGCTTTTTGCGACAACTCTGGCTTCGCTGTCGAGGTTCTTGGCGTCCGAAATGCGAAGAGTAATTTGAATCTGGAAAGCAGGAAAGCAGGAAAAAAAATCAGGAGATCACGGGCTGCTTTTGGGGGTCGAGGGAAAAATACCGACACATGTTTTCTGGCTCTTATTCCTGCTTTCCAGCTTTCCAGATTAAAAATCCCATGCACTATTTTCGCTTCGCTTTTCGTCCTCCGCGAATCGAGCGATCTTTACCTCCCACATTTTCGCGCACCATGTCACCATGCGGCGCTACCTGATTCTTTTTTGGGCGATAACAGGAGCGTTCCTGGCCTGCGCCGCGCCGCGCGCCACCGTGGTCCTCAAGGAGGAAAGCGTGGAGTGCGCCGTGGATTCCCTGGACCCCGCTGAAACCGGCGCCTGGATCTGGTTCCTCGTGAGCGGCCTGCCAACGGGCTGTCCCGAACCTTTGGCGGGTTTATCGGGGGTGGACTTCAAGGTGGAGGATGGGCGCCTCAGCCGCTATGTGAGCGGATCGCACCCCCCCTGGAGCGAACTTGGCGAAGTGGCGCGTCTCGTCAAAGGCGGGTGGCAAATCGTGGTGCTTCCGCGCTCCGCCTTTCCCAACCCCGAGGCGTCGCTGCAGTGGCGCATCGCCTTTTTCCCCGGTCCTGACGGCAAGCCGCAGCTCTATCCCGTGGAGGGGCCCGGGCGGATCAACAGCGCCGACGCCATCCCCTGCGCTCCCGCCAGCGCCGCATCCCTCGACCTCGCGTTCTTCCTCGCGCCGCCTCCCGGCCTGCCGGCGGAATTCGCGCGCCTCTTCGCTTTCCGGCATCCCGGCGCTTTGGTGAGCCACGCGCTGGCCGTGCCGGCCCTGGCCTTCCAGCCCGCTGATCCCCTGAGCCTCTGCGACCCTTGGCCCGGGAGCGTCTTCTGGCCCGACACGCCCGCCCCCCTCGCCGCGCGCATGGCTCAGGACTTCGCGGCGTCCCAGCGCATGGCTGTCGGGCCCAACCCCATCGTCTTCCCGCCCTTGCGCGGCCTGCGCCACGACCTCAAGGTGGCGCTGCTGGAGGCCCGGCTGCGCGCGGCTCACCAGCGCGGATCGCTCGCGGGCTTCATCGCGGAGGAGGCGTCCGATGTTCCCGAATCCGCCGACGGCGCGATCTTTGATTGGGGACTCGACGATCAGCACAACGTGCGCGTTCTCGAAGAACTGCGCCATCGCTACTCCGGTCCGTTATGGCTGCTGCTGCCGCGCGCAATGCTCGTCGCGCCTTCCGCTGGCGTCCTCGCCCATGAGGCCTTGCTGCATTATCGCGCGCAGCCCCTGCTCGCTTGCGGCCTCATCCCCGAAGAACTTTCCGCCCGCGAACTTTCGGCTTTCCTGTGGTTGCGACTGCACGCGCAAAACCCGCCGCGGGAACAAAAGGCGGAGGCGAGCTTCAAGCCGCTTCCCGCCCTGGAGTCCGGCCTGTCACTGCAAAGCCGGCTCGTGTCTTTTGGCAGCCACCTCGCCGCCCTGGAAGCCGTCTGCCGCCGCGCGTTCTTTTCAAATGCGCCCGGAGGCTGAGCCGGAAAACCAAGGTTGAGCGCCAGTTTAAAAATCCCAGCGCGGTTTTGCGCGATCATCGGCAGCTTGGGCGGCACCGCGGCCACGCTGTTCCCCGCGCGGCGCGCGCTGCTTCTGCTGCTTTTCCTCCCTGGGGCGGGCCGCCTCGTCCACTTGGTGCCTTCCGCTTCCCCGCCACGGCCCCACCCCATGTCGCTCCTTGCGCTGACCGAACCGGAACTCACCCTCATCCCCGGCGTCGGCGCCGTCACCGCTCAGCGCTTGGTTCGGAACCCGGTGGCCGACCTCCATGGATCGGCCCCAGCGCTCAAGCCCGCCCTTCGCCCTTACCTCGCAAACCCATGAACCGCTTCTTAAATCGCCCCTTCATCGCCCTGTTGGCCTGGACCTTTCCACCGCCGCTCTTTTCCCTGGTGGCGACCCTCGCCCTGCTCAACGGCCTGCGCCATCCCTGGCTCGCCGCCGCGGCCATCGCCAGCGCCGTCCTGAGCTTACTGCTCGCCGTTTATGCCGCGGGTCTGTGCACCGTGCTCCACGAGTCGCTACAGAGCAAGCAGCGCGAGCTCGAAAACACCAACGGCAGCTTCCTGGCCCTGCGCAAGATGTACGACCATCTGACCAAGACCATGGAGAACCTCACCGGCATGCGCGAAATCCAGGTCTCGGCGCGGCTCGAAAGCTTCTCCGACAAGCTGCGCAACGTGCTGGGCACCGTGCATGCCGCCACCGAAGCGCGCTCGCTCACCATCTACATCGAAAGCCACCGCGGCAGCGGCGCATTTCCCAAGGCCCACCTGCGTCGCGATCCGCATGGGGTCGGGTTCAGCGGCGAGATATTCATCTTCCTCGACGAGGAATTGCCGCTAGAGAGCCTGGCGCAAAAGGGCCTTTTCAACGCCGATCGCCTGGTCATGTCCTCTCCCGGAGAGATCCACGGGCTGCTCCTGGCCGGCGACCGCGTGGCCGGATCGCTGGTGTTCCGATCCTTCCACGCGGAGCCGCTCGATGCCGCGGCCTGCGAGACGCTGCGCGCGCGGCTCGCGGAGTACGCGCTGCCCACTCAAGGCGTCGTCGAATGCTGGAACACCCGGCGCGTCAGCACCCTGGACAAGCCGGAATCGGCCTACGCCAGCGTGCCCATCATCTCGGAGCGGCTCACCATCGGCGTGCTGCTCGCCGAGTTCGCGGTGCCGCTGCAGGAACGCGAGAGCTTCTGGTCCGAGATGCATGCGCGCCACATGGACACCCTGCGCGAATTCGGCTGCAACATCGGCCAGCCCATCAAGCGCGAGGAGCTCTACGAGATGGCCATCAAGGACGGCCTCACGGGGCTCTTCAACAAGGCGCACTTCGAGATGCAGCTCAACGACCATTTCCACCGCATGCAGCGCTACAAGCGCGATCTGAGCCTCATCCAGATGGACATTGACCACTTCAAGAGCGTCAACGACAAATACGGCCACCTGATGGGCGATCAGGTCCTCAAGGGCGTGGCGCGCATCCTCAGCGACAACGTCCGCCGCAGCGACATCGCTTTCCGCGTCGGCGGCGAGGAGATGTGCGTCCTGCTGGTGGAGACCTCCATCGGCGAGGCGCTGGGCGTCGCTGAAAAATTGCGCGCGATCCTGGAGCGCGCCGAGTTTCCCTTGAAAAACAACGGCCAGCTCAAAGTGACGGCCAGTTTCGGAGTGGCCGACCTGAACTCCGGAGCGCGTCGCCCCGAGGACCTCATTGAAATGGCCGACGCCGCCCTCTATCGCGCCAAGGCCGCCGGACGCAATCGCGTGGAGACCGCCGTCGCCGCGGCAGCCGAACCGGCCGCCGACGCGAGAGCCACACTACCGGACGACCCAACCGCCGCTACGGCCGCCACGGAGGTTTCCCCGCCAGCGGCGAGTTAAAGCTTGTGGCGCGGGAAGGTGCGCCACCGCGCGTTGAGCCGCCACGCCCCGCGCCTGGACCCGGACAACATCACCGTCCCGCTGGTGAGGGACGACGCGGGCGTCCCTATTGCCGATCCCGGTCCCGCTTTTTCTTCTGCTCGGATTTCCCGTAGCGCAATAGCGTCAGAGAATAGGCGGGAAGGACGGCCTGTTGGACGAACCCATCCCGAGGCAATTCGACGTAAGGTTGGGTCAGCTCCATACGGTAAGCGGCCGTGGGCTTCAGACTTGGCCCCTCAACAGCCACGCTGCAGCGGTAGAGGGTGTCGGGCGAAGTGTTAATGAGCGCGAGCGACAGGCCGTCATCGTCAACCACGGCATAGGCGGCCAGGCTCTTGTTGTCCGAGGTGCACTCGACCATGGTGCCGCGGAAGTGCCCGGCCAGGATCCTGAAGGCGTGATAGGGCAGGTGTTTCTCCACCGTCCCGTCAGGACGCTTCGAGAAGACGTCGTAATAGCCGCAGCCGGTCATCACCCACACATGGGCCATGGCGATGCCGTTCCTGGCCATCTCGCACAGGTTGCGCGCCACGAAGAGCGCTCCGACGATCTGCTGCTGGCGCGGGCCGGGATTGCCGTAGCAGGTGTGCCATTCCGTCACCGCGGTGAGCGGGCGGTGCGTGGGCGAGAAACGGTCGTTGGTGACTTTGATTTCGGCGGCGAGTTCGCTCCACTCCAGCGGGACTTCCAGCAATCTGGCGTCCTCCATGTGCTGTTCGGGATTGCCCTTCAGGTCCGTCTGCGGGTAGCGGTGGATGGCGAGGATATCGAGATGCTCCTTGATCTGCTCCCAGAAGGGCGGCAAGGCGATGCCGTAGAAGTTGGCGTTGGCGCTGACGGGTCCCAGGGTCAGGCAGGCGGGGCTGATTTTCCGCAGCGCCGCGCTCCACTGAAGGTGGAGCTCCGCTACGCGCTGGTAGGTCTTGCGGAACGATGCGGGGTCTGAGCTCCAGTTCTTGCCCAGCCCCCATTTTTCCATGTAGCTCTCCGGCTCGTTGCCGATCTCGAAGTACTTCACCCTGAAGTCGTTCTCCACGTTCAGGAAACGCACGAGGTCGAGGACGTTTTCCAGGTCCAGCAATTCCAGGTTGAGGGTGATGAGCGGCTCCGCCTGCACGGCGCGGCAGAACTCGATGAAGGTCCTCACGCTCCTGGGAGTCAGCACGCAGTCGCCGGGACCTGATCGCGGCGGCTTGTACCACTCCGCCTCCTCCCGCTGCCACCGGACGCTCTGCGAGCGGCCGCCGCCGGGGTAGCGGATAAAGGTCACGCCCATTTCGCGCGTCGCCTCGGCCACCTGGGGATTGCTGAAATCCTCCGCATGCCACAGGCCCACGTTGCTGCCGTAGAGCAACGGGTTGATGCGCGCCTGTTTCCTGGAGCAGAACACGGCGACGGACGCGCGCCTTTCCTCTACCGTTTCGAGGATCACGGGTTCCCGGGCGTTGCTCTCCGCGCCTGATGTGTCCAGGGGTTCCAGCCGGGTCTTGAATCCGCTGTGGGCGAATT
>JAHFOS010000238.1 GCA_023261545.1 bacterium
GGTGAAGTCGAGCCCCGCCGCCGTATAAGCGGCCCGCGCCTCGGCCATGCCGTTGCGCGTTTCCTTGGTGCCGCCGCTTTTCGAGATGACCACCGTCACCGTGGAGCCGAGTTCACCTTTCAGCCCATCGAGAACGCGGTCCATGCCATCGGGATGGGTGTTGTCGAGGAAATGGACCTCCAGACCCCTGGCGGCGGGTCGAAGCGCGTGATGGATGAACTGGGGCCCCAAGGCCGATCCGCCAATGCCGACGAGCAGCAAATGCTGGAAGGGCCCGGCAGACCCGGGAAAGCGGCCGTCCAGCACTCCAGCGGCGAAAGCGCGCACGTCCTCATGGGCTTTGCGGATGGAGGCCGTCAGCTCCCGCTCCGGCGCGCGATCCGGATCGCGCAGCCAATAGTGCCCCACGCGGCGTTTTTCGTCGGGATTGGCGATAGCCCCTTTCTCCAGGGCCGCCATCTCACGGTGGCCCTTGCGAAACCGCGCTTCGAAGGATGCCAGAAAGCCCGCGCCGGGGTCCATTTTGGAGATGTCCACGGCAAAATCAAAACTGGGGTGCTCCAAGAAGTTCTCAGCGAAGATGTCGCGTTTAGGTGAGGCGTGCGGTTTCGCCTTCTTCGCCGGAGTGCGTTTTACTTTTTTCGATGTTTTTTTCATAGGTTACCTCCGCGCTGTCGTGCTCGCCATGCGGTTTCGCCCGTCGTGGGGAAGAATATCACATGCAAGCACTCGGCGGGGGGATGTTCGTACCTAAGCGCTTTTTGCAAAGACTGACAGTCTGACAATTGGGCTAGGGGCTATACCCAGCCGTTCCAAACTGGCAGAAATATTAAAAATATGAGCGTGGAAACCGCAAGTTAGAAAGAATTACAAGCCTATTTTTCCCATCCGTGAAATATGTATTATCCGCGGTTAACATGGGGGATTTTCCACAGATTGCACAGATTAACACTGATAATCAATCCGGGCCGTTCTTTTTAATCGGTGCAAATCTGTGTATTCTGTGGATGCTCCCGAGTTGAGGATGCAGAGAGCCGAGAACAAATGAGGGGCACCCTGCCAGAGGTACGCATTCTTCGGATGAGCCATAATGGATATCTCAATTGTGAAACTTGCCAATAGTGCGCGACAGTCTCACGGATTCTCGAGCCAGCACCCGCCGCCGCCCCCGCCCGCGGGGGGCGGGGCTCCCGAGGCGGTCGCGCCACTGGATGCCGCGGGGGACGACGTCGTTGAGGTCGTGGTGCTTGCGGGAAGGGTCGAACCGGGCGGCAACACCGTGACCGCAACCGTTGAAGTGGCTGTATTGAGGCTGCTATCGCCATCGCTCACCGTCACGGTGAGGATGAACGTCAGCGTGGTCTCAGTGGCGACGGTGGGCGCGGTAAAAGTGGGCTTGGCGGCGGTGTTGCTCGAAAACGTTACGCTCGTGCCCGCCGTCTGCGTCCAGCCATAGGAAAGGGTATCGAGATCCACGTCGGCGGAGCCCGATCCGTCCAGGGTCACGGTATTGCCCGAGATCACGGTCTGGCTGGCGCCCGCCGCGGCCGTGGGCGGGGAGTCGAGATAGCCTCCGGTCTTCCAATCATTGATGAGATCGCGCAAAGTCTGGGAAAGACCTCCCGTCGGCGGCATGGTGCCCGCCGTCACTCGTAGCCACGCCCGATCCTCGTTGTCGCTGAGCGTGGCCAGGACGAAGGTATTGAAATTGACGTTGGCGGGCGCACTCTGCCGTGAGGCAGCGCCCTTGTTCACATCATGGCAGGTGAGACAGTGCGGCGTGAAAATTTGCTCTTTGACTTCCTTCCATCCCGTGGCGGACAGCAAGGGAAGCTGGCCGATGACCATCAGGGCCGCGAAAAGCAAAATGCCGTGGAATTTCATCGTCACGCCTTGTTGCATGGCAGGATAAGCGCTCCGGGAAATCCAACAGCCTTTCATGTGTCTGGCGCTTTTGCCCTATTTCCTAAGATGCCGGAATTCACCCCAGTTTGAGGGCTCTCATGACTATCCGGAAGAATTTATTGGCGATGGCCGTGGTGCTGGTGGGAGGCGGCCTTTCCGTGTTTTCTGAGGCCGAAAAGGCCGCCGACGCCGCCAAGGTGCCCGTGATCGCGGATGCGCAAAAAACGGAAACCCTGGACCCGAAGCAACTCAAGTTGGCGGAGGAGCTGCTCGAATCCATGGACATGAAAAATATCATGGTCGGGAACATGATGGAGATGATCCGGTCCGAAGTCAAAAATGTCAGCGAAAAAAAGGCCGCAAAAATTCAGGCCGTCCTCACTGAGGCCATCTCCTGGGACGAGGCGAAAGGCACCATGGCCCGCCTTTACTGCGAGCAGTTCACCGGCGCCGAGCTGGAAGAGCTCAAGAAGTTCCACGCCACCGATGCCGGGCGCAAGCTGGCCAAGGCCACTCCGGTGCTCACCGCCCGCTCCTTCCAGATATCTCAGAAGCTCCTGGCGCCGCAAGCCCAGAAAATAGGCCAGGCCATCGAGGGCTCGGAACTGGTCGGCACCCAGCTTCCCGAACTCAAGGTCCAATGGCTGGGCAAGGCCCCAGAATTTGCGGCCCAACCCATGATCGTCGAGTTCTGGGCGACCTGGTGCCCGCCCTGCCGCAAGAGCATTCCGCACCTCAACGAGGTTCACGCCAAATACAAGGAAAAAGGCCTCGTCATCGTGGGCATCTCCGACGAAGAGGAAGCCACGGTGCGCAAGTTCATCGAGCAACAGCCCATGGATTATTTCCCGGCCCTCGATCCCGGCGGGACCTACAGCCAGCATTTCAGCATCAACGGCATCCCGCACGCCTTCATCGTGGACAAGAGCGGCAAGATCGTCTGGGAAGGACATCCCATGGAAATGAAGGACGCCGACATCGAAAAGGCGTTGTGAGAACAGAGTCGGCGCGCCAGCTCCCTTACGCCCTCTCCCTCCGGGAGAGGGCCGGGGTGAGGGGGTCGGGTGTGAAAATTAGATGGACCCCAAGGCAAATATCTATTGTGCTCGGTGACGCACTTGCGAAAATAATTTGTGGGCGTCGTTTTCCACTCACCCTGTCCTCTCCGAGACCCTCACCCCAACCCTCTCCCGAAGGGAGAGGGCGAGCAGAGCTTTCTGGTGCCGCTCGCCAACCTGGGATAGGGGGCTGAGCCCGGCGTCATGAGCAGCGGCGCCCGATTCCGCGTGGCCGTGTTGGGGGCCGGCGCCTCGGGATTGCTGGCCGCCCACTATCTCAAAGCCCAGATCCCAGGGATCGAACTCACGGTCCATGAAGAGCGCGAACGCCCGGGAGGGCTGATCGATACCCTGGTTCACGACGGGCACGTTTTCGAGTGGGGCGCGCGTTGCCTGCGCGCCAAGGCGCGGGCGGGGGTTTGCTTCGATCTCGTGGGCGAACTCGGCCTTGGGCCTGAAGTGGCGGCGGGCGGCCCGGAGCAGAACCTGCGCTACATTCTGCGCCGCGGGCGTCTCCTGCAGGTGCCCGCGGGTCCGTTCAGCGCGCTTTTCAGCCCCTTTGCGCGCTTGCTGCCTGGGGCCTTGCTCCGCGACCTGCGCCATCCGGCCGGACCGCGCCAGGACACCAGCGTGGCGGAATTCGCCGAGCGCCACTTCGGACCCGGCGCCCGCGATCTCATCTTCGACCCGCTCATGTCTGGAATCTACGCCGGGGATATGCGCACCCTGAGCTTCAAAGCCTGCCTGTCCGCGCTTGCCGGTTTCGAAGAACGCCACGGCTCCGTGCTGCGAGGCGCCTTGCGCGAGCGCCCGGGCCGGCTCGGGGAAGGCGGCGCAAAATTGCCGCCCGCGCCCCGCCTGTTCTCCTTCCGGGGAGGGATGCGCCGTTTCATCGAAGCGCTGGCGGCGCGACTCGGGACGGCGTTGCGACTGGGAAGCAAGGTGACAGCGCTGGAGCCGTGCGCTGACGGTTACCGGGTTCGGGCCAACGGGGGCGCCACGGAGTTCGACGCCGTGATCTGCGCCCTGCCCGCCCCTGCCGCCGCCGCATTGATCCGGCCCAGCAACGCGGCTTTGGCGGGCGGTCTGGCCGCCCTCCCCTACGCTCCGCTGGCCGTCATCCCGGTTCTTTTCCCGGAGCCCGTGAACCGCTACCGCGGAGCCGGCTATCTCGTTCCTTCAACTGAAGGAGAAGCTATCCTCGGCGCCCAATGGAACACCCAGTCTTTTCCCGCGCTGTCTTCTGGAAAAGGCCAGGGGTTCACCATCATGGTGGGCGGGGCGCGCGGCGCAAGCCTGCTCAACGGAGGCGAAAACGCGTTGCAAAACTCGGCGCTCGCGGCTCTGCGCCGCCACCTGGGCATCAGCGCCGCGCCGAGCTTCATGGCCTGTCGCATCATCGCCCGCGCCTTGCCCCAATACCACGTGGGGCATCTCGACACGGTGCGCCGCCTGCGCGCGCTGGCCCCGCCGCGTTTCCATCTTGCCGGCAATTACCTCGAGGGCGTGGGCATCGGCGATCTCGCTCTGCAGGCCAAGGCGCTCGCGCTGCAACTCAAGGATGAAGCGTCGCTCGTGGGCGCACGAGACTGTTCTTTAAAAGGAACGGCGTGAAGGAAGCCCCGGCCGCCCTGGAGTTCAGCGACGTGGCTGTGGAACAGGGTTCCATTGTTTACCGCGCCCTGCATGACAGCATCGCGCGCGTGCTGCGCGGGCAGGAGCGCGGCATCCGGTGGCTGCTCGCCGCTTTCGTCGCCGGCGGGCACGCGCTCATCGAAGACGTGCCGGGGACGGGCAAGACCACCCTGGCCAAAGCCCTGGCGGCTTCCCTCGACATGCAGTTCACGCGCATCCAGTTCACCCCCGACCTGCTGCCCAGCGACATCCTCGGCGTCTCCATCTACGACCAGCGGCTCCAGGCCTTTCATTTCCATCCCGGGCCTATTTTCACCCAGATCCTGCTGGCGGACGAGGTGAACCGCGCCTCGCCGCGCACCCAGTCCGCGCTCTTGGAGGCCATGGCCGAGGGCCAGGTCACCGCCGAGGGCCGCGTGCAACCCCTCGACGGGCTTTTCTTCGTCATCGCCACCCAGAACCCGGTGGAATTCCACGGAACCTATCCCCTGCCCGAAGCGCAGATGGACCGC
>JAHFOS010000239.1 GCA_023261545.1 bacterium
CGACCACTATAGTGGCGCCTTCAAGCCCGGCTATCGCCCCGACGCGCACGGTATCCCGCCTCCCGGGCGCGCGACCGGGCTCGCCGCCGTGGACCACATCGTGGGCAACGTGCGCGAAAACGAGATGGAACGCTGGGCCGAATACCTCAACCGGGCGCTGGGTTTCGAGACCTTCTTCTACTTCGGCCCCGGCGATATCCGCACCACCTACTCCGCGCTGCTCTCGAAGGTGGTGGAGAGCCACGACGGGCGCATCAAGATCCCCATCAACGAGCCCTACGAGGGGCGCAAGAAATCGCAAATCGAGGAGTTCCTGGAGGAGTACGCGGGGACCGGGGTGCAGCATGTGGCCCTGCGCACCGATGACATCGTGGCCACGCTGCGGGCCTTGCGGAGCGGCGGCGTGGCCTTCATTGACGTCCCGGCGAGCTATTATCGCAAGCTGGCCCAGCGCAACCGCCGGCGCCCCGCGGCAAAGCGCATCACCGAGGACATCGCCGACCTCGAAAGTTGCGGCATCCTCTGCGACCTCGAAGGCACGGGCTACCTGCTCCAGACCTTCACCAAACCGGTCTTCGACCGGCCCACCTTTTTTTACGAGGTCATCCAGCGCCGCCAAGGGGCCAGCGGCTTCGGCCAGGGCAACTTCCAGGCGCTGTTCGAGGCCATCGAGCAGGAGCAGAAAGAACGCGGCCACCTTTTGGATCGTCGCCCCAAACGCGCCGGGGTACGCCGCTAGTATTTTTTGGCTCATCCGAATAATATGTACCTTTCAAGAGTTTTCACCTGGGTACATGATCTGACACGGCGGGAACCCAATCGCAATACCGGGGGAATTTTTCCACAGATGACACAGATTTCACGGAAAATAATCAATCAGGGCTGGTCTCTTTATCAGTGCCCATCGGTGTAATCTGTGGATAAATCCGAGTTGAGAACACGGAGCATTAGGAAAAAACTGGGGGAGAGGACTTTACCAGAGACACGCATTTTTCGGATGAGCCTTTTTTATTTAGAATTGCGCCGCTAGATGCCTTTCTACCGCCAGCAGGGGGAGCTGCCCCGCAAGAAGCATACGGCCGTGCGCAAGCCTGATGGCGGGCTGCTGCGCGAGGAGCTTTTCAGCACTCAGGGTTTTGCCGGGGCCTACTCCACGCGCTATCGCCTCGACCTGCCCACGCGCGTCCAGAAAGTGCGCGAGCTGCCGCCGCCCCAAACGCCGGCTTGGCCCAAAGCGCCGCTGCAACCCTACCACTTTTTCAGTCTGGAAAAACCTGCCGGAGGCGATTTCCTCACGGCGCGGCGGATTTTTCTCGAAAACGACGATGTGCGTTTTGGGACGATCCAGCCGAACCGGTCGCTGCAAGCCTTCTACCGCAACGCCTCCGCTCACGAGTTGGTCTTCATTCACCGCGGCGCGGGCGTGCTCCAGAGCGAATACGGGCGGCTGCAATTTGCCGAGGGCGATTACCTCGTCATTCCCAAGGGGGTCACGGTGCTTGTCGAGTTCGCTGCGCTCGTGAACAACGCCCTGTTGCTCATCGAGTCCGCCGCGCCGTTCGAAATCCCGCGCCATTACCGCTCGGAAGGCGGGCAGATTTTGGAGCACGCCCCTTACTGTGAACGTGTCTTCCGCGCGCCGGAACTTGGGGAACCCCATGGCGAGCCGGGGGACTTCCGGTTGTTATTGCAGACGCGCGGGCGGCTTTTCGAGTACGCACTCGACCGCCATCCTTTCGACGTGGCGGCCTGGGATGGGTATCACTATCCGTTTGCTTTCAACATCGCGGACTTCAACCCTGTGGTGGGCAAGCTCCACCTGCCTCCGCCGGTCCATGCCGTCTTCCATACGCGCGCGGCCATGGTGAGCAACTTCGTGCCGCGGCTTGCGGACTTCCACCCCGAAGCTGTGCCGATTCCCTACTACCACAGCAACATTGACTGCGACGAGGTCCTCTACTACGTGCGCGGCAATTTCATGTCGCGGCGCGCCGTGCGCGAAGGCTCGGTGACGCTGCACCCCGGCGGCGTGCCCCACGGGCCGCAGCCCGGAAAAATCGAGGCTGCCCTCGGGCTCAAGGCGCTGGACGAGTGGGCGGTGATGCTCGACACCTTCGCGCCGCTGCGGCTGACGGGCCATGTCCGTAAAGTCCTGGACAAAGACTACGCCCGTTCCTGGTCGAAGCCATAAAAATAATTCAGCCAATGGAATACGTCTTCGTTTTACCTTACCGACATCCAGGTCCGTTCGTGCTGAGCTTGTCGAAGCATGAACGGACCGCGCCCCCACCGTGAAACTGGCAACGCTGCCCGATGGCTCGCGCGATGGCCGCCTGGTGGTGGTGAGTCGCGACAGGCGCCACGCCTTGCCCGTGCCCCAGATTGCGGGCACCTTGCAGCAAGCCCTCGATAAATGGGAGGCCGTACGTACGGCGCTGGAGGAAGTTTCCCTGCGACTCAATAACAGCGCGGTTCCTGGGTCCCTGCCCCTCGATTCCGCGCGCTTGATCGCCCCCCTCCCCCGCGCCTACCAGTGGTTGGACGGCAGCGCGTACCTCCACCACGTGGAACTGGCGCGCCGCGCGCGCGGGGCCGGCATGCCCGACAAGCTGTTGGAAGTGCCACTGATGTACCAAGGGCTTTCCCATGTTTTCCTGGCGCCGCAAGAACCGCTCCGCGTCGCCGAGGAAGCCTGGGGCATAGACTTCGAGGCCGAGGTGGCCGTTGTCACCGGCGACGTGCCCATGGGCACCAGCGCCAGTGAAGCTGGACGCTATATTTTGCTCCTGGCTCTGGTGAACGACTGGAGCCTGCGCGAGCTCATCCCCGGAGAACTGGCGCGCGGTTTTGGCTTCCTGCAAAGCAAACCCCCCTGCGCCATGGGGCCGATCCTCGCCACGCCGGACGAATTCGGCGCCGCCTGGAAAAACGGACGCCTGAGCCTCTCCCTGGCCGTGGACCTCAACGGCACGGCCTTCGGAAGGCTCGACAGCGGCGCCGACATGGCTTTCGGCTTCCCCGACCTCATCGCCCACGCCGCGCGCACGCGCCCGCTCTGCGCCGGAACGGTCCTCGGCGGCGGCACCGTCTCGAATCGCGGCGGCCAGGGCTTCGGCTGCATCATGGAAAAGCGCGCGCAGGAGAAAATCGAAACCGGCGCGGCCAGCACGCCTTATCTGAAGTTTGGCGACCGCGTGCGGATGGAGCTGCTGGATGGCGAGGGGAAAAGCGCCTTGGGGGTTATCGTGGGGGAGGTGCGGGCGGAGGCATGAAAATATGGGCTCAAGGGATTTTCAGTTTCCTGAATTCACCCGGCTGGAGGGCCGCTACCGCAGCCTGAATATCAGCCGCCGCGGCTTGGATACGGCGGAGGTCGTTGGTGGAGAGTTCGAGAATGGGAATGCGGCGTCCGGCGAGGTTTTGCTGGTAGCGGATGTTCTGGTCGGAGGTGATGAACAAGTCGAACTCGTCTTCAGCCAGCCGGAGCAGGTCGCCGTTCTTGATGCCGCCCCAGCCGCGTTTCTGGGCGGTGGTGCATTCGAGGCCGGCGAGTACCTTGTGCATCGGCCACGGCACGCACTCGTCCAGCAGGACTTTCATGCATTGAGCAGGGCGGTTTCGGAACGCTCCAGAAGCCGGCAGGCCATTTCACGGGTCACGGACGGGAAGCACTCCAGGAACTCTTCCAACGTGTAGTTGGTTTCGAGGTAATCGAAGAGCGTCTTCACCGGGACGCGTGTGCCCTTGAAAACGGGTGTGCCACCGAGGATGTCCGGGTCGGTCGTAATGAGATCGGTTGCACTCATGACTGTAGTTTATCCTAAAAACGGCTCTTGAAAGCTATCCGGCCAAAAAGCAGAACCTGCGGGTAAAGTCTTTTTCGATACCTCCAAGCCTTGTTTTTCTGAGGAGACAGCATAAAATAGCTCTACCTGTTGCCGGAGGCAAGTCAATGAAAAGGCGATCTTTCTCCCTGATTGAGATCATGCTGGTGGTCGTGATTATCGGGCTCATCGCGGGTCTGGTCGTGACTCACATTGACACCATTGGCGACGAGGCCAAGCAGAGCCTTACCAAAACCGCCATCAAGAAGACTGACGCCGATGTCCAACTCTACAGGATGATGAACAAACGCGCTCCTACTACCGAAGAAGGCCTCGAAGCCCTCACCAAGGGTCCCAAGCCTCTGGCCGATGAAATTCCCAAGGACGGCTGGGAGAACGAGCTCAAATACGGAAATCCCAGCAGCCGCGAGGGGAAGAATTTCGACGTTTACTCTTACGGCAGGGATGCCAACGCTGGCGGCGAAGGCTTCGACGCTGACCTCTACAATTAACGGCGCTTTCGCGGCTTTCCATCAACCCGAATAATCTGGGAAAAACGCCAGCCGGCGAGTACCTTGTGCATCGGCCATGGCGCGTACGCAACCGCCGTTTTGGGCATCATGACTTAGGGGCTGCGCCTCCGCCAAGGCGGAAGATCAGGCTGAACCCGCGGTCGGTGAGGATGCGGCCGGAAGCCGTTTTCTGGATGAGGTTCTGCTGGATGAGGTAGGGTTCGTACACGTCCTCGATGGTGCTTTTGTCCTCGGCCAGGCTCACGGCGATGGTGTTGAGCCCCACCGGCCGGCCGTGATGCTTCTGCAGGATCTCCAGGATGCGCCGGTCAATCCACGTGAGTCCCAGCTCGTCCACCTCCAGCATTTCGAGGATGCGATCCACCATGGCGGCGGTGACGCGACCCGAACCCTCCACCGTGGCGACGTCGCGCACGCGCCGCAGGAAGCGGTTGACCACGCGCGGCGTGCCGCGGCTGCGCCGGGACAACGTCGTCCCCGCCAGCGCTTCCACCTCCAGGCCCAGGATGCGCGCGCTGCGCTGCACGATACGCTCCAGATCTTCGGGCTCATAATACTTGAGCCGCTCCACAATGCCGAAGCGGTCGCGAAAGGCGGCCTGCAGCGCGCCCTCCTTGGTGGTCGCCGCCACCAGGGTGAAGCGCGGCAGGTCAATGCGCACGGTCCGCCCGGCTAAATGCCCCGGGTCGAGGTTGATGTCAATGACGAAATCCTCCATG
>JAHFOS010000094.1 GCA_023261545.1 bacterium
CACAGGGCATCGGGCTCGGAAACTTCGCCTTGGCGTACACCAGCTACATCCACGCCCTGGTGCCTGACATTCATTACAGCGATCGCCTGATCCTGAAGAATGCCCACAGCGATCCCCTGGAGATTCTCGCTGAACTAGGTCCCATCGGGCTGCTGCTGGCGCTCTATGTCGTCTGGCTGGTATTTTTCCGTGTTCCCATCTTCAACCCCGGCGATGACCTGCTCAAAGCCGGTCTGCTGGCGCAATTCGTCAACTCCTTTTTCAACTTCCCTTTCCAGATCATCCAGACCCAGCTCGTTTGCGCGGTATTGCTGGGTTTACTCGCCCGCGGGAAGACCGTCGGAACCCAGCACGTCCTGTCTTTTCCCCGCTCGCGCGTGCTTTTGGCCCTGTTCTTTGCCCTTTTCCTGTTCTACACCCGCTACCAACTGCTGCGGCTTGAGGCCAGCGCCGTGGCGCGTCGAGGCCTGGAACACCTGGTCGCGAGCCAGCCCGCCAAAGCCCTGCCGCATCTAAGAAGAGCGGTGGCGCTGGCTCCGCGCAATGCCGATATCCTGATGCTGCTGGCTTATGCCCTTTCAGAGACCAATACTATCTCGGAGAGCTCCAGCGTGGCTGAAAGCGTGTTGGGAGTGTTCCCCGGCTTCCTGCCGGCCTTGAATCTCATCGGGCTTAACGCCCTGCGCATCAACGACCTCAACCGCGCCATGCGCGTCTTCGAGCGCAGCTTCGAGCTGCAACCCTATCAGGAACCCACGCGCAAGAAGCTTTCCGACACCTATCAGCGCCTGACGGCGGAATTTCGCGCCAAAGGTTTTATCGCTCAGGCCAGAGAACTGGAACAAAAACGCGCCGTGCTTTATCCTGAACTGGTTGAACCTGTCTATTTCCAGGTTATAGATTTAATGGCCCTGGGCCAGTTGGAGGAGGCTCAGGCCGTTCTTGACAAGCTCCCTCCCCCGCCCGGGGATACTCGCTATTGCTATGTAGCGGCCAAGCTGGCCTTCGCCCGCAACGATAGTTCTAGAGCCATGGATTGGCTGGGCAAGGGTTTGGCGATTAACCCCGACGACGAGGGCCTCAAGGCAATGAGATCAGCTCTCTCCGGGGCAGCTTCCGATGGGCCGACCCCCTGAAGAACTCCCCGAACGCGAGGCGTGGTGGTGCTGCGCCCGAAGCTGCGAGCTGGAAATCGCGAGGGGGGTAAAACCACGCGCCAGCTCCCAATGCGCCGGAAGGCGCAAGAGTGTTGTGATCTGGCGCGGGAAAATAAGAAAGGATGCGTTCCTGAAGAGATCGCCACCTCGCACCCAGCGCTCGACCTGACAGCGCCCTCCGTGTTCTTCTGCGAAGAGATCCGCACCTGTCACAAGCCAGAGCTTCGCGCCCGGATGGTTGCGTCGTAATCCCTGCCATTCCTCCCAGGTTGGCATCATCGGCTTACTCAACCCGGAAAGGTCGAGCCTGTAGCCTGGGTGACTCAGCCCCAAGACAGAGTGCAGGCGTGTGCTCCGATCCTCTTGAGCAAGTGTCGGCTTATCTTTCCTGAGCCCACAAGGCTTGACGATAACGATCTCAAAGCGACCGACCTTCAGGAGATGCTCCACAATGGCCCGATGCGCCTCCGTCGGCGGGTTAAAGGATCCGCCGTAAAACGCGATTTCCCTCATGCCAAAAAAAAGGGGATGGCGGCAGAACCACCATCCCCAGGTTCAATCGTTGGACGGCCCTTATTGCGGTTCGACGCGGTGGGACTTGATGTACCAAGTGGACTTCGTCGTCGCCGAGTTGGAATCAATAGTCCCAGTGGCCGTGTACTGCCCTGTCGTGTACATATAAGCCCCGCTCTTACCGCTGGCGATGCCTTCGGGCACGTTGACGATCATGGGCCACGCTTCACCTGCGTTGGTATATTTCATGGTGAAGGTCCCGCCCTCATCCGTGGCCACCGCAGTGTTTGAGGTCGTCTTGACGCTGATGGCATAGACGCTGTCCAGAGACGTGCCACCCGGACCATAGAGGTAGGTGCCGTTGGTGACGGCCCCCTTCAGACCGGAGGCGACGCTAGGCAGCGCCAAGGCCGAAGACATCACCGTGCCCGCGGAGATGGTGACGGCATAGGCGGTGTTGCTGGTCACCATATAGAGCGGCGTCCCGCTCACATCATAGCCGAGCTCCCAGAAAATATCGTTGATGTCGGTATTCGTCTTAAAGCTGTTGGAAAGGAACGAGCTCGTACTGGGATTATAAAAAGCCACCGACATGCTGCTAGCAAGATACACGTAATCACCATAGGCGCCCATATTCGTGGCACTGTTCGCACTCGAATAGCTGGATAGGTTGCTATCCGTTGAAACTGAGCTCAGGTTGAGGTTAGCCTTTTTCACGGTGTTGTTGTAAATGCCAAAAAGCGAACTGCCCTGGAGGACCAACGATGTAGCGCTGAAACTGCTCGACGAGTAATCCGGCGTGCTCGAAGCCGCCGTGGTATCGTAGCCAAGCACTCCGGAATTAGCCGTGGCGATGAAGGCCCGATCACTGCCAGCCATCATGGACTGAGGCGCACCAGAGTCCGAAGGCAGGATCCAAGAACGGTTGGGGGCCAGTGCCGCGCTGGCATTGGTGTTGAGGTCGGACTTGGCATAACGCTCCAAACGATAGGCGGATGAGGAATACTGGGATACCAAGTAGGCGTAATCCCCGGAGAGGATCGGGCCCAGCTTGGGCATGTACACCGAGTCTCCGCTCACGCTGCCAATCTGGCGACTGGCAATGCCCTTCATCTGCACCGCCTTGACCACGATGCTGATGGCGGATGTAGCCGTCTTGCCATTGGCCCCTGTCACCGTTTCCGTGTAGGTGAAGGTTGTGCCCACATCTTTTTCGCTGGGAATAAACTTGACGGTCCTGTTCGAATCCGCCGTCGTGACGGAGAAGCCATCCGGAGTGGTGCTGAAGGCCCCGCTGTAACCACTGATTCCGAGGACATCCACGGTGGTCGCGGTCGGGAAGGTGTACTTGAAAAGCACGCCGGGCGCCGCCGTCCGGACGGAGTCCGTGGCCGTGCCAAAGGTTGGCGCCTTCTTTTCAGCGGTAATGGCCGCATTCACCGTGGAACTCAAATCCGCGGACACGGTGGTGAAAACGGTCGCCGCGACAACGCCGGTGTTCTTCGCGCCTTCAAAGGCGGAGGCGAAGGCCGAAATCACCGCGCTGTCCGTAATGGAATTCACGGCACTCGTGAAGGCCGCGCCGACGGCAGCGACGGTCGTGTTGTCGTAAGTGTCGGAGAGCGTGGTGAGCAAAGTGGTCACCGCTGTGCTGGGGCTGGTATCAGCCACCGCGTTCACGACCTGGGCAAGGATGAGCACGCGCGCGGCAAAGGCTTGGTTGACAATGCCGGCGATATTCATCTTGGACTCGCTCACCGTTTCCGAACCGAAGATTTCCTTGTTCACCTGCTTAATGGCCGCGCTGAGGGAGCCACCGGACGCCTTGACCTTGAGAGCCATCTTGGCCTGCACGTGGGTCACCACGTTGATCTTGGCCGAAACCGTGGCCGCCGCCGTATCGTCGCTGCTGAAGGCGCGGCTCAAAATTACGGTATTGGACTTCTTGATCTCGATCTTGAGGTTGACCCCGGTGATAACCTTGCAGGTGTAAGCGCCACTGGAGCTCAAGGTCGTCTGGTACGTGGTTCCCGAATCGAGGTCCGTCGCCACGGCCGTCATCCCGCTCACCGAGGCCGCAAGGCGTGGCTTCGAGGGATTGGTCGTGAGGTCCACCGCACCGCTGATGGCCGTGCCGTTGTCATCATTGTTTTGGTGGCAGGCGACAGCGAAGGCCAGCATAAACGCGGCACACGCGGTGGAAATAGCCTTCTTGAGCATGGCGAACCTCTTAAAATCCCTGAGGAAGGAAAAGGGCATCCTTGATAACGCAACGGGTTGTCAAGCGGGGGCTTGCCGGGTCCCAAGCAATTTTTGAGCCCGAAAACTGGCTTTCTAGGCTTGGCGACTTAGAACTTGGACGGGCTGACGGGCTCCAAGATACAGGGAAAGCACGCAGGTTCCGATAAGTCTACTGTTTGTGACCGGTCAAGCCTACCCCTTATTTCGTTCGGGAGATGGAAAATGCCGAGCTTGTTCAGAGGCTCCGGCTCAGGCCGAAAGTTGGTCCTCGACCAAAATCAGGCCGACTTGCGAAGAAATCCCTCCAGCCAAAACGCGTGCGCTTCGATTTTTTGCTCTGAAATCCGAAGTGCCTCCGCCTGCTGCGCCAAGACCAGCAGCAACGTCCGGTCCATATCCACGCCGCAACTCTCCTGATGGCGGGCTTTTTTGAAACGCTGGTGTTCGGCCACCAGCAACTCGTGAAGGCTTTGCTGCAAACGCCCCTCCTTCCAGTCCCGGATAGGCCCGCCCGCAAGTCCTCCCACATAAGCCGGCACGGCCCAGCGCAGCCATTCCTCCGTGATGCGGCCCAAGTCCTCCAGGGCTGAGAGGAAAGGGTTGAAGTCCACGCCTTGCCATGTTTTTTTCGTGAGGAAACGCCGGCATTCCGGCGAAAGACTTGCCCATATTTCGGGGCGAATGCGGGACCTCTCGGGCAACGGATGGGATGACATGGCTCCGTGTTGCCCCATCCTGGCATCACCCGAATTCTTCGTGCTATCCTCCAGCGGCACTCCGCGCGCCTTTAAGATCGAGCTTATGTCCAAAGGGTGGCGGGCCATGGCAATCTCCTGATTTCTTGGGGAAATTATCCGGTCCCCTGAAAAAATCAAGCCTTTATCACGGGCCACCCCGGCACCGGACAATCCGGAGGCCCTAGGCCGGAGACCGCAAAAAAAAGCCCCCGCACGTGGCGGGGGCCGCAAACCGTTTTTTATCGCGATTTCAGGACACGCTGCCCGTGACGGCCTTTTCCTTATCGCCCTTCGGCAGGTCCGCCACCATGGTCTCGATGGTGAGCGCGAGACCGCCGATAGAGGCCGCGTTCTGAAGAGCCAGGCGCGTCACCTTGGTGGGGTCCAGCACGCCGGCTTTCTCCAAATCCTCCCAGCGGTTGGTGAGGGCGTTGTAGCCCTCCGAGCCGTGCCGGGTCTTGGCCTCCTCGGCGATGAGCGGACCGTTTTCACCGGCATTCTCAGCGATGATGCTGATGGGCGCCTGCAGCGCCAACTTGATGATCTTGACGCCGAGCTTGGCGTCACCCTTGACCTTGAGATTCTCCAGGGTCGGGATGGCATGGATGAGCGCCATGCCGCCGCCGATGACCACGCCCTCTTCCGCCGCCGCGCGCGCGGCGTGCAAGGCGTCTTCGATGCGAGCCTTGCGCTCTTTCATCTCGGACTCCGTGGCCGCTCCAACGTTGATGATGGCCACGCCTCCGGTGAGCTTGGCGAGCCGCTCCTGGAGCTTCTCGCGGTCGTAGTCCGAAGTCGTGGACTCGATCTGCGAGCGGATCTGCGAGATGCGCCCCTCGACGTCCGAGCGCTTGCCAGCGCCCTCGACGATGACCGTCTGCTCCTTCTCCACGATGAGCTTCTTGGTGCGCCCGAGTTGATTCAGCTCGACGGCTTCCAGCTTGATCCCGAGATCCTCGGAGATGAGCTGGCCGCCGGTGAAGATGGCCAGGTCTTCAAGCATGGCCTTGCGGCGATCCCCGAATCCCGGAGCCTTGGCGCAGGCCACCTTGAGAGTTCCGCGCAGCTTGTTCACCACGAGAGCGGCCAGGGCCTCGCCCTCGACCTCCTCGCAGATGACCATGAGGGACTTGCCGCCCTGGGCCACCTTCTCCAGCAACGGGATGAAGTCGCGCAGACTGCTGATCTTCTTCTCGTAGATGAGGATATAGGGGTCCTCCAGCACCGCTTCCTGCGTCTCGGCGTTGGTGACGAAATAAGGCGACTGATAGCCCTTGTCGAAGCACATTCCCTCCACCACTTCCAGCGAAGTTTCGATGGACTTGCCCTCCTCGACCGTGACCACGCCGTCCTTGCCAACCTTCTCCATGGCTTGGGATACGATCTTGCCGATCTCATCGTCGTTGTTGGCCGAAACCGTGGCGACGGCGCAGATGTCCTTGGTGGTCTTGCAGGGCTTGCTCTGGCCCTTCAGGTGCTCCACCACCGCGGCGACCGCGGCGTCAATGCCGTGCTTCACCTCGGTGGGATTGGCCCCGGAGGTCACGTACTTGAGCCCCTCGGTATAGATGGCCTCCGCCAGCACGGTGGCCGTGGTGGTGCCATCGCCCGCCTTGTCGGAAGACTTGGACGCCACCTCCTTGACGAGCTGAGCCCCCATGTTCTCGAAGGGATCCTCGAGTTCGATCTCCTTGGCGACCGTCACGCCGTCCTTGGTGACCGTCGGAGACCCGAAGCTCTTTTCAATGATGACGTTGCGACCCTTGGGTCCCAGCGTCACCTTCACGGCGCTGGCGAGCGTTTTCAGCCCCTTCAGAACCTTGGCGCGTGCCACCTCATCGAAAACCAATTGCTTTGCAGCCATGACGATACTCCTTGAATTCCTGTATTGTTTACTTGACGACCGCGAGAACGTCGGACTCCTTGAGCACGATGATCTCCTCGCCATCCACGGTGATTTCGGCCCCGGAATACTTGCCGAAAACGACGGTGTCGCCCACTTTCACGTCCAGAGCCGCGCGGCTGCCGCTATCGAGCAGCTTGCCGGGACCCACGGCCAGCACCTTGCCCTGCTGGGGTTTTTCCTTGGCGGTGGAGGGCAGCAGAATGCCGCCCGCCGTTTTGTCCTCGGAATCGAGGCGCTTGACGACGATGCGATCGTCCAGAGGCTTGAGTTTGATGCTCATACTACGGTTCTCCTTAAAGTCTTAGCTTTTTATTGCGACGCGATTTCAATAGTCCATGTCGCCCATGCCGCCGCCCATACCGCCCATGCCGCCCATCCCACCCATGCCGCCGCCGCCACCGCCGCCGTGGGCGTGTTCCTCTTCCTTCTTCGGGGCTTCAGCGATCATGCACTCCGTCATCAGCAGCAGCCCGGCCACGCTCACCGCGTAAGTGAGCGCGCTCTTCGTGACCTTGACCGGGTCCACGATGCCGAGCTCATACATATCGCCGTAACGGTCCTCGCGGGCGTCGTAGCCGAAGGTCTTGCTCGACTCGTCGAGCACCTTCTTGACCACGAGCGCGCCTTCGATGCCGGCGTTGGCGGCTATTTGCATCATGGGCCGGCGCACCGCGCTCTGGAGGATCTCGACCCCCAGCGCCTCGTCGCCCTTGAGCTTCTGGCGCAGCGTTTCCAAAACAAGGCTGGCGCGTAGCAGCGCTACGCCGCCGCCCGGCACGCTGCCCTCTTCAACGGCAGCGCGTGTGGCATTCAGGGCGTCCTCGACGCGGTCCTTGCGTTCCTTCATCTCGGATTCCGTGGCGGCGCCCACGCGGATCTGCGCGACGCCTCCGGCGAGTTTGGCGAGCCGTTCCTGCAGCTTCTCCTTGTCGTAGTCCGAGGTCGTGGTCTCGATCTCCTTGCGGATCTGCACGATGCGCCCGGTCACGTCGTCGGCCTTGCCGGCGCCCTCGACGATGGTGGTGTTGTCCTTGTCGATGGTCACCTTCTTGGCCTGGCCCAACTGGTCCACGCGGATATCCTTGAGCTCGATGCCCAGGTCTTCCATGATGGCCTGCGCACCGGTGAGCACCGCGATGTCCTGGAGCATGGCCTTGCGCCGATCTCCATAGCCTGGCGCCTTCACCGCCGCGCACTTCAGGGTACCGCGCAGCTTGTTGACGACCAGGGTGGCGAGCGCCTCGCCCTCGACCTCTTCGGAGATGAGGAGCAGCGGCTTGCCGGACTGCGAAACCTTCTCCAGCAGCGGCACCAGGTCCTTGATGCTGGAAATTTTCTTCTCGTACACCAGGATATAGGGCTTCTCCAGCTCCACCGTCATGGATTCCGCGTTGGTGACGAAATGCGGGGAGATATAGCCGCGGTCGAACTGCATGCCCTCGACGACGTCCACCTCGGTCTCGACGCCTTTGCCTTCCTCCACGGTGATGACCCCGTCCTTGCCGACCTTCTTCATGGCCTGGCTGATCCAGCGGCCGATATCCTCGTCCTGGTTGGAAGCGATGGTGGCGATCTGCTGGATATCCTTCTCGCTTTTGCAGGGCCGGGCGACCTTGTCCAGCTCGGCGTGCAGCACTTCGAGACCGCGCTCGATGCCGCGCTTCAGGAAGATGGGGCTCGCTCCCGCGGTGACGTTCTTGAGGCCCTCGACGTAGATGGCCTCCGCCAGCAGGGTCGCCGTGGTGGTGCCGTCGCCGGCAGCCTCGCTCGTCTTGTTGGCCACGTCCTTGACCATTTGGGCGCCCATGTTCTCGAACTTGTCCTCAAGCTCGATTTCCTTGGCCACGGTCACGCCGTCCTTGGTGACGGACGGAGCACCGAAGCTCTTGGACAATACCACCGTGCGGCCCTTGGGCCCCAGCGTCACCTTGACGGCGCGGGAGAGCTTGACGACACCAGCGCGAATACGCTCACGGGCGTCGAATCCGAAACGCAGATCTTTTGCACTCATGGATGTTTCTCCTTGTTATCGCTTAGCTAAATTCTTACTTGCCAACAATGGCGAGGACGTCGTCCTCGGACATGACGATAAGCTCTTTGCCCTCGACCTTCACTTCGGTGCCAGCGTAGCTCGTGAACAGGATGGTATCGCCTTCCTTGACGGTGAGCGGGGCTTTCTTCCCATTCTCCAACGTCTTCCCGGGACCCACCGCCAGGACCTTGCCCTGCTTGGGCTTCTCTTTGGCGGCATCGGGGAGGTAAATACCGCCCTTGGTCTTCTCCTGGGCCTCCAGCCTCTCGACCACGACCTTATCGCCTAGGGGTGCAAGCTTCATCGTCCTGTTCCTCGAAAATTCATGTTGCACGCGATTTAGCAACTCTCGTGCCAAGTCGCCTATTGTCACAGAAACGGCGAAAACCAGTGCTTTGGCTGAGAACCAAATCCGAAGCGTTGTCAATTTGGGAACCCCTTGCCCGGTCAACTCGACAAGTCCCCACAGCAGCCTATGGGTTGATTTTGGCGGTAGCAAGACCCGCTTGCCAAGCGACTTAGGCCCGGTAGCATGGGGCCGCCCTCTTTCCCCAACCACCATGGAACTGTCCTTCGACGAGGCTCTGGAGAAGCTCGGAATCACAAAAGAGCAGTTGCGCCAACACGTCAAGGACGGGCGCCTTCAGGCTTTCGCCAAAGTGGTGGGTGGCAAAAAGCGCGTCTGCTTCAAGGGCGATGATATTGAGAACTTCTCCCAAGAACTCGGGGGGCTGGCATCCGAAGAGGAAACCCCGCCCGCCGAGGAGGTCATGGCGCTTGAAATTCCGGACGAGGAGCCGGTCCTGGAAACCTCGGAAATGGGGGGGGGCCTTGAGCTCGACGACACTTCCATGACTTCGGATGTCTCCGGTGGCGATACGGCTGAAATAGAAGATTCACCCATGGCCATCGAAGAAACCGACGCCACCTTGGAACTTGAGCCGGCCGTTGAGGACGAGCCCACCCCTCCTCCGAAAGCCGCCTCGAAAAAAGGGGCGAAAAAAGCGGCCGTCGAGGAAGACGTCCTCGAGGTTCCTGGCGGCGAGTCGGGGTCGGAAACCATCTCTTTCGATCTTGATGATGGCGACACGACATTCCCCAAAGGGGATAGCACCTTGAGCCTCGATAGTGGCGATGACACCTTGAGCCTCAGCGGAGAGGGAGAGACCCTCACCGAAGACGAAGAGGAAGCGGACCCCGAGCTTGGTTTTGAGGACGCCGAGGAGAAAAAGGCCGCCAAGTTGTCCCGTTCCACCGGGGCGGAGGGCGCCATCGCTTCGGCCGCTCCGGCCACTAAAATCGTCCCGGAACCCATGGCCAGCGTAGCTTGGACTATCCTCACCGTGATCACGTCGCTGGTCTTCTTCTTCATCGGCTATGTGAGCTGGGGCATCATCCATGTCGAGGGCGCCCAAGGTTCATGGGGCCACGGCGTCGGCTCCTATCAGAACATCTCCGAATTCGTGAAAAAGCATTTCTACTACCCCACCGAGTGAAATCAATGACGAGAAGGTTTTTGCCCTCAGCCCTGGCCCTTGCCACCGTTCTCCTGGCCGGATGTACCAACACCCAGGACGAGAACGAGCGCTTGGCGCGCATCATCAACCAGCAGAAAGCGACGCTCGGACAACTCGATGAGACCAATGAGTTCCTGAAGCGCAAGAACCAGGACCTGGAAATTCAACTCCAGGCCGCCATGGCGAAGGTCAGCGCCTCGGGCGAGGAAAAGAAGCTCGACGAAGAGTATCAGAAGATGATGGAGGGCCTGGTGGACTCGCTGCGCAAGCAGACGGGGCCGGAGTCCAAGCCGGAAGACGAGGATTTCACCTGGCGGCAAGGCGTGGAGAGCGATGCCCTGCTCATCAGCGAGAAGGTGCTGTTCCATTCCGGCGTGGCGGAAATCTCGCCCAAGGGAAAAACCGTGCTCGACAAGGTGGCCGAAGTGCTGAAGAAGTCCGAGGGCAAGGTCATCCGCGTGGACGGGCATTCCGACAACGATCCCATCAACCGCACCAAGGAGAAGTACACGAGCAACTGGCACCTCAGCGGCCTGCGCGCCACGCGCGTCATCGAGTATCTTACTGAAAAATGCGGCCTCAAGCCGGATCAGATGTACCTCGCGGGTTTCGCCTTTTACAAGCCGCTCAAGCCGAACAACAGCGCCGCGAACAAGGCTGGCAATCGCCGGGTCGAGATCACCATCTTCAAGAAATCCTAGCCCTCCGGGCTGGGCGCGGGCATGCTTCCCGCCTACCTGGCTGTTTTTTCGTGCGGCTTCGTTGCCTGCTGGCTGATCTTGATGGGGGCGCGCCGCTTTGCGCTGCGCGTCGGCTATGTGGATATCCCCAACAGCCGCAAGCTGCATAAGGAGCCCGTGCCCTACGGCGGGGGCCTCGCCGTCTTCCTCACGCTGTCGCTGCTGTGCCTCGGTTACTTCACCCTCGCGCATCTAGGGTTGCTCTCGGCCCTGCCGGCGGGCCTCGAATGGTCGCAGCTCGCGCGCGATCCCCAGGCGCTGGCCATCGCCGCGGGCGGCGCGGCCATCTTCCTTATCGGGCTTGTGGACGACATGCTGGACCTGCGCCCGCGCACCAAGCTGCTGCTCGAAATCATCGCCCTACTCGTCGTGCTGGGCTTCGGCCCCAAGATGTCCTTCTTCAGCCCCTCGCCCTGGCTGGGAACCGTGGGCACCCTGTTCTGGCTGCTGCTCATCACCAACGCCTTCAACCTGCTGGACAACATGGACGGGCTGTGCGCCGGCGTGAGCCTGGTGTGCCTGGGCGTGCACTTCCTGCTGCTGCACCACGGCGGCCAGTACCTCATCGCCACCCTCACCCTGCTGCTGGCCGGGCCCGTGCTCGCTTTCCTGCTGCGGAACTTTCCGCCGGCCAAGCTCTACCTCGGCGACGCGGGCAGCCTGCTGCTCGGTTACTGCGTGGGCCAGCTCTCGGTGCTCTCCACCTATTACCGCGAAGGCGAAGCCCTGGTCTCCATCCTCACCCCCGTGCTCATCCTCGCCATCCCGCTCTACGACGTGGCCACGGTGATGTGGATCCGCTTCAAGACCGGCCAGCCCTTCTTCAAGGCCGACCGCAACCACTTCTCGCACCGGCTCCTGAACCTGGGCCTGAGCCCACGTCAGGTCCTGGGCACCATCACGGCGCTTTCCCTGGCCCTGGGTCTGAGCGCCATGCTCCTCAGTCACGCGGGGCGGCTGCAATCCCTGGCTATTTTCCTACAGGCCTTGCTGGTCATCGCGGTGATCCTGATCCTGGAGAACGCGGGGCTGAGAAAAAAGGGCTGAGTGAGGGTGCGCGATCACCTTATCTGTAGTAGTTCAGGCTCATCCAACTGAAACGTACTGCTAAAAATGGCTCTTTTCTTGTCTTGGTTCCCTCGTCCTCAATTCGGATTTATCCACAGATGACACAGATTTTCACAGATTGAAGAGGTTGGCTTCGACCGATTATTATCTGTGTTATTCTGTGAAATCTGTGGATAATCTCCCCCGGAAGCACGCCTCGCTTCCAGCCTTGCTCGACCATATCACCTGCATGAAATTCCAGAAAAAGTACGCTTCAGTCGGATGAACCGAATTTTCGCCGGCCTGTTCTGGCTCGCCTTCCTCATCAACGGCTTCTACGGCTCTTTTCTGCCTTACACGCTCACGGGCCTCGTTTTTCGCGCGCTCGTCACCCTGCTGCTGTGCGCGTGGATCGCATCCGGGAGCCTGCGGCTGGCGGCTTTGCGCAGCCCGGTGCTGCTGCTGTTCACCGTGCTCACGTGCTATCAAGGCCTGAGCGTGTTCTGGGCCGATACGCCTTCCCTCGCGCTCGATTTCCTTGAGGGGCGTTTCTGGATCCTGCTGCTGCTGTGGACCGCGGCGGATTTCCAGGCTGCTGACGTCGTGGCTTTCCGCCGTGCGGCGCTGCGCTCTTTTTACTTCCTGGCGCTCGCTGGCGCCGCCTACGGGATCTATCAGGTTCATGTGGCGCTGCCGTACCTGAGAACAGAAATGCGGGGAAACCTGCCGGCGCAGGGCGGAGCCTACCTGCGCGCGCTTTTCGCAACGCGGCTCCAATCCACGGAGATGTTCGGCACTTATCTCTATCCCAATCTCTTTGGGGCCTTCGCGGCCCTGGCCGTCTTAGCTCTGCCAGTGCTGCCCACCAGGCCGCGCTGGGTCAGGTGGCTACACCCCGTCGCATCAGCCCTAGTGCTCTACGCGCTCGTTGCCTCGCAGTCGAAGGGCGCCTGGCTGAGTTGTGTTGCAGGCGTTGCCGTGACTGGCGCGACGCTGCTCTGGCGCCGGAGAACGCGCGGCGGCGCGCTGCTGCTGCTGGCGGCTTTAATGGCTGGAGCCATCGGAGCCACCGTGATGTTCCCCATGGCCGTGCGGCCTTCACTGGATGTGCGCTTCGGCTACTGGCAAAGCGCTCTGGCCATGCTGCACGCCCATCCCTGGGGCGTGGGCGCGGATAACTTCCAAGAGCAATACTCCATGTTCATGGGGCCGCTGGCCACCGAGGTCAAAAAGGCCCATAATGACCACCTGCAAGCGGCCTGCGAATTCGGCGGGCCGGGATTGCTGCTGCATTTGGCTTTTCTGCTGGTGCTGTTGCGCGAGGCGGGCCGGGCGCTGGTGGCCCCTTCCATCCTCCCTGCTCCCTTGCTCTCACCTCGACCCTCTCTCGGAGGGAGAGGGGGGAAGCACGAAGTTGCGCGGATGCCGGATGTGAAAGACCCTCACCCCGGCCCTCTCCCAGGGGGAGAGGGTGTGGGAGAGCTGCCGCGCAAACTCGCGCTCCCCTGGCCGGGCCTTCTGGCTATCGCCTACCTCGCGTGGAGCTGCTGGCTCATGGGCGGGGGACCCATGGATCTCCCGTCCGGGGCGCCGCTTTTTCTGCTGCTGCTGGTCGGCTTTCTTTTCTGGAGTTCCAGGCTCGAACCCGGCGCCGGTCCCTGGATCGCAGCCCTGCCGCTGGCCTGGGTCGCGTGCTTCTGCGCTCATTCCTGCCTCGACTTCCTTTTTTATGACCACAGCCTGGTCGCGCTTTTCCTGATCCTCTTCGTCGCCTGTGTCCCCGTGCACGCCAAGCCTTCAACATTGCCCGTGGCGCTCAGACTCCCCGCTATGCTGATCTTCGCCACCGGCGCCGTTTTCTTCCTCTCGCGGTTCGCCGCGCTATTGCCCTGCGCGCAGGTGGAGTTCGCGGCGAAGCTGGGACAAGAAGATGTGGCGGTCCTGGAACAGACAGCTCAAGAGTGGCCCCGTGAGCTTCTGCCCTGGCAGACCCTACTGCTGCTGGAACGCCAGCCCGAACTCCGAGCCCCCGGCGGCGGCGAACAGCTCTACCGGCGCGCCCTCGAAGAGTCTTTGCGCCGCCGCCCGCATTCCTCGGGTCTCCTGCTCAAGGCCGCTCGCAATTGCACCGACGCGCGGCGCGCCGAGGGACTCTACGTCCTGGCTTGCAGCGAGTACCCGCGCCATCCGCGCTACCCCTACTACCTCGGCCTTTTCCTGCTGCGCCAGGGTCGTGATCATGAGGCGCGCTCCGAATTCAAGCGCGCTTTGGCCCTCCACGCTCAGGCCGTAGCCAAAACCGCGCGCCTTCCCGACTTCCACCTGCTTGAACTCGCTCCTGATGAACAAGCAAACGCGCGCGAAGCCTTGGTCGGATTCGGGGTTGGGATCGCACCTTGAGCAAGGAGCGCCCCATCAACGTCGTCTGCCGCAACCGCCGCGCGCTGCACGATTATTTCATCGAAAGCAAGGTGGAGGCCGGGATCAATCTGCTCGGCTGGGAGGTCAAGGCGCTGCGGGCGGGCCGCGGCCAGCTCCAGGATTCCTACGCGGACTTCAAGAATGGCGTGCTCACCCTGAACCACTGCCATATCCCGCCCCTTTCGAGCACCACGCATGAGGCCGCGGATCCGCTGCGCCTGCGCACCCTGCTGGTGCATCGCAAGGAGGCCGCCAAACTGGAGCGCGAGCTCACCCTGCGCGGCACGGCGCTCATCCCCCTCACCCTCTACTTCAAAGGCCCCTGGGCCAAAGTGGAATTGGCCTTGGCGCGCGGCAAGAAGAAGTACGATAAGCGCGAGTCCCTCAAGAAAGCGGAGGCCGAGCGCGAAATGCGCCGGCATGTGCGCGGGTGAAAATCGCTATCATTGATTACGAAGGCGGCAACCTCGCCAGCGTCGCCTGGGCGGTGCAGCACCTCGGGCACCAGCCGCTCGTCACCCGCGACCCCCGGGAACTGCTGTCCTCCGACCGCGTGATCCTGCCGGGCGTGGGCGCCGCCGGAGCCGCCATGGCGGCTCTCAGGAAGGCCGGCCTCGTCGAGGTGCTGCGCGGCGACCTGCCGCGCTCCGGCATCCCCTGTCTCGGCATCTGTATCGGTATCCAACTGCTTTTCGAACACAGCGAGGAAGACGACGTTGACACTCTGGGAATCTTCCGTGGCCGCGTGCGCCGCTTTGCCTCCGGCCCGAGCGCCAAGGTTCCGCAGATTGGCTGGAACCAGGTGCGCTTTCGCGAGCCGGCGCACCCGCTGCTGCGCGGGCTCGGCCCGGAGGAATATTTCTACTTCGTCAACAGCTATTACCCGGATCCCCAGGATCCCGCCCTCGCCCTGGGCACCACCGACTACGCCGGGGTCAGGTTCGCGAGCCTTATTCGCGGGGGCTCGTGGACCGCCTCGCAGTTCCACCTCGAAAAGAGCGGACGCGCAGGACTCGCTCTCCTCGATAATTTCCTCACCGGAGCCTGACTCATTTCGCCTTTACGTGGGATGAAGGTGGATAAGCTGCTCTCCACGGGAGGCTTGTGATGTCCAAGAAACCCCTCAAACCCAAACTAAAGCCCGCTGCCGCCCGCTCGGCCGTTTCCAACAAGAAAACTCTCGCCAAAAACGTCAGGGCTGATGAGGTCATCGGAGAAATAGACGATGACCTCGAAAGCCTGACGGAAGACGAAACCTCGCTCGCGGAGGACATGGTCCTGGATGACGCGGAAGTTCCGCCCAGCGATACCTTGGAGGAGGACTTGGCCGAGGATTTAATGGCGGCGGATGAGGACGACGTGGAATCAGAGTTGGTCGAAGACTTGAACCTGGATGATGTCGAGGACAAAGAGCCGGCGGAGGCGACCGCCAGCGAAGATGCCGAAATCGATCTCGGATTGGATGACGCGGCTCCAGCGACGGAGCTGGCCGATGCGGCGGAGGTGGGCGATGAGGCGGAGGTCGCCGAGGTCGAGAGCGTGGAGCTCGTGGATGCGGCAGTTGAAGACGTGCCCATTGAAGCAGCTCCAGCACCTGTACTGGCGGGCCCAGGCCGTCGCCCCCAGCCTCTAGGAAAAGAGCTTTGCGCCTGTGCCCATTGTAGCGTCGAGTACTACCTGCCGCGCGAATTCGCGGGTTACGACGCCGTGTGCGTGCGCTGCAAAAAGGTGTTTGCCATCAATTTCAGGGGCGCTACCGCGCCTAGGGCCGACTCGGACAGGGTCGCTGCCGTTGCGTCCGCCGTCACTCTTCCCGCACAGCCCGTCACCGATCCAACCGCGGCTGAAGCGGAACTCAGCGAAACGGACCTCGACGGTGAGGCCGTCGAGCCCGAAATCGCCGACAGCGACGATCTCGGCATTATGGTCGAGGATACGGAACCCAATTCCGAGGATAACCTGGAATCCAGCCTGGAGGATGATCTGGACGTGGAATTGTCCGAAGACAATGAGGAAAAAACTGATGCCACTCATAAGGAACTGGACAGGGCCATGGATCTCGATCTCGATGATGATCCGGTGCCAGCTCCTGCGGACGCTCCCTCCAATGAGGAAGATATGGGCCTTGACCTTGCCGATGATCCGCCCGTGGAAATGCGGGACGCTCAGGACGATGGCGACGACATGAACCTCGACCTCGAAGACGAACAACCCGCGCCATCTCCAGCCGCGGATGACGAACTGGATCTGGACCTTGCGGAAGAAGGCGCCGGCGAAGCTGGAGAAAACGACGATGCACTCGCCGCCGTGGCGCAGCCAAAATCCGTGGCAGCCCCTAAGCCCGCCGCCGCCGCAAAAAGCGCCGCGCAAGGGGACAGCCTCGATCTGGATTTCGACCTCGGCGATGACCCCGCTCCCGAGGGCGACGAGGAAATCACATCCATGGAGGATGACCTCATCCCTTTGGACGAACTCCCCGACGATGACGTTATCGTGATCGAAAAAAAACCCGCGGCCAAGGCCGCGGCGACCCAACCCGCTTCAAAAGCGGCCCAGCCCGTGAAGAAGAAGGCTGAAGACGACCTCGATCTTGACCTCGACTTCGACCTTGGCGAGGAAGCTGGCGCCGGTAAAAGCTGATCGCGTCCCGGCTCCGGCCTCCGGACGCTACCCTGACGCGCGCTCTTTCCTGCACGCGCTGCAGGATCGCATCTGCTCCGAACTGGAATTCTTGGATGGATCGGGGTCTTTCCGCCAGGATCTATGGAGCTACTCCAGCGGAGCTGGCGGCGGCCGCACGCGCATCCTAGAGGACGGCGCCGTCCTGGAAAAGGGCGGCGTCAACGTCAGCGCCATCGAAGGTCAGTTCAGCGAGGAGTTCATGCGCGAGCAGCGCTTCGGATCGCGCCCTTTCCGGGCTACCGGCATCAGCCTGGTGCTGCATCCCGTGAACCCCCACGTTCCGACCCTGCACGCGAACTTCCGCTTCATCACCTGCGGCGAGCGCGACGCCTGGTTCGCGGGCGGCGTTGACATGACCCCCTACTACCCCTACGACGAGGACATCAGCGCCTTTCACGCGCACCTGAAAGCCCTCTGCGACCGGCACGGCCAGGACTTCTACGCGCGCTTCAAGAGCGCCTGCGATACCTACTTCTACTTGCCGCACCGCGGCGAGACGCGCGGCGTA
>JAHFOS010000240.1 GCA_023261545.1 bacterium
CCCGACACCGAGAAGTCATCGCCACCCCCGCTATAGATCCAGCCGGCGCCGGTGTGTTGATTCAAAAACATCTGGGCGATACGGTCGGCATTCATCCTGGTCGTGGATGACGAGCCGAAGATGCTCGCCTCGGAAAGGGCCATAAGGGCGATAGCCGATCCATAATTCTTGCCGAAGCGGGGTTCATCCTTTTCCGCCTCAAGGGTCTGATTGAGCCAGGCGAAGCCTTTGCGCACCGTTTTCTTGAAGGGGCCGACATTTTCGCTGTAGCCCGCGCCCAGGAAAGCCAGAAGAGCCAGGCCCGTGGAGGAAACTTTCTCCCTGTCCCAGCTCCCCTGGTATTTCGTGGGGTCCCAGGAGCCGTCGTACTCCTGGTGTTCCGCCAGCCAGCGCAGGGCCAGATCCACCGCGCTCTCGGTGCCGGCCCCGCCGTGTTTGTGCATGGCTCCCTTCTTGCCGTTGGCGCTGCGGGATTTATACCCGTAAGGCAGTCCTCCCCCGGTGGGCGTGCCGGCGCCAACGCCCAGGATGGCTGGCGGGGCATTGGCCACGTCCGTGGTCCCGGCCGTCACGGCCTGGATTTCCGCGGGCTTTTCCAGATCGCTCACGGATTGGGTCTCCACCGGCTCTTCGACCAGCGCGTCCTGCTCAACGGTGGCTTGCTGATCCAAGACCTCCACGGCCTTTTCCTGGATCTTGACATCAACGCGCTGAACCTGGTCGGTTTCAGGAGGCGCCGCGCTTTCGATGATCATGGTGGTCCGCGGAGTATCCTCCGGGCGCTTAACGGGAAAAAGACTGATGACGAACAGGATGGCGGCGTGGGCCGCCATCGAGATCATGAATTCGTTGGCATGCCCCACCAGGAATCCCATCCAGACCGGCAGGCGTCGTTTCTTCTCCTCGCGTTCGCCATTTTCCTGTTCTTGAGGCTGCTCTTCCTGGGGGGTGGTCATTTTCAGATTCCTCCGTGGGCGCTGGGGGTTTGGGCGTGCGGCACCAATTGATATTAATGTTATAACAGTAATTTAAAATTTGTCAAGAGGTGTTTTTTAAAATTCCGGGGAGGCGCCCTGTCAGAGTCTTTGCTCTAAAAGACGAAAGTCTTTGGGGCAGATTAAAAATAAAATAAGCTAAAACAATATGTTATGTAGATAATGAAAGTCCTGGCTCATGGCCATGGTCTTGTCCAGTCAGAGACAATTATCCTGTCCGGAAAATATCACATTCGTGACACAATTGTCCTTTCAGCCAGGAGAACGGCGTACCGGGGATCTCTCCACCACGTCTCCTTGAAGATACGATCTCGCAAGCCCCCACCAAATTTTGTTGGCGGGTGGCGCCGATCTCCCCATCCCGGTTTTTAACTTATCATTCGCATGCTGATATGAGAGGCAGAAGCGCCATCGTCACCGGATCAACTAGCGGCATCGGACTCGGGATCGCCACCGCGCTTGCCGCGGAAGGCGTCAACATCATGCTGAACGGTTTTGGTGATGCCGGAGAAATCAAAAAGTTACGACAGGATTTGGCGGATACTCACGGCGTCCGGACGGCGTATTCGCCGGCGGACATGTCGAAGCCGGCGGAAATCCACAAGCTGGTCAGGACGGCCGAAACCGAATTCGGGGCGGTTGATATCCTGGTCAACAATGCCGGAATCCAGTTCGTCGCCAATATCGAGGACTTTCCGGACGACCAATGGGATGCCGTGATCGCCATCAACCTGTCCGCGGCCTTCCACACCATCAAGGCGGCCCTACCGGGCATGAAGCGGCGAAGGTTCGGACGCATCATCAACATCGCGTCGGCGCATGGACTGGTCGCTTCCGTTGGCAAAGTGGCTTACGTGGCGGCGAAACACGGCCTCATCGGCATCACCAAGACCGTGGCGCTGGAAGCCGCTAATGACGGTGTCACCGCCAACGCCATCTGCCCCGGCTGGGTACTGACGCCGCTGGTCGAGAAGCAGATCGCGGCACGTGCCAAGGCGGAGGGCACAAGCCTCGAACGGGCGAGTAGCGAATTGCTCGGCGAGAAACAACCGCTGCTGCAGTTCACCACGCCGGCGAAACTGGGCGCCCTCGCCGTGTTTCTCTGCTCCGAGATGGCGTCAACCACGACCGGTGCCTCGTTCTCGATGGATGGAGGATGGGTGGCGCAATAGCGCCGATCCCCTGGGCTTTTTTAATCCTCGCGCGGATCTTGTCGGCAGCCGGAAAACCCGGGCCTTATCCATCCCCAGGATCGCGGGGCAGACTTTGGACGGACTTCACGACGAGACGGCCGGAGCTATTTTTTTCCAGCAGGACATCGAAATCCCCGCGGGCACTGAATTTGGCGTCGGCGCCGTCCACGGAGATGCGCCAGGGCAAAACCGGCGTCCGGTGGCGGTGGGGCCACGAGTCATGGTACATGAACCGGGCCTCGCCTTGGGCATCCGTGATGGCTGCGACGCGCTCGGGCACGTCGCTCTGGGAGGTGAAGATAAGTTTTTGGCCCGCCACGGGCTTGCCGGTCTCCAAGTACATAACCTTGGCGGAAAAATCGCCGCCGTAGTCGCGGCAGCCCGCAAAACAGAGCAGGGCCAAAAGCAACGGCGCGCGCGGCGTGAAACTCAAGCTGGCCATCAGCCCGGCTTTTTGCCTTGCGCCGCTTCGTCGCCGCTGCCGGGTTTTTCCCAGAGATATTCCTTTTCGTCGAGTTTTTTCGATACCCAGCGCGTGAAGGCGAAAAGATAGTCGGAAAGCCGGTTGATGAAGGCCAACAGCGTGGCGTCCACCGGCTCCGCCTCGCTGAGGCGCACCATGGCGCGTTCCGCGCGCCGGCATACCGTGCGGGCCAGATGCGCGTGGGCGTTGAGCATGCCACCGCCCGGCAGGGTGAAGGATCGGAGTTCTCCGAGGATCTCGTTGTAGCGGTCCACGCGCGCCTCCAGGTAGCTCACGTCCTCCGGCTTGATCCGCGGCATGCCCGGATAGCTGGTATCCGGCGGAGTGGCGAGGATGCTGCCCGCGTCGAAAACGCGGTTTTGCAGGAAGCGGAACACCTCGGCGGTCTCACCGGCCACCTCGGGGGCGCTGTGGTGGTAGTCCTCCGCCACCGTGCGCACCAGTCCCAGCACGGCGTTGAGTTCGTCCAGGCTGCCGTAAGCCTCGACCCGGATCACGCCCTTGGAGACGCGCTGTCCGCCCACCAGGGCCGTTGTGCCCTTGTCGCCGCCGCGCGTGTAGAGGCGCCCCAGGCGCAGTTTCGATTTGCGTTCGGCGCTCATGCCCGGCTGCGGCGGTGCCGCAGGAAGTCCATGAGCACGAAGCCGCCCAGGCGCTCGGGCGAACTCAGGTAGGCCTTACCGCCGTTGAGCTCGCTGAGGCGCAGCACGAACTGTTCGAGGTCGGGGTCGCTGGCGATCATGAAAGTGGTGATGCGGATGCCGCGGCGGCGGCAGACCACCGCCTCGTCCAGGGTGCGGTTGACGATGCGCGGGTCCATGCCCATGCTGTTGCGGTAAACGCTGCCGCCGGCCTCGTGGATCACCGTGGGCTTGCCGTCGGTGACCATGAAAATCTGCTTGTTGGCGGTTCCACGCCGTTCCAGGATGCGCCGCGCCTGCATAAGGCCGGCCTTGGTATTGGTGTGGTAGGGGCCCACCCCGGCGTAAGGCAAATCGCGCACGGAGACAGGCCAAGCATCGTCCCCGAAGAGCACCACGTCCAGCGTGTCGCGCCGGTAGCGCGTGAGGATGAGTTCGGTGAGCGCCATGGCCACCTGCTTGGCGGGCGTGAAGCGATCCTCCCCGTAGAGGATCATGCTGTGCGAGATGTCGAGCAACAAAACCGTGGCGCAGGCGCTGTGCCATTCGCGGTCGCGCACCACCAGATCCTCTTCGGCCAATTGCGCTTCGCCGTGCCCCTCGCGGCGCAGCGCGTTCCACAGGCTGTCGGTGAAAGAGATATCGCTGAAATCGTCGCCAAAACTGTACTCGCGCAGCTCCGGCAGTTCCTCAGAGCCCGCGCCGCCCCCTTGGGGCGTGCGGTGCTCGCCTCCCGCGCCGCCGGCCTTGAGGTCGCGGAAGGTGCGATCCAGGCTGTGGCGGCGCAGCAGTTGCACACCGCGATCCGCCAGCTTGAGCGGCCCCCCCTCCCCCGACACCACCACCCCGCGCGCCCGCAGTTGGCTGAGGAATTCGTCGAGGTCCACGTCGGCGGGAATATGGCCGCGCCGCTGCAACAGGCGCATGAGCTTCAAAGCCTCGCCGGCATCGCCGTGCGTGCGCAGCAACAGGTCGTTGAACAGCTTCAGGAGCTCGGCCAGCGTGCGGGCGCGCATCGCGCCTTCGAGGTCGAGATCGCGGTAGCGGAAACCCAGCACGCCTACCCCTCCAGCATTTTGCGCAGGATATCGCCGTACACCGCGGCGCCTTCGAGCCCGTCGCGCGAGAGCAGCGAATGCTGGTGTAGCGCCTCCAGCACCAGGCCCATGGCCGCGATTTCCTCGCCCTCGTCCTCGGGATGAAGGAACTTGCGCGCCAGCTCCTTGAGCCCGTCCACGGCTGAGAGCGCCGTGCGCTCCTCGCCATCGGTGCGGTGGTCGGTGAGTTCGAGATTGGCGCCGGACGTAAACCATGCCTGCACCTTGGAATAGAGCGGCTCCAGAGCGCGCGGGTGTTTCTTGTTTTCATGCACCGGAGGAAAATGGCGGTCGAAGACGGCCTTCACCGCCTTGCCGATGAGCCGCGCGGCCACACGCGCCGAGCCCTCCTGCTCGCCCTCATAGACGAGCTCGATCTTGCCGGACACGGCGGGCACCGCGGCGTAGAGGTCAATGAGCCGTGGCACGGGTTGGCGCTCGCCGGTGCGCAGCACGCGGCGCTCCACGTTGCTCGCCACCAGCTCCAGGGCGGCGATGGACAGGCGGGCGCTCACCCCCGAGGTCTGGTCCACATGCTCGCTGGCGCGCGCCTGCACGGCGATTTCCTCGATGGCCTCGCGCAGGAACCAGGGCAGGCGCACTTCGAGGCTGCGGCGCGCATCGGCCTCCTAAGCGGTGA
>JAHFOS010000241.1 GCA_023261545.1 bacterium
TCCTGGCAAGGCGGGAATCCCCGTATGTTCCTGAGTCCCTGAGTTCCAGATTCACATTTATTCTTCGTATTTCGAATCGGCTGACCCATCATCCCAAGCGCAGGCGCAGCCAGCCTTTCCAGGTCTCGCCGGGCGGAAGGCGCACCAGGTCCTCGCGCGTCTCGAAGGCCCCGCGCCGCGCGCTCACGGGTTCGACGCAGACGAAAGGCTCGCCCGGCAGCGACCAGACGGTGAGGCAGGGATAGCTGGGGGAAATTTCGAGCAGGATATCGCGGCCCGTGAGCCGGTCGCGCAAGCGCACCTGGCCACGTTGCGGACGGAAGTGGTGGTTCACCTCCCGCCGCCCGAGCGGCAGGGTCCCCGCATGGTGAGCCCCGAGTTCCTTTTCACCGCTGTTGAGCCGCACGTCGTGACGCGCGCCCACGGGAATTCCGCTCACCTCGCAGTGGCGCGGGTCGCTCACGCTGAAAAAGGGGTGGAAACCGGCGCAGAAAGGCAGCGGCTCCGCGCCGGGATTCGCGACCTCCTGGGTGAGTTCGATGCCGTCCACGAGGACGCGGTAGCCGACTTTGAGTTCAAAGGCGAAGGGGAAAGACCGGAGCGTTTTCGGGCTGGAACGCAACACGCAAACCAGGGAATCCGCGCTCTTCGCGGCGATCTCAAAATCTCGGCTGATGCGCGCCAACCCGTGCTGGGGCAGCTCAATGCGGTGGCCGCCATAAGACAGGACGCTGCCTCCGTCCAGTCGCAACGTGGAAAAGATGGGGAACATGATAGGATTTCCACCCTTGAACTTGACCTCCTTTTTCTGTGCGTAGCTCTTGCCATCAACATAAAACACGGAGCGGCCGGCGATGGCCCCGTGGATGACGTTGGCCCCGCGTGCGAGGTCGAAGACCAACGCCGAGGCGCCTTTTCTGATTTCGAGTGTGCTCATGGCGGGTCGCGCGGAAGAATTAACGACAATTCTCGCGCTCCCCGCTCCCGCACAAGGGAGGGATTGGGGCCCGACCCGTCCGCAGCTTGTGCTTCACGGCTCGCGGCTACGAAAAGCTGAACGGGAGCGCAGTTGATGTCGCACCCCATCCTGCCGTTCCTGGGCCTCGCCGCTGGTCATGCGCCGCTGCTGGAGGGGCCGGGCGACTTGATTCGTATGGCGCTGCTCGCGGCGTGTGAAACCGGCCTCTTTCTCTCCGGCTGGCGTTGCGCGCGCCGCCGGATTCCCCAGCTCGACGGTCTCACCTCCCTGGCTCTGGGCGGTGTCATGGCGCACGCGCTACTTTGCTTCCTGCTCAACCTCTTCATGCAGATGCTTTCGCTGCGCGCCGCATCTATTCTGGCCTGGATCGCAGGCTTCGGCGTTCTGCATTTGCTGACCCCGCGCCAGGAGGGTGCGCGGCAACCGTCGCGGGAGGACGGGTGGGCGTGGGTGGCGGCGCTTTTCATCCTGCTCTGGGCCGGGATGATCTTGATTCTGGGCTGCGACACTGACTTCGCCCGATCGCTTTTCCTCCTTGCCTCAGGCATCCAACATAGCGACCTGCTGCCTGGCGACCTGAATTTTCCCAACGGACGGTGGTTTTACCATTACGGGGCCGCGCTCCATGCGGCCAGTCTGACGGAGATTTTCGGCCTTAAGCTCTGGGTCACCGAAGACGTGCTGCCCTGGACGCTGAGTTTCACGCCTTTCGTGGCGTATCGCTGGATGGGCCTGCAAATCCTGGGAGATGCCGTCCTGGCGCGGCGCGTGGCCTGGCTGGCCTTTTTCGGCACCAATATTCGCATGTTTTTCATCCTGCTGCTGCTGGCCCTGCATCTTTTCGGCGGCCTCGACGCTTTTCGCGATGCGAGCGGGATCGAATCGGTGCGCCTCTTCACCCGGGATTTCGACCTCAGCCTTTCGACGGCGATGACGCATATGGAGCAACTGCTCCACACGCCCTCGTCCCTGGGTCTGCCGGCCTTCCTCTTCGCCCTGGCGCTGTGGCTGGTCCCGGAAATCAACTGGCGGTCGCGCCTCGTCCTGAGCCTGCTCTTGCTCCTGCCCATACCCCTTTTTCGCGAAGACTTTTTCGCCTTCAACCTGCTCGCCATGGCGGCGGTCGCAATGCTGAAGGGGTTCTGGAGACGGCCGGCGTTTGTGGCCACCCTCTTCACCTTGCTGCTCGCGGCCAGCCTGCTTGGCGGACCAATCACGGAGTACGCCAAGGATGTGCTGGCCCGGCCCATTCCCACGGAATCCATGCGTCCCGGAGCGGTGCTCCAATCCAGCTCCGGGGTGCTGAAGTCCGGGTTCCTGGACCTCTCCTGGTGCCCCAAGCTCCCTTCCTACAACATCAAGGTGGGTTGGAGAGAGGTGCCGTTGTGGCACCCGCAGCTCATGCTCGATTTGCTCACCGACTACGGGCCGGCGCTCCTGGGTTTTGCCTTCCTGCCATTTCTCTTGTTCCGCCGTGAGCGGGGATTCGGGGCAGCGCTGTGGATCCCGCTCCTGGCGGGATGGCTCGTCATGCTTTTCTGCGAGTTGAGCGGCCCCGGGCTCAAGCTGAATTTGCAGCGCATCCTGCCCTACGGTCTTGGCGTTTTCGCTTTGGTTTCAGCCTTGGTGTTGCGCTGGCCATCCTGGCTCACGCGCCCCTGCTGTCTGTTGCTTTCGCTTTCGGGTATTCTCGCGGGACTGTGCTTCCCCGCGCGCAATCAGGCGGATAGCTCCTGGTACCATCCGGATTTCGAGGTCATGGGTGGCATCGCTCGCGAGCACGTGCTGCGGCACGGCATGAGAGAGTGGGCGGCGGGCCTCCATCCTGGCTACAGCGGCCTCGGCGGCGAATACTTTCACTGGTTTGATAGACCCGAAATTCACCTGGCAGCGGAAGGCGCCGGGTTCCTCGAAAAACTCGTCAAAGATGACCAATTCAGCATCGTGGTGCTCGAAAAAACCACCCCGGCTCCGCGCGGCTTCGACCTGCTTTACGAGGGCAGGATCTACTCCTGCTACGGTCGGCGCGCGCCGCTGGCGCCGCGTCCTTGAAACTGCTGCTCATCAACTACGAGTACCCGCCCATCGGTGCGGGGGCGGCCAATGCCACGCATTTCCTCGCCCGCGCTTTCCGCCACCTGGGCCACGAAGTCGTGGTACTCACCGCCGCTTACGGCGAAAAGCGCGGGGAAGTCATTGAGGAGGATGGCGTGCGCGTCCTGCGCGTGCCGAGCCGGCGGCGAGCGCCGGATCACTCCACCCTCGGCGAGATGGCCAGCTTCTCCATCAAAGCCCTTCCCGCCGCCCTGAGCCTCACCCGAACGCCGGGGTTCACGGCCAGCATCGCTTTCTTCACGCTGCCCTGCGGCCCCATCGCCTGGCTGCTCCAGCGCCAGCGCGGCCTGCCCTACATCGTCTCCCTGCGCGGGGGCGACGTGCCGGGCCTGGTGCCGGAACTCGCGCCCCTTCACCAACTGTTGACGCCCGTGCGACGCGCCGTGTTGCGTGGCGCGCGGGCCATCGTCGCCAATGCCGCGGGGCTGGCCGACCTTTCGCGCCAGGCCGATCCTTTTCCCGTCGCCGTGATCCCCAACGGCGTGGACTGCGATTTCTTCAGCCCCGACAGCCATCCGGAGGAAGCCAGCGGGATCGTGCGGCTGCTGTTCGCCGGACGTTTCCAACCCCAGAAGAACCTCCCCGAGCTGCTGGAGGCCTGCGCGCGCCTCAAGGCCGCGGGCCGCACTTTCACCCTCGACCTGGTGGGGGATGGCCCCCAGCGACTTGGTCTGGAGGCTAAAGCCCGGCGGCTAGGCCTGTCTTCCAGCCTGCGCTTCCATGGCTGGGTGGGCAAGGAGGACTTGCGCGCGCTCTACCGCCAATCCCACGCCTTCGTCAATCCTTCCCTCTACGAAGGTCTGCCCAACACCGTGCTCGAAGCCCAGGCCTGCGGGCTGCCGGTGCTGGCGAGCGATATCCCGGGGAACCGCGATCTCGTCGAGCACGGCGTCACGGGGCTGCTGTTTCGGCTCGAAGAAATCGGAGGCCTTGCCGCGCGCCTGAGCGAGTTGCTGGGGCTCCCTGAAGGGACGCGGCGCTCCTTGGGTGTGCGCGCCGCCGCCCGCGCGCGCCAGGACTACTCCTGGGAACAGGTGGCGCGGCGCTACCTCGATCTGCTCTCATCCTCCAACGATCCGTCTTTGACCGCTCGGCCCCGAGAATAGATTGGCGGCCGCGCATGGGGACCAAGGAGAAGCTCGCCAGGTTGGCTGCCGCGGCCCTTAAAGGCGCCGCCGGCCTGCTCGGCTCGCGCTCCCGTGCCTACCTGTTGGCCCTGTTCGCCGAAGAACTCGCCCCCGTGGAACGGCTGCGAATAGCCGGGCGCGAGGTGCGCTTCTTCTGTCCCGGCCCCATCCCCGTCTGGCGGGCGGAGACCTTTTTCACCAAGGAACCCGAAACCCTGGAGTGGATGGACGGCTTCGCTGAAAATGGCGTCTTCTGGGACATCGGAGCCAACGTGGGCCTGTACTCCCTCTACGCGGCGTTCAAACGCAACATGCGCGTGCTCTCCTTCGAGCCCGAAAGTTCGAACTACTACGTCCTGAACCGCAACATCCTGTTGAACCAGTTGGACGGGCGCGTCTCCGCCTACTGCCTGGCCGTCAACAACGCGCGCGAACTCGGGGTGCTCAACCTGAGCGACCCCAAGATAGGCGCCGCCGTCCACTGCTTCGGAGAGGAGCGCAGTTCGCTCGCCTGCGGGGGCATGAGTTCCGGCGTCTCCCTGCGCCAGGGCATGATCGGCCTCAGCGTGGACGAGCTGGTGAGCGACTACTCCCTGCCCGTGCCGCATCACATCAAGATAGACGTGGACGGCAACGAGGACCGCATCATCGCCGGGGCCGCCCGCACGCTCGCCCGGCCCGAGTTGCGCTCGGTGCTCATCGAGCTCGACACCACCGACAAACCCTACGTCGCCAACGTCACGCGCCGCATCGAACAGGCGGGCCTGAAACTCCGGTCCGTGAAACACGCGCCCATGTTCGACGGGGGAAAGTTCGCCA
>JAHFOS010000095.1 GCA_023261545.1 bacterium
CGCCCTCTAAGCCAGCGACGGTCCCGGCTTCCAAACCCGTCGTCGCGGCCAAGAAAGAGGAGAAGAAGTCGTCCTCTGGTGGTTGGTTCAAGAAAGACAAGTCGGCCAAGCCACAGCAAAAGGCGAGCGCCAAGGTTCCGGCCTCTAAGCCAGCGACGGCCCCGGCTTCAAGGCCTGTTGTAGCGACCAGGAAAGAGGAAAAGAAATCTTTCTTTGGCGGTTGGTTCAAGAAAGACAAGTCGGCCAAGCCGCAGCAGAAGACAGTTGCCGCGCCGGTCGCCAAGCCTGCCGCAACACAGGAGAAGCAACCCGTGTCGGTTCGCGGCAGAAACGAACCCGCGGCCAAAGCCCCCAGCGCCGCGCCCAAACCTCAGCCGGTTGAAATCGCGGCGGCGTCCTCGTCCAAAACCTCGCGTTTTGGCTGGTTTTCGCACAAGAAGAAAGGAACTGTCGCGCTACCGCCCCTGGCTCCCGCCGCGCCTGACCCCCTGCCGGCACTGCCGCAAAACCAGCTCGACTACGGTGCGGCGTTTTCCTCGGCTTCGGAACTCAGCGGCGCCACCGCCGTGGCTATCGCTCCCGTGGGACGCGACCAGATGATTGAGCAGACAGTCGTGTCCGTCAGGCAACTGCATGCGCCTTACGTCGGTCACCAACCCACGGGCAAGGGCGAGGTTCAGGCCCGCGCGAAGTCGGCGTCCGCTCCCGCGCCGGCTGTCGCGGAAATGCCCGTGGAGGGCCTCGTCGTGGAAGGCGGGGAGATACGCGCCACGGAACCCGAAGCTCCCGCTGTCGCGCCAGCCGAGGGACAGCCGGCCCCTGCGGCGGGCGCGCCCGTTTCAGGAGAGGCGGCGTCCGCCGCGCCGGCTTTCCTCAAAGCGGAGCAGGACGAGGCCGCGGACAAGAAGATCCAGCTCACGTTGGAGCGCGTGGGGGCGCAGTTCCAGCCTTCCTCCAAGGGCGCCGAGCTTTTCCAGGAAGCCTTGCAGGAGAACAGCTATTTCTGGCATCCCTCGGAAATCAAGGAGGTGCCGCGCATCACCCTCAGCGCCCGCGAACAGCCCCTGGGTTACGTCTTGCAGCAAATCGCCGGACAGTTGCGCCTGCAACTCGACGTGGACAAGAACTCCCAGGCCTTCATGAACGACACGGTCTCCATCCACTTCGAGGGCACCCCTTTCAACCAAGCCCTCGACTGGTTGCTGGGCTATTACAACCTTCCCTACCGCATCCAGGAAGGCCGGCTGCACATCTGATTTTTCCGGCTGGCTTGTGGGCTCAGCCTTTAATCAAAGCCTTTTCCAGAAACCGCTACGTCGAGGCCTGAATTCCGAGGGGGGGGGATTGTTGAGCCCACGAGTCGTGCCTGCGGTATCGGCCAACCAAAGCCCGTTCGTGCTGAGCCTGTCGAAGCACGAACGGGCCGAGACACCGCCGCTCCCAAGTGGCCCTTTAGTGGCTATTCGACAGGCTCACCCCCCAATACGGGGGATAAAGGGCGAACGGCGAGCTATTTCCCGATAGGGCTGAATGATGTCCCGTATCCAGCCACTCACTTCAAATCTTCGGCAATGGTCGCGAACTGCTCCAGGGCGGCTTGCAGGTCTTCCGCGATGTCCCGGGCGATGACTTCGGGGGCGGGGAGGTTGGCGGATTCCTCCAAGCTTTCATCCTTGAGCCAGAAAATGTCCAGGTTCACCTTGTCGCGCTTCAGGAGATCCTCGTAAGCGAAGGTTTTGAAGCGCTCACTTTCGGTGCGTTCATGGCGGTTGGCCGTGTGAAAGCACGCCACGAAGTCGTCCAGGTCGGCGCGTTGGAGGGTGCGCTCCTTGAGCGTGAAGTGTTTGTTGGTCCGGAGGTCGTAGATCCAGAGCTGCCGCGTCCAGGGCTTCTCGTTGGCCGGCTTGCGGTCGAAGAAGAGCACGTTGGCCTTCACGCCTTGGGCGTAGAAAATGCCAGTGGGCAGGCGCAGCAGCGTGTGGACGTCGGCCTGCTTGAGCAACTCGCGGCGGATGGCCTCGCCGGCGCCGCCCTCGAAAAGCACGTTGTCCGGCAGCACCACCGCCGCCCGGCCATGCTGCTTGAGGATGGTGAAGATATGCTGGAGGAAGTTGAGCTGTTTGTTGCTGGTACTGGCCCAAAAATCGTCGCGGTTGATGACCAGGGATTCCTTCTGCTGCTCGCCGGCCTCATTCACGATGGTCACGCTGCTCTTCTTGCCGAAGGGCGGATTGGCGAGCACCATGTCGTACTCGCCGTGCTTGCCGGCCAGCGCGTCCTTGGTGACCACGGGCAGTTCCGCCTCGGACTCGCCGCCGATGCCGTGCAGCAGCAGGTTCATGGCGCACAGGCGCGTGACGCTATCCACCAGTTCGATGCCAAAAAGCGTGCCGCTCTTGAGCCGTTTCTTCTGCGCCTTGTCGAGGCCGGGCGCGCGCGCGATGCCATCATGCGCCGCCAACAGAAAGCCGCCGGTGCCGCAAGCGGGGTCGCAAATAGTCTGGCCGGGTCGCGGGGCCATCACCTCCACCATGGCGGCGATGAGCGCGCGCGGCGTGAAGTATTGCCCCGCGCCCCCCTTCACGTCCTCGGCGTTCTTCTGGAGCAAGCCCTCGTAGGCGTCGCCCTTCACGTCGGCATCCAAGCTGGACCATTCCTCCTTGTCAATCAGGTCCACGATGAGCCGGCGCAGCTTGGCCGGGTCTTGGATCTTGTTCTGCGCCTTGCGGAAGATGACGCCGAGCATGCCCGACCGCTTGCCAAGCTCTTCCAACGTATGGCGGTAGTGGATCTCCAGCTCGTCGCCGTCCTTGGACAGCAACGCCGGCCAGTCCTTGCCTTTGGGGATGGGTGATGCCTTGTTGAACGGCGGCTTCGCCTGCTCATCCGCCATCTTGAGGAACAGCAGAAACGTGAGCTGCTCCACGTAATCGCCGTAAGACAGGCCATCATCCCGCAGGATGGAGCAGTAGTTCCAGAGTTTCTGGACGAGGGCGCTGGGGGTGGTCATAATTTCTTTTTCTTCCGTTTGGGTGCGGGCAGTTTCTTTAAGTCCTTTATCGCCTTCTCGAAATCCGCGTCCGCTAGGCGAGGTTGGGCATCCATAAACATGCGATAAGCAGCAAACTCCTGCTCCGCTTTTGCCTTGGCCGTTTCGGCAGTGATCTTTCCGGCGTGGTCCAGCAGTTCCCGTCCGGAAGCCTTGAGAAATTCGTCTAGCTTCATGACCCAGTCCTGCATCGTCATCGGCTTCCGCTCCAGCGCTTGCAGTTCCGCGTATTCCAAATAGAGGTTCACGATGCGGTTCAGCACCTGTAATTCCGTCTCCGTCAGATAGTTCTTGGCGATGGTTACATCTTCTTTTCGCACGATGCCCCCGGGTCGCGTGGTCAGCAGTCCCATCATCGGCTGACGAGCATCCGCCCGCGCGTGGATGACTTCCGCTGCTGTTTGGCCGTGCGTGGCCCAGTGCATTTTGTTCTGCACCGTGGCAAAAAACCGCTGCGAAACCTCCTCCTCCGGCGCGTAATCCACACTCGTCGCGTAAATATCCAGCACCTTCTGGTAAAAGCGCCGCTCTGACGAACGGATGTCCCGGATGCGCTCCAGCAACTCGTCGAAGTAATCCTTGTGCCCCTTGCCCGGCGGATTCTTCAACCGCTCGTCGTCCATCGTGAAACCCTTCACCAGATACTCGCTCAAACGCGCCGTCGCCCACTGGCGGAACTGCGTGCCCCGCAAACAGCGCACCCGGTAGCCCACGGCGAGGATCGCCTCTAGCCGGTAGTGGCGGAGCTTCCGTGAAACCTCGCGCCCACCCTCAGCGCGAACTTGTAAGTAATACTTACAAGTTGCCGCCTCCGGCAATTCACCCTCGGCAAAGATGGCTTTCAGGTGCAGAGTTACGTTCTGTGGCGTGGTTTGAAAAAGTTCCGCCATCTGCGCCTGTGTCAGCCAGATCGTCTCGTTGGCAAACCGGCAGTGGATGCGCGTCCGTCCATCTTCCGTCTGGTAGAGAAGGAATTCGCCGCCGGGAGGGGACGGAATCAAGTCGCTCATGGAAGTGCTCCGAGGAACGCGTTCTCCTTTTTCATTCGTATTTTCTGCATTTTGGCGGAGTAAGTTTTTCCGTCAGCGGCAGTATGTTCCAAAACGGAACCTACTGAATCCTCCGCCAGCTCCCCCGAGGAGAAGGTGTTCAGCAAGTGCTTCGTGATGGCTGGGCTCTGAACCCCGAACAGCTCCGCCAGCGCATTTTGTGTCAGCCAGACCGTCTCATCCTTGAAAAAAACGTCCACCTTCACCGCGCCGTCAGGTGCGGTGAAGAGGAGGAATTGGTTTTCGTCGCTCATGAGACTTAGCCGCGGATGTCGCGGATGATGTTGGGCGGCGGCGGCTTCATCTGCTCATCCGCCATTTTTAGGAACAGCAGAAACGTGAGATGATCCAATTCATCGTAGTAGGATAGGCCGTCGTCCCGCAGGATGGAGCAGTAGTTCTAAAGTTTTTTGGACGAGGGCGCTGGGGGTGGTCATGCTGCGCAAAGTTTTGAGATAATCTGAGATCTCTCTTTAAACACAAATGGGAGGAGCGACATAGACCTGGCACGGATTTCCATATCGCGCAGCAAATGGCAAAGCAAAGATACGAGATAGACGCATGACCCAGAGAATCGAAGCCACACTAGTTCTGCGGTTGCCGCATCGGCAATAAGATCGCTTGTTGGCGAGACAATAAGTTGATGAATTTGTTTGTTTGCGCTGGGAGTAATTCTCTTGGCGAAAGGCCCCCACACTTGGTCAGGCAAACGGTAGTTGATGCGATTTCTAATCACCGGCATCCATGGCCAATTGCAACTGCTGCCATCATCCATCGTGAGTGGAGTGGCCAGCTTTTGTGAATATGCTTCCAAGGCAGCCTGATGTGAGCTCGTGTTTAGGCCACTGTTCGAGTAGCCCGTATCCGCCAATTCCTTGAATTCACTCCAAAGTATCGTGTGAGAACCGTGGGTTGAATCAACTTTCGCCTTAGAGATAGACATCGATGTGCCAGACGTGTCCAACTTTACCACATGGTAACCGCGCTGAAGCCCCAGTGTTGTTAATGGCACCGACCGATACAAAGTTTGAAATTCTTTCTCAATTGTCGCCCAGCTCTCAATCTGAGTCACAGAGATGCCTGAAAGTCTCAAGATCGCGTGAGCTGAATAATAAGCCGAATAGTAGAGACCAATTAGCCTCCATGCCAGTCCATCCCTGTCCTCTGGACCACTCCATTTGCCCAGAATAGTGGAATAACTCTCCAGCGCCGCAGACGCGAACCGGGACGCCTCAAATGCAAACAAGGGCTTTAGCGATGTCAGGGATTGCAGCACTTGTGGATAACCGCCTGTGATTGGTGCTGTCAACGAAGCGCTTGGAGAGCCAATCCACTCCGCAAGTTTCGTTGAGCCCAACTTTTCACGCCCGAAGGACGCGCACAGTTGTCCCCTGAAAAAGTCCGCGTGACTCTTCATAACTCAGTATTCGTCTGATCGAGGGCTTTGCTAAAAACATCCCCTAACTCCTTATAGCTGGCACCTGGACTCGTGAATATCGTTCGCCTAAGTGAACGTATCGGCTTGAGCGCCTGCTCGAAATTTTCTGCTGTGTAGACCTTGTTGTGTTTAAATCCAACAAGCCTGGCAACCAGTGGGAAAACTGTTGCCACGGCTCGGAATACGACAGGTTTAACAATGGTCTTGCGGAAATCGACACCCAGTGGAACGGCGCTGGCAAAGCCATGCAGATAGGAATCGAAGATTTCTGTTAGTTTTTCCACCTCGATTTGAGCATACTGCTTAAGGAGAGGCTTGAACGCACTCAGAAACGTCGCCCGAGTAATCTTGTTGGACGCCTTTTCCCTGGGTGACAAGAGCCCAAACAAATTGGATGAAGAATTCGACTCATAGTAGTCAAAAATATTTCTTGCCTGAGCCTCCATCTCACTCTCGGTTTCCGCTAGCTTCTTGATATCCAACAGAAGCTCATTTGGAACCGATTTCTGGAGGGTATTTATGTCAATAAAAAGGCGAGCTTCATCACGTTTGCTAAGGCCAGAGAAAATTACGACGGGGACACGCAGCTTTTTATTAGAAAGTCTGAAACCATAAACGCGATGCTGTCCGTCGATTATCAGAAAAGCTCCCGCAACCAGATCAAACTGAATAGTTTTTCGTTTACTGTCGTAAACGAGGTTCGCGGTTTCATGTGCTGACAATACGATACTGCCAGGAATGACCCCTCCGTGTTCAATGTAGTCTCGAATCGATTCTGCTCGTTTCAGACTCAATGTTCGTTGAAAACCTTCATCTGGATCCTCCACTCGTGGACTTGCAACACACGTTTGGGCGAGAATGTCAGACTCTAGTGTCAGGGTGTAAAATTTTCGCTCGCCCTGTGTGACAAGGACGGCCGAGAAGGATTCGCGAGTTGGTTTTTCATTCATGGGATAATTATTGTGAAGAGTTATGGAATCTGAAAAGCTCGGTGAAGGATGGACTGGCGGAGGCGGATGGCGCGCTGGAGGTTGGTGGACACTATTGCCTCCAGCTCCTCCACCACGCTCAGCCGACGCTCTGTCTCCGCCACGATCCGCGTCTGCTCGGCGATGGGTGGGAGAGGTAGAAACATTGCTTCAATCCGTGCTTTGTTTAGAGCAGGTTGGTTGTTTCCTGAGCTCGTTCGACGAGTATTGTCGTACTGTGACCATAGCCAGTAGTAAATGTACTTAGGGGGAATTATCGTGCGCGATACCCAGATAGCGGCGCAGTTCTGGTTGTTGCAAGCATCAATATTCAGGATCGCTGTCTGTCCCCGTGTTTTTCCTTCACCAATCATTCCGAGCAGGACGGAACCTCTTGGATTTAGCTGTGTGCTTGAATTCTCTAACCCTACTTTTGTGATGGTCTCACGCGTATTAACTATCGTAGTGAAGCGAACCTCTCCCGAACTTACCCAAGGAATGTCGCCTCCCCAATACGATGCCTCTTTGCGACTAGGAGTGGCTCCGACGGCAACGTGAAAACAGGACCCAATTGTCGTCCAGATCCACCCCTCTGGCAGTGTTGCCAGTCCGGTTGCTTGGGCGACAGGCTCCTTGTACTTCCCCCGCCCCTGCCAGTTTTTCCGGCGTTCGGCGAGGATGCGGGCGAGTAGGGCTTCGCCGGTTTCGTAGCCTGGGGTTTTAACCGTAGAGAGCGCAGGGGACGCAGAGAGGGGGTTGGGTTTGGTCTTTGCGCTCTTTGTGTTCTTTGCGGTTAATTCGGCTTCGGTGGGGACGAGGCGGCCTTCGCAGGCGGCTTTGAGAACGGCGGCGCGGTAGCGTTTGAGGTTGGCCTGCACGCGCTTCAGGGCCGCCACCCCCGCCTCCAGCCGCGTGAATTGCTTTTCGATCTCCGCGACAATTTGGCGTTGTTCAGGGAGGGGGGCAACTGGAATGGGTAATTGGCGGAAGCGGTCATGCGTCAGGTTCAAACCGCTGTCGCTGCTGCCAGTCTTCATCTTGTCTATGGCGAGGCGCGCTTGTTCTGTCTGAAGAAAGGCCTCAACGTAACGAGGGTCCGTGAGGCCAGCATCTACACGAAAGCGATACATTTTTCCAGACATCATCAGCCGTTTTCGAGTTTGTCTGACGAGACAGGAAACACCGCAACGGACGCGCGGACCCGCGCAGGTGATAAGAATATCGCCCGCTTTGACTTCAATCAACGGACGCGGTGCAAGCTCGCTCGGAAGAAGCTTGTTGTGTTCAGGCTGAAACTCACCGGCTTGAATGGAGGTCGTTTTCAAAACACCCCAAACGCTCTCTGATGGGGATGGTACTTTGTCGCACTGCGGACTCCAACCCTGGTGCAGTGTGCGCCCGTCTTCCAGTGGAGAGAAGAGTTGTTCGATTCGCTGTTTTGACCACCCGTGCGGAAGCTTGCCGGTTTCTTTCGCCCCTTCAGAACTCGACGTGTTTGAGGAATTCCCCGCAGATAACGAGCCCCTCCCATCCCCCTCCGCGATCTCCCCCGCTCTTTTTCCAACCCTGCTCATCCCCCGCCACCCTCCGACGCCCCAATCCGCCATAAGCCCCCACCGTCCGTCAACATCTGTTGCCAACTCGTTTTAATCATGGCGAATTCGCCACAATCAGACTGGCAGTGGTCAGTCATAATACATTGTAATTCAAGGGGTTTTAAAAGTTGATGCGACTCTCCAATGCCGCCTTTCTGGATGAATGGGGCATCCTTGAAGTCGTCCAGATCGACGCACAGACTGGAGGAGATCATTTCTGAGACTCCAATTGCTTGCGTGTCTTCTCCAATTCAGCGGCAATGAGTTTTTCATCAGGCAGCGCGGTGAGGTATTCTCGAACGAGCAACTTGGTGGGCAGGGCGTCGGTGGCGTAGCGCACGAGAGCTTCACCTTTTCCAGAGCATAGGATGACGCCAACAGGCGGGTTTTCACCGGGCTGAATCCAGTGTTCGCGGGCGTAGTTCAGATACACATGCATCTGCCCGGCATCGGCGTGGGTGAAGCGACCCAGTTTCAAGTCAAAAACGACCAGACAGCGCAGGCGGCGGTGGAAAAAGAGAAGATCGACGCGATACCATTCGTCGTCGATGCGCAGCCGGCGCTGGCGCCCAACGAAAGCGAAGTCATTGCCGAGTTCAAGCAGAAAAATTTCGAGGTGGCGGATGAGCGCGTCTTCCAGATTCGCCTCGGAGTATTCGTCGCGCAGACCGAGGAATTCTAGGACGAGTGGGTGGCGGATTTCCTCATCGGCACTAACAGCATCGCCGGGCTGCGGCTTAGCACCTTTTGCGAGCATCGCCGCCTTATTGCGCGAGAGGGCTGTGCGTTCGTAGAACTGGCTGTTGATCTGCCGTTGAAGTTGCCGCACAGACCAGCCGCCGCGAAGAGACTCAGTGTGATAGAAGGCGAAAGCTTCGGGAGAGCGGCTGCGCCGAACCAGCAAGACATAGTGCGACCAAGGCAACGGGAATGCCCGGCCAACCTCTGCCAGGTTAAATGGCAAGGCGAAAAATTGTGCTGACCGGGTCTGCAAAGTCCGAGACGGCGTCTCGGAAATCACATCCGTTTTTGGTGTGGTTTGAGATGTAGCCTCCAATTTCCTAGACAGCGTCTCGGAAATCTCCTTCTCGCCACAAACGCCGTAAAAGAGGCGCATATTCTCCAGGTTGTCGATGGAGAAGCCGCGTCCGTAGCTTGCTGTGAGATCTCTGGCCAAACGCTTTAACAACGCTTTGCCATATTCTGCTCGTTTTTTGCCATGTTGCTCAAACTCTACGATGCGTCGGCCAATCTCCCAATAAGTCGCCGTCATGAACGCATTGACGGTGCGAGCGCTGGCACGACGGGCAGCTTCTAGCAGTTCGCTAACGCCGCTGAACAGACTGGAGTAGTCGCCGACTGCGGCAGGTGGAGCCGCCTTCTTCCTCACGATGGATTTCTTCATGCCACGAATGATATATCTCAAAAGAGTAGGTTTTTGGGTTTGATCACGGGATTAGTATGATTGCCAGCTCGTTTTAATCATGGCGAATTCGCCACAGTTAGACTGACGGCGATCGGTTTTAAACCCCTCGAATTCGATGGGTTTAAACCTCTAGAATTCGAGGTACGTGGCGGGTGTCTGCCCGTTCGTACTTCGACAGGCTCAGCACGAACGGGCTTGGCTGCTGACACCGCAAAACGAAGGCGCAACTTATGGGCTGAACGTGTGCCATGCGACTTGTCCTTTGAAATGGCCGCCCCCTCCATTTCTTCGGTTTTCCCGTTGAACCAGCCGCCAGCCCCACCTTTCCGCCTAAATAAGCATTTCATGGTAGGCTTATTTGCATCAAATAGTTCCAAAACCATCATGAAATATTGCTATCGCCCCCGGCCTTCGTGCGATCTATAAATTTCACGTTTGTTCTCAAGCTGCCAGAATTTCGTTGAGCTCATCCAATAACCCCGGCAATCGTTCCCCAAAAAGCTGATGCGCTCGGCCCAAGCCGCCGCGCTGGCTGAACGGCGCGAAATCGAAGTCGTCCGCCTCGATGCTGAGGCTGGTGGCGATGTGGTCGCGGATGAGCTCCAGCCAGGCGCGCTGGTCGGGGGTGAAGGCCGTGCCGGATTCGGCTTTTTGCTCAAGCCAGCTTGCGAAGCGCTGGCGCACGGAGTCGGCGAAGGGCTCCAGCGCCGGTTGTTGTTCCAGGGCGAAGCGCACCAGGGGCACGAGGTCGGCGAAGCGGTCGGCGGCGGAGCGGCCTTTCACCTTTCCTGGCGCGGTGGCGGCGAAGGCGCGCCAGAGCGATTCCTCGTTCCAGGCGGCGTTTTCGGAGCGGAGCTTTTTCTCCAGCTCCTTGAGCATGGGTTCGGTGAGGCGCTGGCGGTAGGGGCGGCTGTAGAGGATTTGCAGGGCGGAAATCTCGGCTTGATGCTGGCGGATAAAATCGCGGAACGAAGTGACGAGTCGCGCGGCGTCCTGGGTGCTTTGCGGGGCGGGCCCGGCGTAGAGGACGACATCCGCTGAGATGACATCGAGGGTCTGGTCGGCGGCCTTCTGGATTTTCTTGAGCAGGTTGCGCAAGTCGGGATTCTCGGCCAGCGGGGCTAGGGCGGTTTTGGCCAGTTTTTCCGCGGTGGCCTTGAGCGCCTTGGCGGTGGGCTCGGCGCCGGGGTCGAGTCCGGCGCGGGCTGCGGCCTCTATCTTGTCCGCGTCCACGGCGTCGAGGAGCCCGGCGGCGATTTGGGAAAGGGTTTGGCCTTTGGCGGCCTGCGCCACTTCTCCCGCTATGGCAGTATCGAAACGGCGCTCCAGGCGGATCAGGCGGTTGGCCAGGGATTCCAGCGCGGCGGCCTCGGTGGTGCCGAGTCCTACGGCGTCGAGGAGCTTGTCGAAGGCAACATTGGGTTTGCTGTCCAGCGGGCGGGTCTCGGTCTTCACCCGCTCGCAGACGCCCACGGCGTCCACGATGACGAAGCGGGTTTTGCGTTTGACGCCGGGGTTGACCTGCTCCATCTCGGTTTCGGTGAGCACGCGGACGCCGCGGCCCTTCATCTGGTCGAAGAAGTTGCGCGAGCGCACGGAGCGCATGAAGAAGACGATTTCCAGCGGCTTGATGTCGGTGCCGGTGGCGATCATGTCCACCGTGACGGCGATGCGGGGGGAATAGCTGTTGCGAAAGGCGGCGATGAGCGTTTTGGGGGATTCGCCGGTGGTTTTGTAGGTGATTTTCTTGCAGAAATCGTTGCCCTTGCCGAAGACCTCGCGGCAGAGGCGGACGATATCGTCAGCGTGGGAATCGTCCTTGGCGAAAATCAGGGTTTTCGGCACGTCCTGGCGGCCTGGGAAAATCTCGGTGAAAAGGCGGTCGCGGAAGGTGGTGAGCACGGTGCGGATCTGGTCCATGGCGACGACCTCGCGGTCGAGGTCCGCGGCATCGTAGGCGAGGGCTTCGTCGATCTGCTCCCAGCGGACTTTGCGCGTCTGGCGGTCGCGCTTGTCCACGTAGAAGCCGGCCTCCACCTTGGAGCCCCGTTCGGTGATCAGGGTCTGGATGCTGTAAACGTCGCAGCCGACATTGACGCCATCAACGACGGCTTTTTCGTGGCCGTACTCCATGACCAGGTTTTTATTGAAGAAACCGAAGGTCTGCTTCGACGGCGTGGCGGTGAGGCCGATGAGCGAAGCGTCGAAGTATTCCAGCACTTGTCGCCAGAGGTTGTAGATGGAGCGGTGGCATTCGTCGGTGACGATGAAGTCGAAAGCCTCGATGGGGAAGGCGGGGTTGTACTCCACGGGGACGGGCTCTTTGAATAGCGACTCTGCCGCCTCGATGGGCAGGTCGTCGAGGTCGGGCGCGGGCTCCCGCTCGCCCTTGAGCATGGAATAGAGGCGCTGGATGGTGCCGATGACGACGCGGGCGGAGATATCCAGGGTGTTGCTGGTGAGGTGCTGGACGATGTACTCCTCGGTGAATTTGTAGTTGTTCACCGGAGAGACGAACTGCTGGAACTCCTTGAGCGTCTGCTCGCCGAGGTTGCCGCGGTCCACGAGGAAGAGAACGCGGCGCGCACCGGCGTATTTTACGAGGCGGTAGATAAAATTCACGGCCGTGAATGTCTTGCCGGAGCCGGTGGCCATCTGGATAAGGGCGCGGGGCCGGCCAGAGGCGAGGGATTTTTCCAGGTTGGTGATGGCCTCGATTTGCGCGGGCCAGAGGTGGCCGGCGGCGAGCGACGGAAATTCGCGCAGGCGTTCCGCCAGCGGCTTCTCCTGCTGCGCCCAGGCGCGCAGAACCTCGGGGCGGTGAAAGGCGAAAACGCCCCGGCTGCGCGGTTCGGGGTCGCGGCGGTTGGTGAAGCGGGTTTCGGCGCCGGTGCTCTCGTAACTGAAAGGCAGCGGCGAGGCCCAATGCGGCAGGCCCACGGGAACACCGAAGACGTATTTGGAGGACTGCTCTTCGACGCCGGTGAGGGAGTGCCCTGCTGGCTTGGCCTCAACGATGCCGATGGCTCTGTCGTCCACGAAAAGCGTGTAATCCGGCTCGCCAGTAGGAAAAGACAGCTCGCTCACGGCGACGCCCCGGGCGGCGGAGAGATTGACGGAGTTCTTGTCCTGAACCACCCAGCCGCAGCGCTCCAGAAGGGCGTCAATAGCTTTGCGGGCGCGCTGTTCTGGCGTTTCAGACATGGTTCACGATGCCGTCCGGGGCCGTCAGCATTCTACCCGCCGCGCGTAGAGGACGAATTGCGGTATCAAAAGGCGCGCCTGCAACATGGATTTCGGGCGGGCTGACCCGTCCTGGGTCGGACGGTTTTGAGCGTTCAGAAACCCATGCCGCGCAGGGTCGTGGCGATACCGCTCAAAATGTTGGTGAGCGTCGGGTGCTGGATTTCGAATTCGCTGGCCCAATCGTCGAGGCTTAACAGCAGATCGGGGTGCCGCACGCTGCTTTCGAGCGCGGTGATTTTCTCCTTGAGTTCGGCTTCGACCTCCTTGAGGCGGGCCAAACTCCGTGCGTCCACATGCCTTAACCCGGCTATTTCGCGCTCGAGTTCGGCCAGCAGGTGTTCCAGTTTTTTCTTGCTCATGTGGCGTATCCCCAGCTATATTAGAGCGCGGAATGCGGCGGACGCAAGAAAAAAAACGGCGTGCGAGCGCGCGCTGGGGGTGCCAAAGCAGCAGTGTTCGGATCGTTTCGCCGCGTTGACAAAATATGACTTTTTCGACAATCGCTGGACTTATGATCGGCGCAGACCTCGTCATCCGCGCCCTCGAAAAAGAGGGCGTTGAGTACATCTTCGGCTATCCCGGAGGGGCCAACCTGCCGCTTTTCGACTCGTTGGTGGGGTCCAAGCTCAAGCTGGTGCTGGTGCGTCACGAGCAAGGGGCCGTCCACATGGCCGATGGCTACGCGCGCGCCTCGGGCAAGCCCGGCGTGGTGCTGGTGACCAGCGGCCCTGGCGCCACCAACACGGTGACGGGGCTGCTCACCGCCAACATGGACTCCTCACCGGTGATCGTGCTGTGCGGACAGACCCTTACGGTCAACCTTGGCAAGGACGCCTTCCAGGAGGCCGACGTGTTCAACATCACCATCCCGGTGGTGAAGCACAGCTACCTCGTGAGCAATCCCAACGACATCCCGCGCGTCATGCGCGAGGCTTTCCACATCTGCCGCACGGGCCGGCCCGGCCCGGTGCTCGTGGACCTGCCCAAGGACGTGACCTCGAAAGCCTTTGAGAGCGTGCCCGACGACACCATGGACATCCCCGGCTACCACGTGCCCGAGGGCGTGGATCGCAAAGGCGTCGAGAAGTTGGCGGCGCTGCTCAAGACCTCGCGCCGACCGCTGCTGTATGTGGGGCAGGGGGCCATCATTTCCGGGGCGCACCGCGAAGTCCTGGCTCTGGCCGAAAAGCTCCACGCGCCCGTCACCACGACGCTGCTCGGCAAGGGCGCCTTCCCAGAGACGCATCCGCTGGCCGTGGGGATGCTGGGCATGCACGGCACGGCCTACGCCAACTATTCGGTGGTGAACTGCGACCTCATCTTCTCCATCGGCGCGCGCTGGGATGACCGCATCACCGGCAAGCTGTCGGAGTTCTGCCTGGACGCCGTGAAGTTGCACATTGACATTGATCCCGCCGAAATCGGCAAGCTCATCCGCCCCAACGCCTCGGTGGTGGGCGACGCCAAGCTGGTGCTGAAAGAGCTGCTGCCCATGGTCTCGAAGCTCAAGACCGAGGAGTGGCTCAGCACCATCGAGGGCTGGAAGAAGCAATATCCCCTGAAGTACGATCAGCCGCTGGATGGCGAGCTCACCATGCAGTACGTGCTGGATCGCCTCTACCACCTCACCAAGGGCCAGGCCATCGTGAGCACCGACGTGGGGCAGCATCAGATGTGGGCCGCGCAGTTCTACCTGACCTCCAAGCCGCGCCAGTGGCTGAGTTCGGGAGGTGCGGGCACCATGGGTTTCGGCTTCCCGGCGGCCATCGGCGCGCAGTTGGCGCGGCCGGGCGAACTGGTGGTGGCCGTCGTGGGCGATGGCGGCTACCAGATGACTTTCTGCGAGCTGTCCACCGCGGCCCTGCTCAAGCTGCCCCTCAAGATCTTGGTGCTGAACAACCGCTACCTCGGCATGGTGCGCCAGTGGCAGGAGTTGTTTTTTGAGGACACGCTTTCAGGCGTGGACCTCGAAGGCAACCCCGACTTCGTGAAGCACGCCGAGAGCTACGGCATCCGCGGGCTCAAACTCGAAAAGGCTGCCGACGTGGACGCGGTGCTCAAGGAGGCCTTGGCCTACAACAAGGGTCCCATCGTCATCGAGGCGCTCACCGAGCGCCACGCCAACGTCTTCCCCATGATCCCGGCGGGGGCGGCGGTGCGCGACATGATCGTCGAGCCCACGCGGCGCAAGATGGCCAAGCCTGAAGGGAGCACCTGAGATGGCCGTCGAGGCGGTCAACAACGCCGGCGCGGCGCACACCATCTCGGTCCTGGTGGCCGACAAGCCCGGGGTGCTGGTGCGCGTGGCCACCGTCTTCGCGCGGCGCGGCTTCAACATTGATTCGCTGGCGGTCTCGCCCGCCCACCAGAAGGGCCTCTCGCGCATGACCGTGGTGACGCACGGCAAGGAGGAGGGCGTGACGCAGATCGTGAAGCAGCTCGACAAGCTGATTGACGTGGTGCATGTTTACGACTACGCCGAAATGGACGTGGTTTCCCGCGAGATGGCCATCGTCAAGGTGCGGACGCCGTCCGACAAGCGCAGCGCCGTCATGGAGGTCGCCAATATCTTCCGCGCCAAGTCGGTGGACATCGGCAAAGGCAGCGTGGTCTTCGAAATCACGGGCAGTTCGAGCAAGCTCGACGCCTTTGAGAGCATGATGGACGAGTTCGGCATCATCGAAATGATGCGCACCGGCAAGCTCATCCTGCGGCGCGGCGAAACGCCGACGTGAAGCCGTGCGCCGCTCTCTCTACCACAAGGTCTTCGAGGCCCACACCGTCCGCAAGCTGGCGTCGGGCAAGGTGCAGCTTTTCATCGGGCTGCACCTCATCCACGAGGTAACCTCGCCCCAGGCCTTCGCGGCCCTGAAGGAGCGCGGGCTCAAAGTGCGCCATCCGGAGCTCAGTTTCGCCACCGTGGACCATATCATCCCCACCGACGCGAGCCGCCGCAGGCCGCTCATGGACTCCATGGCCGAGGAGATGTTCGTGCACCTCGAGCGCAACTGTCGCGAGCACGGCATCGCCTTTTTCGGCGAGGGGTCCGATTACCAGGGCATCGTCCACGTCATCGGCCCGGAACTCGGGCTCACGCAGCCGGGGATGACGGTGGCTTGCGGCGACAGCCATACGTCCACCCACGGGGCTTTCGGGGCGCTGGCCTTCGGCATCGGCACCTCGCAGGTGCGCGACGTGCTGGCCACCCAGACCCTGTCCATGGAGCCCCTCAAGGTGCGGCGTATCGAAGTCGGGGGCAAGCTCAAGCCCGGGGTTTACGCCAAGGACATCATCCTCCAGGTCATCCGCGAGCTCGGGGTTCAGGGAGGCGTGGGCTACGCTTATGAATACGCGGGCACCGCCATAGAGTCCCTCGGCATGGAAGAGCGCATGACGATTTGCAACATGGCCATCGAGGGTGGAGCGCGGGCTGGATATGTGAACCCTGATCAGAAGACCTATGAGTACATCAAAGGCCGGCCCCACGCGCCTTCCGGGGAGAACTGGTCCAAAGCCGTCGCCTACTGGGACAGTATGCGCAGCGACCGCGATGCCGACTACGACGACGTGAGGCATTTTCGGGCCGCGGATATCGAGCCCCAGGTCACCTGGGGCATCACCCCGGCCCAGAGCGTGGGGGTGAACGAGTCCATCCCCTCCCTGGCGAGTTTTGCCGAAGGCGAGCGCGCCCTGGTGGATGAGGCCTGCCGCTTCATGGGAGTCGAGCCCGGCCAGAAGATGAAAGGACTGCCCGTGGATGTCTGTTTCATCGGTTCCTGCACCAACTCGCGCATGAGCGACCTCGAAGAGGTGGCCCGGCTGGTGCGCGGTCACCGCGTGGCCCAAACCGTGAAGGCCCTCGTGGTTCCGGGTTCCCAGGAGGTGCGCCGCGAGGCGGAAAAGCGCGGCCTGCACGAGGTTTTCCGCGCGGCGGGCTTTGAGTGGCGCGAGCCGGGCTGCTCCATGTGCCTGGCCATGAATCCCGACCGCCTTCAGCCCGGTCAGCGCTGCGCGTCGTCGTCCAACCGCAATTTCAAGGGCCGCCAGGGGTCGAGCACGGGGCGCACCCTGCTCATGAGCCCCGCCATGGTGGCCGCAGCGGCGGTGGCGGGCTGTGTTGCCGATGCCCGCGAGGTCTTTTCCGCGAGTTCCAGATGAACAGCGCCGTCCGCCGCATTTCCGGGCGCGCCCTCCCCTTGGAGGGCCATGATATTGACACCGACCGCATCATTCCCGCCCGCTTCCTGTTGTGCGTCACTTTTGACGGTTTAGGAGAGCATGCCTTCGCGGACGACAGGTCGGCCCTGAAGGGGGCCCATCCCTTCGACCGCCCCGAGTACCGGGGCGCCGCCATCCTCCTGGTAAACCGCAATTTCGGCTGCGGCTCCTCGCGCGAGCACGCCCCCCAGGCCTTGATGCGCCGGGGCTTCCGGGCCATCGTCGGCGAGTCGTTCGCGGAGATCTTCTTCGGAAACTGCCTGGCCTTGGGCCTTCCCTGCCTCAAGCTTGCCCCGGGACGCATGCAGGAACTGCAGCGGCAGGTGGCGAAAACGCCCAGCCTTGAACTCACC
>JAHFOS010000242.1 GCA_023261545.1 bacterium
GGCGCCTCGCGTTCTTATTACCTCGCCATCGCCGCCGCCGCGGGGGAAGCACAGCTCTGCGTGCTGCCCAAGGGATCGGAACCCCACGAAAACGTGCGCGTGCCACGCCACGACCTGCGCGTGCAGGCCAACCGCCCGGTGCGCTTTCCGCTTTTCCACTCGGACCGCTATCCCGAGGACGAATCGGGGACGCTGCGCCGCCTGGAGGCGGCGGACCGCATCGGCGCCCTGCAAACCGTGGTGAAGTTCGGCCGCGGCGAGGCGCGCGAAGTGCCCGTGGAGATCCGCGGCGAGCTCAGCGAGCTGGACACCCTGGCGCTCAGCCTGGTGTCGCTGCACACGCCGCATGTCTGGAGGCTGGAATTCGATTTGCGCGCGGCGGCGGAGGATGAGGCGTCCGCCGTCGTCACGGCCCCGACGGCCGAGCCCGACCGCGCGCTCCTGGCTGAAAGCCTGAGCGCGGCGCTCGGCAGGACGCCGCCGTTGGCGCCGCTCAAGCTCATGGAGGAACGCGCGGCGCTGCGGCGCGCTGATCTGCCCTTGTCTTCGCTGCGCGCGGCCGCGGAGACCGCCCTGGAGCTGGAAGCGCGCCGCCGCGCCAGCGCGGCGCACGAGGCGCTATGGCTCAACACGGTGAGCTACCTGATGCGGCCCGGCCTGGGGCATTCCAGCGACGGGCACCTCGTCGAGCGCGCCTGGCACCTGCTGCGCCGCGGCCCGCACCATGACCGCGATGTCCAGGCTCTTTGCGACTGGGCGCTTTTCTGGCGGCGCACGGCGCCGGGGTTGGCCTCGGGGCGGCAGATCGATCTCTTCCAGCGCTTCCGCAGACAGCTCACGGATAAGCGCAACCGGCCGCGCCTCAAGGCCGAGGGCCTGGAGCTGTGGCGGCTGGCCGCCAGCTTGGAGCACCTGCCCGCGCCGGATAAGGCCGAACTGGGCGAACGGCTGTTGCGCAACCTCGAAGAAGAGCGGCCCGAGTCACCCGAGGCCAGCCTTTGGGCCCTGGCGCGCTTCGGCACGCGCCAACCCTTGTACGGCGCCTTGGAGGCCGTGCTGCCCAGGGCGCTGGCCGAGACCTGGCTCGCGCGGCTGTTGCGCCTCGCGCCCTCCAAGCCCTTGCTGCTCGCTGGCGTTGAAATCGCGCGCAAGACGGGAGATCGCGAACTCGACATTTCCGCGGAGCCCTTGAGCGCGTTGCTGCGCGCGCTGGAAAAGCACCTGCCCACGGATCGGGAAAACTGGAACCCGCCCCTCACCGCCCCGTGCGCGCGCGAATTCTCCCAGCAGGCCGGCTTCATGGGCGACAGCCTGCCGGCGGGGTTGGTGATCGCGGCCACTGACGAGGCCTGTTTCAAGCGGCACGCCCCTTAAACTAGGCAACTTCCACTTCTGGTTTCTGGCGCGTCGTATGAAAAGTTCCGAAATGAGGGGCATCCTGCGACTTTTTCGCAGCGTTCGCGGCGCCCTGCCGGCCATCCTCGCGCTCGCGCTGTCGGTGAGCGGCGTGTTCGGTGCGGAAGGCACCCACGCCGCCGCGGAGGTCGGCCCTCACGGCGTGGACGGAGCAACGCTCGCCCTGTTCTGGGGCGTTCCTTTTGCCGGCGTCCTGCTCTCCATCGCGCTCTGCCCCCTGTTCACCCCGCAATTCTGGCATCACCATTACGGCAAGCTGACCGCCGCGTGGTCCGCGGCCATGGCGGTGCCCTTTATAGCGATCTACGGACACGACGGTTTCCACGACTTGATGCACGTCATGCTGCTCGACTACGTGCCTTTCCTCATCCTGCTCGCCGCGCTGTTCACGGTGGCGGGTGGCATCTGCCTCAAGGGCAGCCTGCGCGGATCACCCCCTGTGAACCTCGCAATCCTGGCGCTGGGCACCGTGCTGGCGAGCCTCATGGGAACCACCGGCGCGTCCATGCTGCTGGTGCGCCCGCTCATCCGGGCCAACCAATGGCGCAAATCGCAAGTGCACGTGATTATCTTCTTCATCTTCCTCGTGGCCAATATCGGCGGTTCGCTCACCCCGCTTGGCGATCCGCCGCTCTTTCTGGGCTTCCTGAAGGGTGTGGCGTTCTTCTGGACGCTGCGGCTGCTGCCCGCGACGGCCTGCGCCGCCGGCCTGCTGCTGGCGCTTTTCTTCATCATAGATTCGGCCCTCTATAAAAAGGAGGGCGCCCCTCCTTCCGATGGCGCGCGCGAGCCGTTACGGCTGGAGGGCAAGTTCAACTTCCTGCTCGTTCTGGGGATCATCGGCGCCATCCTGCTTTCTTCGTTTTTAGGGGACAAAGACGGCTTTTACGACAGGGCCAAGGCCGCGGAGTACGGGACGCGGCTTCAGCAGGCTGCGGGGGAGCAGCAAGCGGCCCGGGACACGTTGCGGGCCTACATTCATGCCAACCCCAACCAAGGCCAGCTCTCCGCGTCTAATGCCGAGGTTCGAGAACTCCGCCGCGCGCACCTCGACGCCATCAGCCACGCCAACGCCTTGCGAGCCGAGCAGGAGGAGGCCAGCACCCGGGGCGTGAGCGTCCTGGGCATCAAGGTGCCCCTGGTCAACCTGGTGCGCGACGGCCTCTTGATCCTCATCCTGGGCCTCAGCCTGGTGTGCACCCAGTCTTCCACCCGCAAGGACAATTTCTTCACCTGGGGCCCCATCGTCGAGGTGGCGCGGCTGTTCGCGGGCATCTTCATCACCATCGTGCCGGTTATCGCCATCCTGAAATCGGGCATCCACGGCAGTATGTCCCCCGTCATCTGGGCGGTGCTGCGGCCCGACAATACGGCCAATAACGCCATGTATTTCTGGTTCAGCGGGACGCTTTCGAGCTTCCTCGACAACGCGCCGACCTACCTGGTGTTCTTCAACACCGCCGGGGGCGACGCCTCGTACCTCATGAGCGAGGGCGCGGCCACGCTCATGGCCGTCTCAGCCGGTTCCGTGTTCATGGGCGCCAACTCCTACATCGGCAACGCCCCGAACTTCATGGTGAAATCCATCGCCGAGGAGAACGGCATCAAGATGCCCTCGTTCTTCGGCTACATGGCCTGGTCGGTGGGGATCCTCATTCCCCTGTTTATCGCCATCACGCTGATTTGGTTCGTCTAGTGGCCCAGCGCGGATCACGAGCGAGAGCATGAACCGCGAAGAGAGACGCGCGCGGCTCGAAGCACTGCTGCGGGAGCGCATCCTCATCCTGGATGGCGCCATGGGGACCATGCTCCAGCGCCACCGGCTGGTGGAGGAGGATTTTCGCGGGCAGCGCTTCGCCAACCACGCGCGGCAACTCAAGGGCAACTTCGACGTGTTGAACCTGGTGCGGCCGGAATTGATCTACGACGTGCATAAGGCGTATTTCGAGGCGGGGGCGGATATCGTCGAGACCAATACTTTTAATGCCACTCGTATTTCCCAAGCCGATTTCGCCCTGGAGCCGTTGGTTCACGAGCTCAACGTCGCGGGGACACGCACCGCGCGCCGGGCGGCGGACGAGGCGGAGCGCGCCGAACCCGGCCGCCCGCGCTTTGTGGCGGGGGTGCTAGGGCCTACCAATCGCACGGCATCTTTGTCTGCCGACGTGAACCGCCCGGACTTGCGATCCGTGTCCTTCGATGAGCTTCGGGAGGCCTACACCGAAGCCGTTAGGGGACTCGTCGAGGGCGGAGCCGATATCATCCTTATCGAGACCATCTTCGATACGCTCAACGCCAAGGCGGCGATCTTCGCGGTGCTGGAGTTCTTCGAGCGCGCGGGTTTCAAGTTGCCCATCATGATCTCGGGCACGATTTTTCTGAACGGGCGCACGCTTTCCGCGCAGACTCCCGCCGCCTTTTGGCAGTCCGTGGCCCACGCGCGCCCCCTCAGCGTCGGATTCAACTGCGCGCTGGGCGCCAAGCAATTGCGTCCCCATCTGGTGGAACTCTCCACGGTGGCGGAAAGCCTGGTGAGCGCGCATCCCAACGCCGGACTGCCCAACCCGTTTGGGGGCTATGACGATACCCCGGAATACATGGCCGGGCTCATGGGCGAGTATGCCGCCAGCGGCCTGCTCAACATCGCCGGCGGCTGCTGCGGCACGACGCCCGATCATATCCGCGCTATCGCGGAGGCCGTGCGCCGCCATCCTCCGCGCAAAATCCCCAGGATCGAACCCTGCCTGCGGCTTTCCGGTTTAGAGCCGCTGGCCGTGAACAAGGAGAGCCTTTTTGTCAATATTGGCGAACGCACCAATGTCACGGGATCGGCGCAATTCAAGAAGCTTATTTTGGCGGACGATTTCGAAAAGGCCGTGGTGGTGGCGCGCGAGCAAGTGGAGAGCGGCGCCCAGATTATTGACGTCAACATGGATGAGGCCATGCTGGACGGGGCGGCCTCTATGGCGCGTTTCCTGAGGCTCATCGCGGGCGAGTCTTCCATCAGCCGCGTCCCCGTAATGGTGGACTCCTCGAAATGGGAGGTCATCGAGGCCGGCCTCAAGAACCTCCAGGGCAAGGGGGTGGTGAATTCCATCAGCCTCAAAGAGGGCGAGGAGAAGTTCCTCGAACAGGCGCGCCGCATCCGGCGCTATGGCGCCGCCGCCGTGGTCATGGCCTTCGACGAGAAGGGTCAGGCCGACAGCGCGGCGCGCAAAATCGCGATCTGCAAGCGCGCCCACGACCTGCTCACGCGCCAGGCGGGCTTTCCGCCCGAGGACATCATCTTCGACCCCAATATCTTCGCCATCGCCACCGGCATGGAGGAGCACAGCGCTTACGCGCTGGACTACATGGAGGCCGCGCGCGCCCTGCGCCGCGAGCTGCCCTACGCCCAGGTGAGCGGTGGCGTGAGCAACCTCTCCTTCTCCTTTCGCGGCAACAACGCGGTGCGCGAGGCGATGCACTCGGTGTTCCTCTACCATGCCATCCGCGCCGGCATGAGCATGGGCATCGTGAACGCCGGCCAGCTCGCGGTCTATGAAGAGATCGAGCC
>JAHFOS010000003.1:0-58278 GCA_023261545.1 bacterium
CCAACCTCGTGATCAAGAAGCGCCACCCCAGACAACCCCGTGCCTACAAGGGCTGTTCCCGTTCCCCGTGAACACCGGCTCTCCCGGCGGCATCGCGCTTAACTCCACGGCAAATCGTAAGATTTCCGGAGCGGCGCGCCTGTCGTTCGCCGAACGCCACCTCACGCTTTGGATCTTTACGGCCATAGGGATGGGTATCACCCTCGGGCGATTGGCGCCCGAAGGCCGCGAGGCGCTCAACGGTGCCTCGGTGGGCACGACCAACATCCCTATCGCCATCGGCCTAATCCTGATGATGATCCCGCCTCTAGCCAAGGTGCGTTACGAGAAATTGCCCGGGATTTTCCGCGACGTGCGGATTCTCGCTGTATCCCTGGCACAGAATTGGATCGTTGGCCCGTTGCTGATGTTTGTGCTTGCGACTCTGTGCTTGCACGACAGACCTGACTACATGACGGGCCTCATCCTAGTGGGCCTGGCGCGCTGCATCGCGATGGTGCTTGTGTGGAATGATCTGGCCCAGGGCAGCGCCGAATATGGCGCCGGGCTGGTCGCGATCAACAGCCTCTTCCAAGTGATCTTCTTTAGCGCCTACGCCTGGCTGTTCATCACGGTGCTACCGCCGCTTTGCGGCCTCGCGGGAGCCGTGGCGCCCGTCGCCATGGCCGAAATTTTCAAGAGTGTCCTTATCTATTTGGGCATTCCCTTCGCCGTTGGCGCGCTATTGCGGCTTTTCTTGCTGCCGCTTAAAGGCGAGGCCTGGTACGCGCGGCGCTTCATCCCGAAGATCGCGCCGATCACGCTTGGCGCCCTGTTGCTGACCATCGTCGCCATGTTCACCCTCCAGGGCGACGCGCTCCTGCGCCAACCCATGGATCTGCTGCGCATCGCTCTACCGCTGGCGCTCTACTTTGCCATCATGTTTCTTTCGAGCTTTTGGCTGGCGCGAAAAGCCGGAGCCGATTATGAGCGAACCGCAACGCTGGCATTCACCGCCAGCGGCAACAACTTCGAACTGGCCATCGCCGTGGCCATCGCGGTGTTCGGCCTGGATAGCGGCGTAGCTTTCGCAACGGTGGTCGGTCCGCTGGTGGAAGTACCCGTACTTATCGCGCTGGTGAACGTGTCGCTGTGGTTACGGCGGCGGTACTTCATAGCCCCCGGCGCATAATATCCGGGCCGAGCGAAGCTACTGCCACGGCATGTGCAAGGCGTTCACATCTTCCTCTTTACGCGGACTTCGTCAGCGATTTGCCGAACCAAGGTGGCTAACGCCGGGGTGAGTTATCGACGTCCGCCACCGGTGCAGCGGCCGGTCCTTGGACCCGGTGATATCGAGAATCGTGAGCACGACATCAGGCTTCGTGTAGATAGCCCCACGTTCCGTCTCATTGTTGTTCGCGAGCTGATCCGCCTTTCCTGCCCTGCGGATCGCTTCAGGCCCGCCGCTGGCGAAAAACTAACCCAAGCCTCACGTTCCGCAAACAGCCTCGGCTAATCTCTAGAAAAAAGAGCTGGAGGTACCTAGATGAGCAACTGGATGGAGGCCCTCGCCGTCCACTACGAGGCGGTGCGTCAAAAGCATCCCGCGGATCGCTTGATGCTGCTATTCGACATTGATGGCACGATCCTGGACGCGCGGCATGCGATCCGCTTCCTGCTGCAGTCTTACGATAAGGCGCGAAGCACTTGTTTCTTCGATGAGCTCAGCCTGGAACACATCGCCAGCCATGGCGGCAACCTGGAAAACCTCGTAGCGGATCACGAGGAAATCAGCGAGCCCGAGAAGGCGGAGATCCTGCGCTGGTGTCTGGAGAAACAATGGAGCCTGCAGGCCATCTGGGAATCGCATCGGCCGCTCCGTGGCGTCCTGGGTGTCATCCGCTGGTTTCAACTGCAACCGCTCACCTTCGTGGGTCTGAATTCGGGACGGCCGGGTTGGCTGCGCAGCGACACCCTGTTTTCACTCAATCGGCTGGGCGAGGAATTCCATGTGCATTTTTCCGAAGAGATGTTGCACATGAACGAAGGGTTTGCTCCAGAAGAGGTGACGCGCTCCAAAATCCACGGCGTGTACAGCTTTCAGAGCGTGGGCTATCGCGTCTTCGCGGCGGTGGACAGCGACACCAGGACGCTCAAAGCCCTGGCGGATATCGAGGACTTCAGCAATATCCTGCTGCTGCACGCCGAAACCTTGCGGGCCCCCCAGGACACGGCGCCGGCCCTGCCCTCGGGGGCGGTGAGCGGCCGCAGCTATCACTGGCTCGACCTGGTCCAGCCGGGCGATGGCTCCGCCATGTCGCGCGTGCAGTTCGTCTGGCATGGCTCGCGCGAACGCGAAAACCTGCGACAATTCCTCCAACTCGATATCCACTGGATCGAGATCACGGTGGATCGCGATTTCGTCCTCAAGGAACCCGCGTTCACTCTGGAAGATGCGAGCGAATGCCACGAGGATCTTGGCGAAGTGACTCTGGATGAGGTTTTCGACTGGGCGCGCCTCAGTCGGCGCGGCGTGAAACTCGATCTCAAAGAGGGAGGCAGCCTGCTGAATGATGTGCTGCGCCGCATCGCGCGGCATGGCATTGCCGACTGCAATCTGTGGTTCAACGGCGGCATCGATCACCTGCAGGAGAAAGGGTTTCGCAAACTCGTTGCCCGCCATCCCGGAGCCCTGTTGCAATGTCCCGTGGATTTCCTCGCTCCGCTTTTCGCCACCTCACCGAACAGGGCCAAGGACATCCTCGAAATGCTCTGCGGCTGGGGCATCGGTCGCTTTTCCATCGGCTGGCGGACTCCTGACAGGGACCTCGTGATCGAGAAGCTGGGAGATTGGAAGTTCGAGCTGAACATCCACGACGTCCCCGATCTAGAGTCCTTCCTCAAGGCCGCCCTGCGGCTTCCAGCCTCGCTCTCCTCAGGGTTCAACTACCAGCACGCCGTCCATGCGCGCAGGTCTAAGGTGGGAGCAGCCGCCGCGTTTTCCGAGGCCCTGGAAGGGGTCTATGCCCAGCGACAGACCACGGACTTCGTCGAGATAATGTTTGGGGAGTCACAGATCGTGCCCTCGTTCAAGAAGTGATGCCTCGGCGCATGATGGGCGAACCTGGCAAATTGGGCCTCTTGCTTTCTCATAACCGCGCCGCGCACCCAGCCGCTGTCGGCCGCGATGATCAGTTTTGAAACGCATTGTTTTCATCTGTGTGGAGAACGCCGGTCGCAGTCAGATGGCTGAGGCCTTCGCGCGCTTGCACGGCGCCAATCATATCGAGGCCTTCAGCGCGGGCTCGAAGCCCGCCGCCGCCGTGCATCCTCTTGCCATCGTCCTGATGGCGGAGCGCGGTTGCGACATTTCTGCCCGCCAACCCAAGTCTCTGGACGCCTTCAAAGAAAGGAAATTCGACTGCGCCGTCACTATGGGCTGCGGCGATGATGGCCCGTCCCTGAAGGCCAAGAGTCGGGAGGATTGGGATATCCCTGACCCCTGGAGTCTGGACGAAGCCGGTTACCGCCGCGTTCGCAACCTTGTCGAGAAGAAAGTCCAAAGTTTGCTGGCGCGCTTACTGTACCACGGATCCCCCGCCGATAAAGCCCGAGAACCCGGCAAATATTGAAAAATTCTCGACGGCTCGCGTTTTCACGGTCCGTGCAAGAGACGCCGCGCGGATAGAATGCCACGCCCGTCGGCAGATGCCCGCAGCGCAATCCACCCTTTATCTGGTCCGCCACGCCCAGGCCAGCGAAGCTGGCCGAAACATGGCGGATTTTGATCGCCCGCTCACCAAGCGCGGTCGCCAGCAGGCTGCCCAATTGGCCAGGTCTTTCGCGAAGCGCGCGCCAGCGCCGGATCTCGTGGCCTCCAGCCCCGCCCCGCGCGCTTGGCAGACCGCGCAAGTTATCGCTGCGGCTTGGGACTTTCCGGAGTCCGCCATCCTGAAGGTTCCGGAACTTTACTCTGAAGAATCCGTGGAGTTGCCGCTCAAAATTCTGTTCGGCACCATGCGCCGGGGCAAAAGCCTGCTGGCGGTGGGGCATAATCCCCTGCTCAAGGATTTAGCCGCCGTACTTCTTGGCTCTTTCTCCGGTCCGTTGCGCAAAGGGGAGCTGCTCGCCATCGGGTTCCGCGCGCGGCCAGCCCTCGGCTCGGGCCGGCTGATGTTCCGCATCTCTCCCCTCATTGAGGATGCCGCGCCCGGGTAGCCGCGCCTCCCGTTTTTTCCGAATATACTACCCTCATGAAGGTCCCCACGCTGCCCCGCGAGATCGCCTGGTTGCATTTCAACGACCGCGTGCTCCGGGAGGCCGACGACGATTCGGTGCCGCTCGTCGGCCGCATGCGTTTCCTCGGCATCTTCTCCGCCAACCTCGACGAGTTCTTCCGCGTGCGCGTGGCGACGCTGAAGCGGCTGGCCATGATGCGCAAGACGCTCTCCGGGCACGACCCGCGCAAGGTGCTGAAGCAGATCCAGGACCTGGTGCTGGAGCAGACCGCGCGCTACGAGGAAATCTACGCCAAGCTCCTCACCAGCCTGCGCCAGGCGGGCATCTCCATCCTGAACGAGCAGGACCTCGACAAGCGCCAGCAACAGCACGTGCGCGCCTTCTTCTATGAGGAGGTGCGCCCCCGGCTCGTGCCGCTGATGCTGGAGTCCTTCAAGAACTTCCCGGCCATCAAGGATGAAAACGTCAACCTCGCGGTGAGCCTGCAGCTCGAGGGCGAAGCGCGGCGCCAGCGCTACGCGCTCATCGAACTGCCCCCGGACCTCCCGCGCTTCATCGAGCTCCCCGCCCAGGGGCGCCGCCAGTGCCTGATGTTCCTCGACGACGTGGTGCGCTTCGGGCTCAGGTACATCTTTTCCATCTTCGACGTCGAGAGCGTCGAGGCCTACGCCATCAAGCTCACGCGCGACTCCGAGATAGATATCGAGGAGGACTTCTCCGAAAGCTATCTCGAACGCATCCATGAAAGCCTGCGCAAACGCAAGAAGGGGGCGCCGGTGCGCTTCGTCTATGACGCCACTATCCCCAAGGGCCTGCTCAACTTCTTCATCAAGGGCCTGCACCTGAGCCAGATGGACGCTTTCATCCCCGGATCGCGCTACCACAATTTCAAGGACCTCATCCGCTTTCCCGACCTCGGGCGCAAGGACCTCAACCTGCGCTATCCCCAGCCCATCGCCCACCCGCAGCTCCACGGCGCGCACAGCCTGCTGTCCGTCATCGCGCGCAGCGACGTGCTGCTGCATTTCCCCTACCATCCTTTCTCCACGTTCATTGACGTTTTGCGCGAGGCGGCCATTGACCCGGACGTGCGCGAAATCAAGCTCACCGTCTATCGCGCCAGCGCGCATTCCCACACCCTGAACACCCTCATCAACGCGGCCCGGAACGGCAAGCGCGTCACGGTGGTGCTCGAACCCCAGGCGCGCTTCGACGAGGAATCCAACATCAACTGGGCCAACAAGCTGAGCGAGGAAGGCGTGCGCGTTATCCTGGGCGTGCGCGGCCTCAAGATCCACGCCAAGCTCTGCCTCATCCTGAGGCAGGAGGACCATCGCACCGCCCGCACCGCGGCCATCGGCACCGGCAATTTCAATGAAGCCACGGCCCGGACCTACTGCGACCACCTGCTGCTCACCTGCGATCCGCAACTCACCCGGGAGGTGGAAGGCATCTTCGAGTACCTGGAGGGGCCCTTTCGCATCCCCAACTTCAAGCACATCATCTTCTCCCCCTTTTACACGCGCAAACGGCTGCTGCGCCTCATCGCCCGCGAAATCGACGAGGCCAGGGCGGGCAAGGAGGCGTACATCCACGCCAAGCTCAACAACTTGGACGATGCCGCCATCATCCAACGGCTCTACCAGGCGGGACAGGCCGGCGTGCGCGTGCGCCTCATCGTGCGCGGCATGTGCGCGCTCATCCCGGGCGCGGCGCAGCTCAGCGAGAACATCGAGGCCATCCGCATCGTGGACCAGTACCTTGAGCACTCGCGCCTCTTCGTCTTCGCGAGCGGGGGCGAGCCGCGCGTCTTCATCTCCTCCAGCGACTGGATGGTGCGCAATTTCGACCGCCGCGTCGAGGTCACCTGCCCCATCTTCGACCGCCGTCTGCAGAAGGAATTGCGCGATACCTTCGACTTGCTCTGGAACGACAACGTCAAGGCCAGCCCCGTGCTCGGCGGCACGCGGGAACTCGGGAACTCGGAGACTTGCCGCAGCCAGGTTGAAATCCACCGCTACCTCAAACAATCGGCGGCTGCCATGATCCGCCGCAGGAAAGAGCGCAGGAAATAAAGCGCCGCAACGTCGCACGGCATGCCAAAGACTCCCCCCGGTCGTTCCCGTCCAAGGGCTTCCCGACAGCCCCTGCGCTGCGCCGCCATTGACACCGGCTCCAACGCCGTGCGCATGCTGCTGGCCCGCACCGTCGAGCGCGACAACAGCAGCGAAATCGTGAAAGAGGCCTTCATCCGCTTTCCCCTGCGGCTCGGCGAGGATACCTTCACCACCGGCCGCATCGGACCCAAGACCCAGAAGCGCCTCATCGCGGTCCTGCGCGGCTTCCGCGCGCTCGCCGCCGCCTATGGCGCTAAGTACTTGCGCGCCTGCGCCACCTCGGCCCTGCGCGAGGCCCGGAACGGATCGGCGGTCACGCGCGCCGTGCGCCGGCATGCCGGGGTGGCCCTCGAAATCCTGAATGGCCGCGAGGAGGCGCGCCTCATCCTCGCGGGTTTCGCGCCGCAATTGGGGAACCGCGGCTTCCTCTACGTTGACATCGGGGGCGGCAGCACCGAGATCAGCCTGGTGCAGAGGGGACGGGCCGTGGCCTCGCGTTCTTTCCGCCTCGGGGCCGTGCGCCTGCTGCACCGCGAGCCCCCCGCCCGGGTGTGGGAGGGAGTCGAGAACTTCCTCGCGAAACTGCGGCGCCGCTACGGATCGTTCCACGGCGTGGGCAGCGGCGGCAGCATCGGCAAGGTGCGCGACCTCCTGGGTCTGGGCACTGACGAACCCTTTCAACTCGCGGACGCCCGCAAACTGCTGAAACGCCTCGCGCAGCTTTCCCCCGAGGAACGCATGTCGCGCTACGACCTCAAACCCGACCGCGCGGACGGCATCGTGCCAGCGGGCCGCATCCTGCTTTTCGTCATGAAGGAGGCGGGACTCAAGGAGATGCTCGCCCCGCCCCTGAGCCTCGCCGACGGCCTGGCGCGCGAAATCTTCTATCGCGCGCGACGGCGGCGGAATTGAGACCGCGCTGACCCGAGTGGAACCCATGATCAAGCACGGCATGGGCGGTCTCATGTGAAGGTAGCCCCAAGGGTTGCCCCTACGAACACACCGGTCTTGTGGTAGGGTCGCCCCTTGTGGGTGCCCTTTCCGAGTCCCTTCTGCCTTCTTGGAAAGCCCCGCCACGTATAATCTCCCCCGTCGTGTCAGGAAACCGCCCATGAGCCTGCGCCGCCGCTTGGAGGAATTGGAAGACCGCCGCCTCGCGCCTTGCGCCATCCGCTCCACGGCGGCCGGGGGCCGCGAGTATCCCGAGTCGCCCCAGGAGCAGCGCACCGAATTCCAACGCGACCGTGACCGCATCATCCATTCCACCGCCTTCCGCCGCCTGGAATACAAGACCCAGGTCTTCCCCAACCACGAGGGCGACCACTACCGCACGCGCCTCACCCACACCATCGAGGTGGCCAACCTGGCGCGCACGCTGGCGCGCAGCCTCGACCTCAATGAGGATTTCACCGAATGCCTGGCCCTGGCGCACGACATCGGCCATCCACCCTTCGGCCATTGCGGCGAAGAGGTCCTCTCGCGCCTCATGGAGCCTTACGGCGGCTTCGAGCACAATGAACAGTCTTACCGCCTGCTCACGGTACTCGAAAAGGGCTACGCCGGTCACCCCGGGCTCAATTTGACGCGCGAGATCCTGAAGGCTGTCCTGCAGCACACCCGCGAGTACCGCCGCCGCTATCCCGAGGGCGGGCACGCGCTGCTCGAAACGCGGCTGGTCTCCATCGCCGACGAGATGGTGTACGATGCCCATGACCTCGACGACGGGCTGTCGAGCGGCATCCTCACGGAAGGGGAGCTGGCCCCCCTCGAGTTCTGGCGCGAGGCCGTCGCCACCCAGGGGTTCCCGCGCGACGCCGGCCCGGACGTCCGGCGCCGCACGGCGGTGCGCGCCATCTTGAACCTGCTGGTGCAAGACTTCATCGCAACCGCCCGGAGCAACCTTGAAATGCGCGCCTTCCGTTCCAAAGAGGAGGCGCAGCCCTTTTCCGCCGAAGTCTTGCGGTTCTCCGCGCACCTGGAGGGGCTCAAGGGCCAGCTCGAACTCTTCCTGCGCGAGCGCATGTACCGCCACCCCACCGTGCTCAAGATGATGAACAAATCCAAATACTTCGTGGAGCGGCTGTTCCAGCACTTCAAGGAGTTCCCCACCGAGTTGCCGCGCGAGTTCCAGGAGCGCTTCGCGCGCGACGGGGTGGAGCGATCCATCGCCGACTATATCGCCGGCATGACGGATCGCTTCCTCCAGGAGGAATACGTGCGCATCTTCATGCCCTTTCAGAAAATGCTGTGACGGCCTGGTTCGAAACGCTGCCCACGCTGCAGAACATCACGCAGATCTGGGTGTTCCTGCTCACCTGGGTCATGGCCGAGGTGTTCTTCAACGTGGCCATCCGCCTGGCCAATCGCTACCAGATCTACGACCAGCCCGATTTCAAGCGCAAGCTCCACGATTTTCCCGTGCCCACCATCGGCGGCATCCCGCTTTTCGCCGCCTTCTTTTTGGGCATCGTGCTCACGCAGCAAGGCTGGGACGACATGAAGGCGCCGCTCGCCGGCGCGTTCATCTGCATGCTATTAGGCGTGGTGGACGACGTGAAGCCCATCAGCGCGGTCTTGAAGCTCGTCATCCTTTTCCTGGTCACCTGGCTCGTCTATTCCATCTCGGACGTCAAGGCCAACCTCACGCCCTTCGCGTGGCTGAACCTGCTTATTTCGCTCATCTGGATCGTCGGCATGATGAGCGCCATCAACAGCCTCGACAACATGGACGGCCTGGCCGCCGGCGTCACCGCCATCGCCTGTGCCTTCATCTTCTTCATCGCCTGGGAGCACTGGCAGCGCTGGCTGAGCTTCATGGCGGCGGGGCTCCTGGCCGGATGCCTCACCTTCCTCAAATACAACTTCTTCCAGAAACGCGCCGGCATCTTCCTCGGCGACAACGGCAGTTATTTCATCGGCTTTACGCTGGCCTGCATGGCCATGATGGGTGCCTGGACCAATCCGCGCATCGAGTACAGCCAGGCCGAACGTATCACCAAGGCCCTGCTGGTGCCCCCGCTGGTGCTGGGCGTCCCCATCTTCGACATCGTCACCGCCACCGTGCTGCGCCTCGTCAACAAGGAGGTCGCGACGGTGAAGGACGCCATCGTCTATTGCGGCAAGGACCACACCTCGCACCGCCTGGTGGCCCTCGGCTTCTCGCGCCGCGAGGCCGTGCTGCTGCTCTGGGGCCTGGGCTTCGCCCTGGGTTCCGTGGCCCTGGCCATTCAGAACATCAAATCGCCCATCGTCTGCCTGCTGCTGGCCGCCGCCGCCCTGGGCGGGCTCTTCGTGCTGGCCAAAATCCTCAACCGCGCCAGGGTTTACGAGAGTCAGCACACTCCGCACGCGGAGGCTGAATAGGCGCCAGCCGTCTTGCGCCCTCCCTCTGGGAGAAGGAGAATACTTCAGAACTCCTTTCCCCTGCCCGCAATCCCAAACTCCTCCTTCCCCCGGGAATTCACATCCGTTGTCTGTGCTGATTTTGACACAGGAACCACTATCCCTAAGCTGCGCGGCCTTTCGATGCTCTCTTGGCTCTCTTGTCCACCCCAGCCCTGTCCGAGAAAAGAAAAACCACGCTCTTGACGGGGAGTTGCTTCACCCTGGTGGAACTGCTGCTCTGCTGCGCCGTGCTGGCGATCATGGCCAGCATGCTGCTGCCGGCCTACCGCCGCGCCTTGGCCCAGAGCCTCACCCTGCGCTGCCGCAACCACCTGCACCAGCTCGGCCTGGCGACCGACCTCTATAGCGAGGACAACTGTGGTGTGTTGCCCCACAAGGACGACGGCGACACCAAGCCTCCCCACCATATCCGTTGGAACAACGTCCTCGACGTAGAACCGTACAACGTACCCCCGTACGAAGGCGGGCATAAAAGCCGTGACGGGTACGATCTCAAGATGAATTCCAGGATCGAGGACTATAAAGGCTCGAAGTCGTACTACTCCCCAGTCTTCCGCCATGTGGATTCGGTTCGTCAACCCGAGATTACGCCCCTTTACTTCGATGGCCGCGTGGACACGAAATATCACCGCGAGCGACCCTTCGGCTTTTTCAATGCCGTGGACCCGCGCCACGACGGAGAGGCCATGATATTATTCATGGACTACGGCGCGCGTCCCATCTGGGGCGTGCCCGATCTCGATGGCGGCTGGAAGGATGCCGGGGAACTCACCTGGGATCCCGATGCTGAACTCAATGACCAGCTCCCCTGAACCGGCAGTACGCGGCCCGACGCAGGCCTGCGTGCTGATTTTGAGCTACAACGGTGGCCGCGATACGCTCGTCGCCCTCGAAAGCCTCCAACCCCAGCGCGCTTACATTGACGGCATCTTCGTCTCCGACAACGACTCGACGGACGACACGGCGGCTCTGCTGCGTCCCCGTCAGGAGGAACTCGGATTTAAATTGCTGCAACCTCCGGAGAACCGCGGTTTCGCCGGCGGCTTCAACCACCTCTTCGACTACGCGCTCACGCATTCGCGCGCACCCTACTTCCTCGTGCTCAACAACGACACCGCCGCCGAGCCGGGATTTTTCGAGAAGCTGCTCTCCGCCGCGGCTCCCGACCGCATCGTGAGCCCCATGATCGTCTGGATGAAGGACAACGACACGGTCATCCAGTGCGCCGGCAACTTCGACCGCGCCATGATGAAAATGGACAACCTCTTCGCCGGCCGCTCACGCCGCGATATTCCCCCGGAGCCGCAAGAGGTGGAACAGACGGACGGCTGCTGCTTCCTCATCCACCGCTGCTGGCTGGAAATCGGCGTCCGCTTCGACCCCAAGCTTTTCATCTACTTCGAGGACGTGGAGCTCTTCCTGCGTTTGCGCGCGGCTGGCGCGCGCTTCTTCTATGTTCCCGCCGCGGTGCTGCGGCACAAGGAGTACGGCAGCAGCGGGGGACGCGAAACGCCCTCTCCCTTCCGCAACTACTATTTCTACCGCAATCGCCTGGAGCTCGCGCGCCGGCTCCACCCCTGGCCGGAACGCCTGCGCGTCTATTGGCGGCTCGTGCGGCTGGCCCTCGAAAAACGCCGCGAGCAGCGCACCGCATCCCCGCGGGCCGCCCGGGCCATCCTGCGCGGACTGCGCGACGGGCTCCTGGGTCGTCTGGGGCGAAGGGCTGTTCCATAATTGGAAATTAGCGCTTCGTCTTTTTTCCAAGTTTCTTGGGGGCGTAAGAGGCGAAGAAGTCATTGAACCTGGGACTCAGGAACTCGGGAAAATTAAATGAAAACAAGCGAGGGCAGGCTTCCACAGAGTGGGCGGCTTTCACGATTTTTTCCTGAGTTCCAGAGTTCCAGATTAAAAACCATGTTTTTTCTTAGCCTCGACTCGCCGGAATTTTAAATATTGGAATTTTAAAAGCGGGAAAAACCCTGTAACCTCCCCCGGTCCCAAGGGGTATTAAAGTTAAATCCCCATTTATAAGGGCCGTTTCCATGAAAAGATTCCTCTCCCCCCTGTTTGCCGCCGGCTGTCTGCTGGCGAGCCTCAGCGCTGCTTCGGTGCCCAAGAGCCTGCCCGCGCAGAGCCGTTTCGTCGCCTGCGCCCGCCTGGCGGAACTGCGCACCCAGCCTTTCGTCACCAAGCTCCTCGATATGTTCAAGTTCGAGCGCGACATGGCCCTCGGGCAACTGATGATGATGAGCGGTCTTGACTGGAACACCGTGGATAACGTCTGGCTCGCCGTGGAGAAAAAGGACTACGGCGTGGTGGTGTTGCAGGGCAAGTTCAATGCCGCCGCCATCGAGGCCGCGGTTTCCAAGAACTCCATGGTGCATCGCGAAACCCTGACGGGCGCGGACCTCGCGGTCTCGTTCAAACCCGGCGACGTGGCCGCCCTGGTGGGCGACAGCGTCATCGTCATGGGCAAGACCACCCTGGTGCAGACCTTCCTCGAGAACTACAAGGGCGAAGGCGCCGGCCTGGATGGCGACAAGTGGGCCAAGGTGAATGCCATGGCCGATGCCAAGGCGGCTATCCACGCCGTGCTCTTCGAGGTCTATGCGGGCGACACCAATCACGCCCCCTGGCTGCGCAACCTGCTGAACGGCGAGATCAGCGCCGAAGTGCAGGACAATATCGGCCTCAACCTGATGCTGGGTTTCGCCAGCGCCGAGCAGGCCGCGGCCCTGGAGCAGACGGTGAACGGCTGGATCAACCTGGTGAAGACTTTCGCATCGCCCGCCACCGGCGAGGCCCTGAAAAAGCTGGTCTTGGACAGCATCGCGGTTTCCCATGACGGGGCCGGATTCACCCTCAACGCCGCCCTTCCCGGCGATGAACTGTTGAAGCTCATCGCCGAGCGCAAGAACGGCAAGGGCTGAACAGATGACCCCGGAGCGCGGCGCGGTCGAATCCCCCGTGGTTGCAACCACGGGGGAGGACGCCGCGTTCGCCTCCCGGGTGCTGGAAGGAGACCGCGAGGCCTACGGCCCGTTGGTGGAGAAATATCAGCGCGCCGTTTTCGCCTGCGCGCTGGCCATCACCGGCAACGCCTTTGATGCCGAAGACGCCGCCCAGGAGACTTTTTTGCGACTCTATCAACACCTCGATCAGTTCGACCTGCAACGCCCCATGAAACCCTACCTGCTCACCATCGCCGCCAATTGCAGCCGCAGCCTGCGCGCGCGCCGCGCCGCCGGCGCCATGCAGGGCCTTGTGGATATCCAAGAGGTCGGCGAGCCGGCGGCGACGGGACCGGGACCCCAGGAAGTGGCTCTAGGGGTTGAGCGCCGACGGGCCGTCCACGAAGTGATGGACTCGTTGCCCGCCGCCATGCGCGAGGTCTGCACGCTCTTCTACCTCGCGGACTGCACGGTGCGCGAGGTGGCCAGCGCCCTTTCCATGAGCGAAGGGGCGGTCAAGGTCGCGCTGCACCGCGCGCGCAAGAAGCTCTTAGAAAGCCCGCTCGCGGAATGGAGGCTGTCATGAATCCCAACTCCTGCCAAGCGTTCCAGCAGTTCCTGCTGGAGCACGGGGAAAGCGCGGAGATTCCCGGACTGGAGCGGCATATTGAGGACTGCGCCGCTTGCGCGGAAACCCTCACCGCCCTGCGCGCGGCGGAGTCGGGTCTCACCGCAGCCTTGGAGGTTGAGCTGCCCAGCGATTTCTCGCGCAAAGTCATGGCGAATATCCGGCTCGAAGAGGCGCCGCACCCGACCCGGCCCGCCCGCGAAACACTTGCGCTGTTGGGCGCTCTGTTGCTGCTCGAAGGCCTCGTCGTGCTGCCGGCCCTCTTATGGTGGGAGAGCCTGAGTTCATGGACTGGCGAAGGCTGGTCTTTCGCGTGGGAGGGCTTCCTCGTGCCCTTGGCCTACGGCCTCGGCGACTACGCTTCCGGCTTGCTCTGGGACGGCATCGCGATCGCCGGAGAAATGGATCCGGGCACCCTGCCCTCCTCCGGCGGTATGGCGGCCATCCTGTCCTTAGGGCTCATCGCCACCGCGGCGGCTCTGGCCGCGTTGCACCGCGAGACGTGATGCGCAGGATACTCCTTATGGGCGTGCTGCTGGCCAGCCTCGCCGCGCCGTTGGCCGCCATGTTCGATTTCGACATCAAGGTGGGTCTGGACGGAACCTCGCCCACGGTCACTCCGGCTCCCCCCAACGTTCACGCCCATTTCAACCCAACCCCGGCCCACCACCTGGGGGGCCTGGTGGCCGTGCTCCTCATCGCGCTGATCCTCAAAACCGGCTGGCTCGCCACCTGTCTGCTTTACGCGCTCTTGAAGCCCCAGCGGCTGCGACAAGGCGGCCAGATCCTCGCGGCGGGGATGCTCAAGAGCTTCCTCATCGGCCTGCTCGCTTTCCTCTGCTATCTGGTCTTCGCCATCATCCTCGTGGCCATGCTCAAGCGCACGCACTTGGCCCTGGCGCTGTGGATCCCCCTCGTCATCTGCTATTTCTACCAGCTTCTGAGCGGTTCCGCCATGCTCTACCTACACCTCGGGGAAAAGCTGCTCGCCAACCTCGCGAGCCCGCACCTGGGATCGAGCCTGTGGGCCGTGGCCTGCGGCGGCATGCTGGTGCTCGCCCTGGGATTTCTTTTCCCCATCGGCTACCTGCTCTGGGCCCTGCTCGGCGCCGCGTGCCTGGGGGCCTCGACACGGACCCTGCTCTCCCCCCGGCCGGCGACGGGCATCAGCGCGCCGGCCTGATGACGCCCCAGTCCGCGGCCCCCAATCCGCGGAAGTTTCAGGCTCTCGGACTGTCAGGAACAGCGAGCGAATGCTCGAGCTTTTTGACGATGTACTCGTTGATGCGCATGTCTTCGACCCGGGCGCTCAGGGCCACGGCTTGGCGCAATTCCGCCGGCATGCGGAGGTGCAGACTGCCCGAGTACGCCCTGACTGTGGACGAATGTGAACGTTAAGTTTGCGATGGGGTGTCGGCGGGCGGTCCGTCACCCGAGTTCGACGACGCGTCGGCCGCCCTGCCAGCGGACATCGAGGGTCAGGCGGCAGGTGGCGCTGGCCGCGATCTTCGGCTCCTCCGTCGCGTCGGCGCGGGTGGCGACGCGCACGTCAACGGCGCCGAAACGCCCGAAGGGCAGGGCCGCGATGCCGTGCTCGTCGGTGAGGCGCAAATCCCAAATCAGGCGGCGTCCCGGCACGTCCAGGCGCAGGCCGAAGACCTCCTCGATCAGCACGGCGACCGGGCCGATGCCGCTCCAGCCGGTGAAGTCGGGCTTGGCGGGTTTTCCAGGTGCGGCGGATTCCGGCGCGTAGTTCTCCCAGACGGTGCCGGTATCATTGAATACACGCACCACGTTGTCGAGGTGGTTCACGCCGATTTCGTGGGCGAGGGCGTCTTCACCCGCGTCGCGCAGCGCCGCCAGGACCATGGCGGTGGTCGGCGGCCAGACGCTGCCGAGCCAGTAGCCGCCGCTGGCCTCGTAGGCCGGATGGGAGGCCGAAAGCGTCGGGACGCGGTGCGGACGGGCGAAATGGCGCTCGTCGCGCAGCAGGGCAATCATGCGGGCGCGCCGCGCGGCGGGAACGCCGCCAGCGAGCAGGGTCCAGTAGCCCGCGATGGTCAGGACGTCGCTCACGCCGCCGCGCCGCCGGTCGGCATAGCAGCCGAGCGACTCGTTCCACATCGTCCGGTTGATAGCCTGCTCCAGGCGCGGTATTTCGTCGGCGATATCGCGCGCTTCGGCCTCGCGACCGAGCACGCTCGCCATCGCCGCCAGCGTGCGCGCCGACAACAGCGCCTGAGCGGTGGCGTCGATCCACGACATCCAACTGTGGTGGAAGCAGACGTGGAGGTCGGTGTCGAGGCGTGGCTGGTTGTCCATCCCGCAGCCCCAGCCGCTCGACCAGTAGGTGCCATCGGGCCAGGTGCGGTTGTCGCGCGTCCAGCGGTGGTAGTTCAACACCGGAGCGAACACCGCGCCGAGCCGCTGGCTATCGGCGCTGTCGCGCCAGTGCTCCCACTCGCTCCAAGCCAGCAGGTTGGGCCCGGTGGAGACGGGGTCGTGGCGGTGAAAGCGGTCACCGCCCGTCGTCCAGTCGATCTCGCGGCTGATGAAGCCGTCCGCATGCTGCTTGGCGTAGAGGTTGTCGAGGGTGCGCCGCGCGTCGAAGGCGCGGGAGGCGTAGCGCGCATAGCGCAGGATGAACACGCTGTCCCACAGGAACAAGCAGCCGTTGAAGGCGGTGTCAATGAACGGGGCGATGAATCCGCTGCCGGGCGTCACCGCGCGCAGGTTGGTCCAGAACAGCTCCCAGGTGCGTTGCCAGCACGCGAGCACGTCGGGGCGCGCCGGCCAATGGGGCCGGGGCAGCAATTCCTGGGCGCGCTCCCACGCTGGCGGCGCGCTGCTGTCGGGGGAACAACCGCGAAAGACGTTCTCCGTGGCGCGCTCGCTGGCGTAGCAGGCCATGTACGGATCGCTGGGCGCCCGCGCGGTCATGGCGCCGACCGCTGCCTGAAGGGTGTTTCAACGACGGATTCGCGGCTCATGCCGGACGAGCTTACTCTAGCTCCAGGTGGCGCCAATGCGCGGCACGTCTTGCAGGTGGTCGAGGCTGGCTCCGTACCAGCCGAAGACCAGGGCCTGGAGGAGACCGCCGATGCCGGTGAGCATGATGGAGTTGGCGTTGTCGGGCGTCTCGAAGGGGATGAGGTGGGGGCCGCGCACGTAGCGCTCGTACTCCGTGAAGAGATGCGCGAGGCCGCGCTCGCGGTCGCGGTGGCGCATGTAGAGGATGGCCTCGATCTGCTGGGTCATGAGCGGAACGCCCCCGGGCAGGCGCCCGCGATAATAGTCCACATTCTTCAGCACGGTTTCCGGCGCGGCGGCCGTGTCGAGCGGATAGAAGATGAGGATGGTGTCGGCCTGTTTGATCGCGTGGCCGCTGTAGCCGTCGTACTCTGGCGTCACGCCGTCGGCGGCGGGCGGCGGGATGACCATGCCCGCGGCCACTTCGGCCCACTGCGCTGGCGCTGGCTTTGCGAGCAGGCCGGCGGCCTCGCTGGCGCGGCGCAGGACGGCGCGGGCGGCGGCGTTGGTGAGGGCGTTGTCGTCGCAGAGGCCGCGGCCCTGGGGCACCTCGTGCACCGATTCGTCGGGCGGGATGACGTCGCGGATGTGCCACCGGCCCGCCGCGTCGCGCTCTGCGCGGGAGACGAAGAAGTCGGCGACGCCGGAGAGAATAGGCCAGGTCGTCTCCTCTAGGAAAGCGCGGTCGCGCCCGCCATCGGAGGCCTCCCAGGCGCCGAGGGCGACCCACGCATTGTTGTGGATCTCACGCCGGTACCCTTCGGGCGTGGCGTCGGAGCCGTCGTCCGCCGCCTTCCAGGGGTAAAACGCTCCGCGCAGCCCTTGCGACTTGGCGTTGGCCCGCGCGGCGGGCAGGATGGCGCGGTTGAAAGCGACGATGCTCCGAGCGAGTTCCGGCCAGAGCGGCAGGACGGCGCGGAAAATCCAAAGGTTGGCGTCCCACATCTGGCTGCCGTTCCAGCCGGGGCGCGACAGCCCCAAGGGGCCGAGCGGAAAGCAGCCGCGCTCGTCGAGGCTCGTCAGCAGGTGGAACTGGTTGACGAAAACCAGCCGCTCCCAGCGTTGTGTGGGATGGCGGAAATCGAGCCCGCGCGCCCACAGCTTTTTCCAGCGCCGGCGATTTTCGGAACGTGCGCATTTCCGCCCTTCAGGGTCCAGGGAATGCCAGTCGTCGCGAACGGCCTGCTCCGGGGCGGCGGATTCCGTTCCGCCGTGGAGGCTGTGGATCACGGAAAGCTCCGCCGCGGAACCCGTGGCGGCGAGGGAGATCCAGGCGTGATCAGCCCGAAACTCGCGGCCGGTCTCTTTCCAGCCCTGGCCTTCCCAGCGCAATCCCTGCACCAGGGTGCGACCCTGGTGGCGGGTGGCGTAGGCGCCGAGGACTTCGCGATCGCCGCCGCTGAACCCGAGCTTCACGAAGCGATCCGCAACCTGGGCCGCGTTGAGGCCGATGCGCAGCGCGGCGGGTTCGGACAGATCGGAGAGCGACAACTCGTACCAGGACGCGCCGGTGTGTGACCGCGGCACCACCAGGCTCAGGCGCAAGGTGGCGCTACAACCGGGGCGGTACTCCCAGCGGTCCTCCAGGGAAACCTCCCCACCGCGCAGGTCGAGCGTATGGCTCAGGCGATGGCGTCCCGCGGAAGCCGCGTATTCCACTCCGCCGATGGCGAGGCGCGCCTGGTTCCAGGCCGGCAGGATGAGCTGGTCCCCGCCGTCATAGGCGTACCTGGCCAGGGTGATGAGGAGCTTGGCGTTGAGGCGTCCCCAGAAGTCGCCGCCCGGCTCGCAGAGCAGCGGCTGGCGGTCGCCATTCCAGTCGAGCCCCAGCAAGCCCACGCGCACCCCGAGGTGGCCGTTGCCGGTACCGTAAGGGATGAACCCCGTCAGCGCATCTTCAGTCACGGTGATGCGCCAGCGGGCGTCATCCTCCCAGGAAATGGCCGCGGCGTCAGCTTTCATGTTTAGGGCACGTCCAGCGAAATTTTCTTTATAGGCTCAGGGGGATGACGGAATTTCCAAGACTTGGCAGAACTTCAAGACGTCTTTCCTGATCATGGGTACGTGACGCCCATCTTGACGAAATTTTCGCGGTCGGCCATGATGCGCTGGTAGTCCTCGACGAGGCTGTCGGAGAAGCCGATCACCGGATCGACGATGTTCTCCCCGTCAATTTTCCCCTCCTCGATCAGGCGCAAGACGGCCCTGTGCACGCGGGCCTTGTCCCAGCGCGGGTGATCCCGGCCGGGATCGGACTCGGCGCGGGTGAAGATGATGTTGGGACGGTTCATGTGCGCTTCGCCGCCGAAGTCGAGGCCGGCCGCATAGGGTGCCGGGAAGGCCCCGCAGGCCACCGTGCCGCCGAAGGCCACGCCGCGCAGGGCCGCGTTCAGGGCGGAAACCGTACCAGAGTACTCCACGGCGACGTCAACTCCGCGCCAGGCGCTGAGTTCGCGCAGATCCCTCCCGACGTCCCTTCCGACAGGGTCCATGCTGACATCCGCGCCGAGTTTCTCGGCCAGCCGCCGGCGTTTGGCGACGGGATCGATGGCCACCACCGGATGGCATCCGGCGAGCTTGGCCAGCGCGACGGCACACAGCCCGATGGCTCCGAGACCGAAGACCGCGACCGCGTCTCCGATCCGCACTCCGGCATCGCGCAGGGCCGCGAAGGCGAAAGTGGCCGGGTCCAGGCAGGTCGCGGCCTTCCAGCAAGTATCCTCCGATATCTTCCATGTGGAGGCGGTGTGGGCCACGCCAGCGGCGGCGAAGCCGCCGAAGTAAAGCACGCGATCACCCTTTTTGATCGCGCCGCAATCCAGGCCCGTCCTTTCGACGTAGCCGACCTGCATGTTGCCCAAGGGAATCGGGTACTTCCAGGCGAGTCCCGCTCCCGTCGTGTGCAGACCGCGCTCGGCGTCCCAGGCGCCGCGCGCATTGCCGTGCTTGTGCACGAAGGATTCCATGGTGCCGTGCTTTTCCGCTCCGTGGGTATTGCGCACGATCAGTTGCCCCGGTCCCAGGTCATCGGGCAGCCGGTTTTCCAGCAGGGCGATGACACCGTGTTCCGGGCAGGCCAGTCTCTTTTCGCGCACCATCATGAACCTCCGCTTTCCGAACTCCCGTCAGATAGATAATAGGATTAAAATATCGAATAAAAATAGATATTTGCCGTATAAACATGGATGATTCGCGCATAGCGGCCAACCGGATATTTCTGGGTGAAAGCGATCCGCGTTTTGACGACCGGGTGCGCCTGTTGGGCGTCGGGAGGGAGGAAACCATGCCGCCCGGATTCGTCTCGCGTCGGGAGGGACTCGCGGCGTGGCTGCTGGTGATCTTCCACCACCCCGTCACGGCGCAGTTGCGCGGGCGCAGGGAGGCGTTGAACAGGGGCAGCCTGGTGCTGTGGGAGCCCCGCCGCCAGCATTTTTTCGGCAGCGAACGCGGCGCGTGGAGTCACTCCTGGATCGCCTTTTCCGGCTCGGAGTTCGTCCATGACGTCGAATCCATGAGCGGACATTGCGAACTCGCCTTGAGGCTGCGTTGCGAAAAACACCTGCTGGACCATTTCTTGGGCCTGCTCAGGGAGTTCAACGAATTTCGCCGCCCCGATCCGTTCCTCATCGCCGCGAACCTGAAGCTGATCCTCCGCGAAATCGCGCGCGAATTGGAACTCGAGACGCGTGGTCTGCCGGAGCGGGACGAGGTTCGCGCGGCCAGGGAATTCATCCGCCGGAACCTCGGCCGGCCCATCAGCGTGTCTGAGGTTGCCCGCGAGGTCCGTCTCTCTCCCTCACGGCTCCAGCAGCTCTTCCGCGCCAGCCTGGGCGAAACGGTGCTCGTCCACATCGAGCGGCTGCGGCTGCAGAACGCGCGCTACTGGCTGGACCATACGGGCCTGAAGATCGCCGCGGTCGCCGCACGCGCCGGGTTTGCCGATCCCCTGTATTTCTCGCGCCGTTTCAGCCGCGCCCTCGGCCTCAGTCCATCGGAGTACCGCAAGTCCCGCTCGGGGGGTGGGGCACAGCCCCGGTGATGCCAGCCATTCCGGCGCTCGGACGGCCCGGGCCGGTGGCTGCGCCCGTGGTCCGTGCGGATTTACAGGCGATAGCGGATGATGACGATGCCGGAGCCGCCGTTGCCGCCAGCGCCGCCGTTGCCCGAGGCGCCGCCGCCGCCGCCCGTATTAGCGGTGCCGCTGCTGCCCCCGGTGGAATCCGTGCCCGAGGCCCCACCGCCACCGGTGCCACCCGCGCCGGCGGTATGCGCTCCCTGTCCGCCGCCGCCACCCGCGTAGGTGTTCGATGAACCCGAAAGGTCGTAGGCCAACCCACTGCCGCCAGCGCCGCCGACGTTGGCGGAGATATTCCCCGATCCATTAACACCGGTTGTCCCCGCGCCGCCACCGCCACCGGCACCCGTGGCATCGTTCCCGTTGCCGTTCCAGAGACTCGATCCTCCGGCTTTGCCCTGGCCGGTAGTGCCAGCGGCACCCGGAGCATCGGCGGACGCATAGCGCCCGCCGCCGCCACCGGAGCCGCCCGTTGTGGCCCCGGTAGTGGATCCAAATCTTCCGCCGCCACCGCCGCCGATGGCGGTGATGGTGCCGAAGATGCTATTGCCGCCCTGTGACCCGTCGGCCAGGGTGGCGGCCGTGGCTCCAGTTCCCCCCGCGCCCACGGTGACAGCCATGGTGCCCGACGTCACGAGATAGCCTGAATCATAGACGAGTCCGCCGCCGCCGCCACCACCACCACCGCCGGCAAAATTGCGGCCGCCGCCACCACCGCCGCCAGCCACCACCAGCACCTCCACGATGCCGCTGGTGGTCACCACGAAGTTGCCGGAGGAATAAAAAATGTGGATGCGGTAGCCTCCGGATTCCACCACGGAAGAACCTCCGGTGGCATAGGCGTTCTGCAGGTTGGAGGAACTGGTGATATACCACTGCTTGCTGTCACTCACCACCCCCAGGAAGGGGGTGCCGGAGCTGCTCGTCGTCATGAGGACGGCCGCGGCGTTGTCAATGTTGTTGCCGCCGCCGCCCACCTGCAGGTTGTTGTTGCTCGAGGTCTTTTTGATGAAGTACTGCCTGCCCGCGACGTTGCCGGCGTAGGGAAGGGTCAGGACGATATTGCTGGAGGATGTATCCGCCAGGATGACCGTGTTGCCCGAGGCCGTGGCGTTGGCGGATATCGTTTGCATGTTGAATCCAAGGGTGCCGCTGATATCGAGGACCGATTTCGGAGCCGAAGTGCCCACGCCGAGATTGCCGTTCATGAGGATCGCGTTGCCCATGACGTGCAGGTTGCTCTGAGGAGTCGTCGTTCCTATGCCCAGGTTGGATCCGGAAAGCACAGCCGCGGTGCTGCCATTGCCGACGGGATCGAAGAGGATGTTGCCGCTGGACGACTTGATATCCGCCTGAAGGTGGCCGATGGAAAGCAGCGCGCCAAGCAGGACGAGTGCAGGCGCAAAACCCGTCCGACCCACGGAACGTTCCATCAGAGCGAGCCCTGCAACATGGACGATCGCACCCCTCATCTCAGCACTATTATACCCTCTGTCGTGGGCCTGCCAGTTGCCGGCCCCGATGGCCCCTTTGACTTGCCGCGGATCTATGCCTGCGCGCCCTTTTTCTGCGCTGGCGCGTCCCAGCAATCGCTGCTCTTCAGATGCGTCGCCCCGCTCGCCTTCAGGTAGAGGAAGAGCTGCATCCGGTACGCGACGATAGGTTTGAACACCCATTGGATCAGCGCTTCGTTCAGGCGCACGGTCTTGCCGCCCCAGTCCTTGGTCGTGAGCTTGAGCAGCTTGCGCTCGTCGTAGGGCTTCAGCAGCCGCACGAAACCACGGAACTGGCGGTCCAGCGCCGCGCCCATGTCGGCGAGGCCGAGGCGCTGCGACTCGGCCACGAGCTGTTCCCAATCCCAGCGCCGTTCGATGGCGAAACGCGCGGGCGCGGTGATGGCGATGGTGAGGTAGCGCAGCAATTCGAGGGTCGAGCGCTGGCCCGCCGTCGGCCGGTAGTCGAGTTGCCCCGCGGGCACCTGGGTCGCGAGGTGCTGGAGGATTGCGGTTTCACTCCGGATCGAAGACAGGAGTTGCTGCTTGGTGTACATGCGGACGCCGCCTCATTTCTCGGGCGCACTGGCCTTCTGAAGCGCCTGCTGCACCGCCGCGGCGATCAGGGTGTGACCGTCGGGATTGGGATGCACCTTATCAACGAAGAAACCCGCGTCCTTGGCCGCCACATCCCTGGTCATGGCGTGCAGGTCGAGGAGCGGCAGGTTCAACTCCTTGGCGGCGGCCTCCACGGCGGGCAGGATATCGCTCGCGAGGTGCGCCTCATTGATCTCATAGGCGCCGGGATCGGCGACGAAACAGGGCTGGCAGATCACGACTTTCGGTTGGCTGTCCAGCGCCTGCAGCTCCTTCACCATCGTCACCAGGTCGTCCTTGAGTCCGTCGGCGTTGCCGACGTTCGCGTTCTTGCTGTCGTTGGTGCCGAGCATGATCACGACGAACTGCGGTTTGTATTCCCTGGCCTCCTGCCAGGCGACCTGATCCACATAGGGCTTATCGCCCCTGGGGGAGAGGGTCGTGCCGGGGATGCCGAAGTTCTTGACCTCCCAGCTGGCGCCCAGCGCCGCCTGGAGACGCACCGGGTAGCCTTTGCCGTTTTCGTCGCCATAGCCGAAGGTGATGCTGTCGCCGATACAGGCGACGCGGGCGCGAGCCTCTCCCTCGGCGGCAACCGCTGACGAGATCAGCGCGCACAGGGAGAAGGCGAGGAACAGACGCTGCGTGGTCATGGGAACTCCTTTTGTATGACAAATTACCAGAATTTTGTTGACTGACACGGGTTTTCGGTGTTCGATCATGGGTCCAATATTTCCTGACCACGAAGCACGAGGTTCGCGACCCTGCTGGCGCTATTTGGCTGCCTGCGACAGCGACTGCGCCGGGATGTTCGTCCTGTCAAATCCGGGGCCTTTCCAACGGACTTCCAGCGACTCGCCGCCCCAGGCTTCAAAGTAGCGGACCTCAATGGCGTGCGTGCCCTGCTTCAGCCCGGCAGCGCCCGGTTTTTCCACCGCGCCGTGCAAACCGTCATTGTCCACGATCATTTGACCGTTGATGAGAAGTTGCGAGCCATCATCGGATTTGGTGCTGAAAGTGTAGAGACCGTCCGCGGGGATTTTGATGAAGCCTTTGAACAACAGCGCGAAGTGGTCGGCGCGCACGCCCTTCGCCATGCCGAAAGTCTCGACCGCCATGGATTTCACCGGCTGCAGGGCGCTGAAATCGGGCAGTTTTTCCCATGTGCCTTCATAGTAGGTGCACGCGAGGCCCGGTTGTGTAGGGCCGGGTTCGACGGCGTCCATGGCTTTGCGCACCTTGGCGGCGGCCACGGCGCTGGGTTTGAGGCCGTCGGCAACCACGAACGCCTTGATGGCGCAGGCCTCGTTGATGGCCAAGGGTTGGGTGTAGCGACTCGACTTCGTCGTCGGTTCCGAGCCGTCGGTGGTGAAGTGGATGGCGGCGTCCTTCACGTCCGACTGGAGAACCACCTTGGCGGGCTCGCTGAAGTAGAACCCGTCCACGGGAGAGATGGAAGGCGGCGGTGCCGTGGTGCCGTACACGCGGATATAATCCACCCACATATCCGCGCCGTTGCCATAGCGCTTGGCGTCTATCGGCCAACCGCTGATGCCGCCGACGGCATAGTTCACCATGAAAAACGCGGGCGTGACGGCGCTGATGGGACCCGACGGATGGCGCAGCATTTCCATGTTGTCGAAATAATAAACCGTCTCCTTCGTGCCGATGTACACGCCGTAGGTGTGCGCGGTCGTGGACCAGTAGCTTTTGCCGCCCAGGTCCATCGTCGGCACCCTGCGGGAGAAACCCTTCATCGGATGGCCGGTCTCATCCTGCTGCCCCCAGAAGTGCGTGACCATGTGGTACACGGTCGAGTTGGGGTGGCCCGGGCCGAAGCCTCCGTAGCCCTCGATGATGTCCAGTTCATCCGCGCCCTTATCCGTCACCGCCAGCGTCCAGAACGCGGGCCATGCGCCGGGGAACGACTGCGCGGTAAAGCGGCATTCCATATAGCAGGGCGGCATGGCCTGCAGGCCGCCGTGGTCGTAGTGCGCGGAACCGATGATGCCGGTGCCCTGTTCCTCATTGCGGCCGCCCCATTTGCGCGCCTTGATGCGCAACCAGGTGCCGTGCTGTTCATACGGATCATGCGCGCCGGGGAAATCGTCCTTGTGCGAAAAGCGCCAGCCGCTGAAATCCTGCGTGCCGTCGTAGGGCTTGTGCGCCGAGTAGCGCGCGCCGATGCCGCTGGGCGTGATGGCGGGCATGGTATTGAAATCATCCGCGAAGATGAGCTTCATGCCCTCCGCGCCCGGCGGCGCCGCATCCGGAAGGCCTATTCCCGCCCACTTCACGCCGCCTTTGTTGTAGAGCTGCAATTCGCACAGGTCGCGTTTGCCGGTGGCGTCGTTCTGGGTGACGATGCGGATGTTGGTCGGTCCGTTGGGAAATTCGTCGGCGGGGAATGGGAATGAGATTTCCTTCTCGCCGTCAATGAGCTTCGACTTCATCACGATGGCGTCGTACCCCCACGCGCCTGGATTAGCCTGATCGGGCTGATGCCAGCAGCGGGCTTCGGCGGCGGTCATGCCTGGCGCGGTGAAAGTTACCGTGATCATGCCGGAAATAAAATCGCGGTAGCCGGGCTTCAGGACCTTGATCGCCTGAACCCAGTCCTCGCCCTTGCCCTCGGCCTGACCGTAATTGAACTGCCCCGCATACTCGTCGTTGCAGGCGGCGTCTTGTGCGTTCATCAGTATTGCCATTCCCGCCAGGATCAAGGTGTTGCGCCACGTCGCCACGCGTTTCGTCCGACGGCCCGTTTGCATCACGATACCCTTTGTGCAAAAATGTCCAAGTTGCCCGGCAAATGACGGCATAACCCGTCATGATTCCCGTCAGTGGCTTCCGTCAGCGGTGTCATCCCAGAGGATAATAGAATTGTCGAATAGGCATAACAATGGATTAACGGATGAAATAATAGCACAAAAAGACGATCCGCTCGGACGACGGTTTTCTGGTGATAGTTCTTGCCCATCAGTCCGCCCTATCACAATCGGCGCAACAGTGCGTACCACCCTGGACAGCGATTGCCATTCTAATGCTCGCGCACGGCTCGTCCGCACGCATCGGCCAACCGTTTTCGGAGCAACCCACATGCTTTCCTTCCGCCACTGCTGTTCCCTGGCCCTCACCCTGCTGGCGGGCCTGGCCGCCGCTGAACCGCCCGCCGGCTTCCGCCAGGATTTCGAGGGCGCCGAACCCCTGAAAGGCTGGGTGTGCGCCGGCAACGTCGCGGTGGATGGCGCCCTGGGATTCAAGAGCGGCGCCAGCCTGCGGATGGCGCGCACCCTGCAGCGGGTGGAAGAGGACACGAGCGCCATCGCCCCCGCGCTCGCGGTCGTGCCAGGCACCTGGGAGGTCAGCGGCGCCCTGGCCACCGAACTGGTCACCCCCGACAGTTCCTACAACGTCATGGTGACGGTGGACTGGCAGGGGGCGGACGGCAAGCCGCTCGATCCCGTCGAGGTCGCCATGGCAGGCGGCCAGCAAGCCTGGCGGCCGTTCCGCAAGCGCATCGAGCCTCCGCTTGGCGCCACCAGCGCCCGGGTGCGGGTGATCCTCAACAAGGCGCACGGCGTCTGCCACATTGATGACCTCGCCCTGGCCTTCGTCAACGCAGAAGTGCGCAAGCCGGAGCTCATCGAGCGCTTCACCTATGCCAGCGCCTCCATCTGCAACATCCTGCGGCCCACCGACAAGCTGGCGGTCACCGTCACAGTCGAGGCCTACAAGCCCCTGTCCGCGGAGCAGCGGCGCCTGACCTTCCAGGTGCGCGACTACTGGGGCGCCGAGGTTGGCGAGCCCGGCGGCGTCGCCCTCGCCCCCGTCGGGGCCGGCAAGAACGCCCGCGACCGCTTCGCCTACAGCGCGGAGCTCGACCTCAGCAACGTCGGCCTTGAGGTTGGCAAGTACTACGAGGTGCACACCCGCGTGGACCTGCCCGGCCTGGATGTGGCGCAGGACCGCACCACCCTCGCCATCCTTCCCGAAGCGCCAAGCAAAAAATACGCGCCGCTGGAAATCCCCTTCACCAGCCGCAACTGGGATCACCGCCTCGACATGCACCCGCTGCTGAGCGACCGCATCGGCCTGCGCGTCTGCGGCATTTGGGGCGGGTTCCCGGTGGAGGCGCCTGGGAACACCTTCATGCCGCAGTTCGAGAGCGCGGAGAAGCTGGGGATGGCCATGCTCACCGGCGTGCCCAGCCATGCCATCGAGAACCACACGCCCGGCTACGAGAAGTGGACGGTCGAGGCGATGCGCGTCGGCACCCGGGCCCTGCTGGCGACCTACGGCCAGCGCGGCCTGCGCATGATTGACCTCGGCAACGAGCCGCCGGGCCTCGAAGAGCGCGCGCGCGAAGCGCTGCCGTTCTACAAGGCGATTTACGAGGAAGTGAAGAAATTCGATGCGACGATCCAGGTCCTCGGCACCTCGGTCGGCCCGTGCGAGGCCTATTTCAAGGCCGGCTTCCAGGATGTCCTTGACGTCTTCGATTTCCACGTCTATGAGGACGTGCCCGGCATCCGCAACATCTTCGCCGAGTACGAGCGGCTGTTCGCCAAGTACAAATGCCGCAAGCCCATCGTCGCCACCGAGCTCGGCCTCAACAGCCAGGGCCTGCCGCGCCTCGCCATCACCAACGACCTCATCCGCAAGCTGTCGGTGTTCTTCGCCCTCGGCGGCCTGCACTGCTCGTGGTTCGACCTCTTCTACCCCGATCCGAAGGGCGTCATCACCGGCAGCAACGGCGACTCGTTCAACGCCTTCAACTGCAAGTACGAGAGCTACAGCCCGCGTCTCGACGCCCTCGCCTACTACAACATGGTGAACGGCATCCTGGTGAAAAAATGCCTGGGCGAGAAGCTCTATCCGAACGGCGTCCTCGCCACCCTGTTCAAGGATGACAAGGGCGCCTGCTTCATGAGCCTGTACGCCGACAAGGGCCGCCACGACGTGTTCCTGCCCCTGCCCGGAACCGGAGCGGTCAAGGTCCTGCGCATTGACGGCAGCGCGGTGGTCCTCGATGCCGGCGGCAAGGGCGTAACCCTGAGCATAGCCCAGGATGCGCTGCTGCTGTCGTGGCAGGGGGGCGCGAGCGCCCTGCCGACGGAGCTCGGCGAACCCGTCGCCAGCCTGATGGCGGAACCCGCCAGCGTGGTCAAGGGCAGCGCCGTCGCCCTCACCCTGGCCATGAATACCCTGCCGGTCGCGGCGGTGACGGTCAAGGCACCGCGAGGCTGGACGGTGGGGAAGCCGGTCGTCGGCAGCGCCAACGGCAAGAATACCGCGACCTGGAGCCTGGGGGCACCAACCGTCACCAGCGCGCGCGAGGCGCGCGTCGCCATCGCCCTGGCCAAGGCCGGCGAGATTTACCTTGGCATCCCGGTCACCGGGCAGGTCTCGCTGCGCGTCCTGCCGACGATCCAAAAGGCTGAGGGCGCCGCCGGAGTGAGCGTGGGCGTGCGCAACAACGGCCGCGAGCCGCAGCGGGTGGCGCTGGCGTTGAGCCTGATGGGCGAGTACCTCATGGCGAAGAACAACTTCGACCCCGCCAAGCCGACGCCGACCCAGGCCTTCTTCGCCGATGTCCCCGAGACCAGCCTGCTGGTCGAGCCGGGAGCCGAGCGCCTGTTCAGCGTTGCGCTGAACGGCCTCGACCCGCAGACCATCTACCGGGTGCGGGCGCTGGCCACCGACGCGAGCGGCATCACCCTCACCCGCGAGCGCAACCTCGCCGGCTTCGCCAACGCGCCGCGCGCCAGGGCGGCGCCGAAGCTCGACGGCGTCCTCGACGAGGCCGACTGGCGGCGGGCGCAGGTCCTCAAGATCCACGAGGAGCGGCAGTTCTGGGGCTATGGCGAGCGCACCTGGCGCGGGCTCAAGGACGTGTCCGGCGAGCTGCGCGTGCTGTGGGACGACCAGTTCCTCTACGTCGGTGTCACCGTGGTGGACGACGTGTTCCGCAACCAGAAGCAGGACGTGGAGCTCTGGGCCGGCGACGGCCTGCAATTCCTCTTCGATCCCTGCCGCGAAGCGCCGGAGAAAATAGGCAAATACGACTACGGCATCGGCTACGGCACCAAGGGGGCGCAGGCGTGGTGCTGGTATTCCGCCGACGTCCGGGCGCCGTCAGGGGCCGTGCCCAACATCCGCATCGCGGCCAAGGCGTTCACCGACGGCAGCGGCGGCAAGACCTACGAGGTCGCTTTCCCCTGGGAGCGCCTAGCTCCGTTCCAGCCGGCGGCAGGGCGCAACCTCGGCATGGCGATGATCCTCAACGACGACGACGGCGTGGGCCGCGACTGCTACAGCGGCTGGTTCAGCGGCGTCAGCACCAAGGAGGTGGACGTGGTGGGAGATGTCATCCTCGGGGAGTGAAGCAAGGCTGCGCGGGCTTGTTCCAGCGCCCGTGCACGAGCGCCCCTGGCGCTAAAATTACCATCGTTCATTGAATCAGATTTGCTATCGATCCTGCCCGAATTGGCTCGTTTTTATGGAATCATCATCCGGATGTATCGGGAACTTGGGGAACCGCACCACAAGGCGCACTTTCACGCTTATTATCAGGAACAAATGGCCGTTTTTACCATGGATCCGATTGACATGATCGCCGGTTCCTTCCCGAACCCGCAGAGACGCTTGGTAGAAGCTTGGGCCGAACTGCACCAAACCGAATTGCTGAAGGATTGGAGCTTGCTCCTGAACGGTCGGAAGCCTGACCCCATCGCCCCATTGAGATAAGCCGCCATGAAGCACACCCTCGCAAGAATCATCAGTTTCAAGCGGTTGGGCGATTACGTCCTGAAGGTTTCATTCGACGACGGCTCCTCGCAACGCATCGATTTCTTTCCATTATTGACCGGCGAGCTGTTCGAACCGCTCCAGGACAAGGATTTTTTTTCCAAGGTGAAAATCGATCCGATCGCACATACGCTGACATGGCCGAACGGAGCGGACTTCGACCCCGGCATGCTGCACGATTGGAGCCAGATCAAAGATGAGTTCCAGGCGCAAATTACGGGCAGGACGCTGACGACTCCTTAGCGGAGGGATCCAGTTGTCCAGGCAGGGGGTCCCACCTGCTTGGGCGTGATGTGCATTGTCGGCTTGTAAGTGTTCACGAAAAATATTAACCGCGGATAACACGGATGGAAAAGAAAAATTAAACCTAAAAACAGCAGTTGAAAACTAACCGGCTGAAAAGCAGGGGACTGTCCCTTCGCGAAGCGGGAACTGTCCCTTGCGATAAAACGACTTAACTTTCAACTACCGTTTTTAGGTTAAATTATCCGCGGTCGATCTTTTTTTTGTTCGTTTCGCCGTGACCACTTACCTTGCTTTTATGAAGAGCTTGCGAGGGCCCGTCGTGGTGCTCGGTCCTTATTCGACATGCCGCGAGTGTTGAAGGCCTGAAACGGCGGCTCGGGCGCAACCTTGCATCATCCCCGCCACAAAAAAAGGCGCCAGCAGAAAAGTGGCCGGGACGAAATAGCGCGGGACGGTGTAGATCAGGGTGTAGAGAACGGCCGTCGCCAGGGCGTAGATCAGCGCCAGGGCGGCGCACGTGTCGCCATGGCGCATGCGGGACAACGCCCCGCGCAAGGCGAAAGCGAGAAAAAACAACCGGAACAGGAAGAGCGGCGAGGTCCAGGAGAACTGCCCCAGCGTCAGGACCGTGAATTTGTAGAGGAAATGCGCCAGCGCCCGCCAGGGGTGCGCGGCCATGCGGGCGAGGCCGGCGCGGAAAAGCAGGCCGTCGGCCTTGTTGGGCGGCACGGCGGCGAGCTCGCGGCGAAAATCCGCGGGGATGCGCGGGTCGTTCATGTTGGGAAGCTGCTCGAAGCGCAGGAGGTTGCCGCGGTAGAAGGAACTGCCGCCATCGGTGGAGGACAGGATGGGCTGGCCGAAACGCACCCAGTTGCGCGCCGTCCAGGAGAGCGGCAGCGCCAGCGCCAGCGCGAGGAACAGCGCGGCGGGCGCGAAATCCCTGCGCCCGCCGCGCCAGGCGATGACAAGGGCGAAAAGCGGCAGCAGCGCAATGTGGACGGACTTGACCAGGCCGCTCAGCCCCAGGAGGATGGCGGCGGCGATGAGGCTGGCCGTTCCCCCGTACCGCAAACGGCGGTCGAGGAAGAAGAGGCCGCCAGCCAGCAGCGGCAGGACCAGGACCTCGGAGAGGATGAGCTGGGCGACTTGCGCGACGGGGGGATAAGCGGCGAGAAACAATGCGGCAGCGGCGGCGTTGCGCGTTCCCACGGCGCGGCGCGCGAGAACGAAGAGCATGGCGATGGCCGCGGCGTAGAGCAAGAGTTGAGCCACCAGCACCGGAGCGCATTGTGCGGGCGTGAGTTTGAAGGGTGCCAGCAACCCCACTTTGATGAAGGCGGCCAGGAATAACGGATAAAGCGGCTCCCGGGCCGCGCAGGAGGTTTGCCCATCCAGCGAGAACATTCCCGCCGTGGCGAGGTGGCTCGCCAGGTTGAAGTACGAGCCGCTGTCCGGCTGCAAGGGATGATCGGCGAATATTCCCGCACAGCCCAGCACCAGAAAAAGGCCGTGGGCCGCCGCAATCAGCAGAACAGCAGCGGGGATCAGCCCGCGCCAGCGATCTGGATTTTGCCTTCCCGTTTCAAGCATGTGAGTTTTTGCTGATCTCCGGCATTCGAGCACCAGCGCCAGGCGAGCAGCGTGGTCAGGGCCTGGACGCCGTCGCGCCAGGATATTTTTTTGCCCTCGGCGAAGCCGCGCGGGCGGTAACTCACGGGAACCTCGTGGATGGCGATATCCAGTCGCAACAAGCGAGCTGTTATCTCGGGCTCCCACTCAAAACTGTCGCCAGCGAACGAAAGGGCGCGCAACAGGTCGCCCTGGAAGGCTTTATATCCGGTGGGCTCATCCGTAAGCCTGGCGCCGTAAAGCAGGTTGCAGGCCCAGGTGACGGCCACCCCCCCCCAGTAGTAACGCCGGTAGGAGTGGCGGTTGGCGCGGTTCCTCAGCCTTGAGCCATACACCACCAGGGCCTGGTTTTGCAGAATGGGATTCACGCAGGCAGGGATGTCGCCGGGGTCGTACTCGAGATCGGCGTCCTGGACGATGAGCACCCGACCGCGGCTGTGCTCGACGCCCAGCCGCACCGCCGAACCCTTGCCGCCGTTGGGTTTTTGGAAGAGCCGCGTGTGGCGCGCCAGCGCGCCGCGGTTTTCCGCCAGCCATGCGCGCACGCGCGCGGCGCTGGCGTCACGGCTGCCGTCATCCACCACCAGCACCTCCAGGGGGTCGGGAAAACGCAGCGCGGCGAGTTGTTCCAAAACTTCCACGACCGTGGCTTCCTCGTTGTACATGGGGACGATCACGCTGAGGGCGGGAGCGGGTGGCTCCTCCCGCAAACCGGGTGCGTCCGGATCAACCAACCAGCGGCCTCAGGATGGCGCGGAAGCGGCGGCAGGCCTTCTCGAAATCGCCGTTCACCACAATATGGTCGAAAAGCCCGCGCGCTTCCAGCTCTTTCTCGGCTTCACGGACGCGCGTCGCGAAGCGCTCCCGCGATTCGGTGCCGCGCCCCTTGAGCCGTTCGCGCAACACCTTCAGGGAAGGCGGCACGATGAAGATGGAGAGCCGGCGCGCCCGCGGCAGCGCTTGCATCAGGGCGGCGGCCCCCTGAACGTCCACGTCCTTGAGCAAAATATCGCCGCGCTCCAGGCCCGCTTCCACCGTGGCCTTGAGCGTTCCATAAAGGTGGCCGTAAACATCGGCATATTCGAGGAACCGCCCCTCTTTGATGCCGCGCGCGAAAGCGCGGCGCGTCAAAAAATGGTAGTGCACGCCATTTTTTTCTCCGGGCCGGCGCGGACGCGTGGTGGCCGAGGTGGGAAAGCGGATGGCCGGCACTTCCTTCAAGAGCCACGCGATGAGGCTGCTCTTGCCGCTGCCCGAAGGCCCCGAGACGATGCACAACTTTCCCTTGCGCCGGGCCATCACGCTGGGTTCGGTCGCAAAAATACAGCCATCATCGGGAATTGTCCACAGATATACACAGATTAAAGAAGATTGACCCGTATGGATTCTTATCTGTGTTGATCTGTGTCATCTGTGGATAAATTTTTCGGGTTTTTGCTTGCGCGATCAATCTTCCTGCTTGAGCGGCCGGTTCAACAGCTCGCGCATCACCTTGTGCGCCTCGCGCCCCTCCGCCACCACCGCGTGCACCGCGCGGCAGAGCGGCATTTCCGGCCCGCCCGCGGCGTCGAGCTCCTGCACCAGCGAGCGCACGGTGTAAGCGCCTTCGGCCAGGTGCTCTTCGAGTTTAAAGGAGGCGGGGTCGGTCACCTGGGCAAAGCCGAAAGAGCGGTTGCGCGAATCGGGGCTGCAACAGGTGGTCACGAGGTCTCCGATCCCGCTCAGCCCGTAGAAGGTCTCGCGGCGCGCCCCTTGGGCCAGGCTGTACTTGGTGATCTCCGCCAATCCCCGCGTGATGATGGCCGACTTGGTGTTCATGCCGAAGCCCAGGCCATCCGACATGCCGGCGGCGATGGCGATGATGTTCTTGAGCGCACCGCCGAGTTCGACGCCGATGCGGTCGGCGCCGTGGTAGATGCGTAGGGTCGGCGTGGCAAAGGCGGTGGCCAGGCGGCTGCGCAGCGCAGCGCTATTCCCGGCCAGCACCAGGCTCGTGGGCAGTCCGCGCACCATCTCCCCGGCCAGGCTCGGCCCCGAGAGCGCCAGGATATTTTTGGCGGCGCAGCCCAGATCCTCCAGGATGGCGCAAGGGGTTTTGGAGGTGCCTATCTCCAGGCCCTTGGCGGTGCTGACGAGGGAACCCGCGAAATTTTTGAGGCCCAGCGCCTGGGCCGTGGCTCGCAAATGCTGGGTGGGCACGGCGAGGACCAGCCCTTCGAAGGAAGCGAGATCGGCGCCGGGGCCGCTCGTGAGCGCTACCGTCTCCGGAATTCGGTATCCCGGCAGATAGCGCCTGTTTTCGCGCCGCTGGCCGAGCTCGGCGGCCAGTTCCGCGCGCCGGCACCATAAGAGCACGCCGTGCGCCGGACTGAGGAGCCCCGCCAGGGCCGTCCCCATGGCGCCGGCTCCCACCACGAGGATCCTCATGCTAACCTATCAACGGCAGTTGAAAACCGAACGGCTGAGCAGGGGACGGTCCCTTCCCGCAAGGGGGGACTGTTCCTTGCGTTGAATCGGCATACTTTTCAAGTAAGCGTTCAGCTATGTTACAGAAATCCCAGCCGTTCGCCCTGAGCTTGTCGAAGGGTGAATGGCGATGGAGGCTCGCGGCCCGTTCATGCTTCGACAGGCTCAGCACGAACGGGCCTGGCTGCTGACCCCGCAATGCGTAAGCTCGAATCATGGGGTGAACGCTTACCTTTTCAACTGCCGTTTTTAGGTTCAATACTTCAGGGCAACCGGGAAGCTGCGGTTGATATGGCGCCGCCCCAAAGTCTCCTTGACCTCGACGCTCATGTTGGGGCCGAGGTCGCTCTCGCTGCCGCGCACGAAGAGCGAGCGCGTGCCGCGTTCACCGGGCTTGAGGTCGCGAAAAAAAGCTTCCAGGTTCGTGCCATTGGGAAACAGCGCCGCGACCACGAAGGTCGAGGGGCGCAGGTTCTTCTTGCCCAGTTCCAGGTGGATGTCCATGTTGAGTCCGCCCACGGCGCGGAAAAACGTGACCGCCACGTCCACGTCGGAGTTCAAGGCGTCCTCGCGATAGAGCTTGACGAAATGCCGTTTTTGGCTCTCCGCCAGACTGATGTTGAGGTCGGTATAGACCGGCACGGGTCCGAGCGGACTCAGCGGCGAGGGTGCGAGCTTGATGGCGGAAGCCCCGCCGGCACCGGGTTCGAGCTCCAGGGCAAAGACGTTGTTCTGGGCCAGCCATTCGCTGGGGTAGTGCAGGTCAATATCGAATTTGGCGCGTTCAGCGAAATGGTTGGTGATGGCGGCGCGCTGGTCCTGCAGCTTCACCGCCGCCTCAAGATCGCCGCGTTCCAGGCGGAAAGAAAGCAGCGTGCGCAACAGCTCGGGGTGCGGGCTCAAGATGAAGATGGGCGTGGAGGTGAGCTTGGTGGTGAAGCTGGAATCGTCCTCGACTTTGAGCGGACTCTGGTTGCCCATGAGGTCCATGCGGCGCACGCCCTCGCCCAGCCACAGCCGCGCGGGGCCGGCGCCAGCGCGGCGCCACAGCAGCACCAGGCCGCTGTCCTTCTTTTGGAAGGCGTAGCTCACGATATCCTTGTCATCGAGGGTGAGCTGACCCAGGATCTCGGCGTCCTGGAACCAGGACACCAGGGTCTTATAGGCGAAATATGCGGAGAAGGGTTTGTAATCCGGTCGCATCAGGCCGCGGTCGGCATCGGTGAGCCGGTCCACGAAGATCTTCTGGACCAACGGCTGGCCGCTGTCCCCGCGCGCGGCCTTGAGTAGAGTCACTTTCTTCACCAGGTTTTCGAGGACTTTGACCGCGCCCGCTTCCTCCAGGGAGTCGAGTTGCACGGTGACGTGCAGGCCTTCGCCCCGTGTGCCCGCCAGCCGCGCTTCGAGTTCATCGTAGCCCATGGTGGCGGGCACATAAACCAGCGTGCCGCGCGCGGCATTGCCGCTCCAGGCCGTGGGAACGAGCACCTGGCTCCAGGAGGCACGCGCGCGCAGGTGATCCATGACGTTTCCGGCGGCCTGCAAACTTCCGGGAGGCACGGCGTCGGCGTCGTCCCCGATCTGCCAGTCGCTGATGGTGCTGCCATAGGCGAGCAGCAGTTGCTCGAAGAGCTCCTTCCAGCCGGGAACGTGCTGGCCCGCGTAGGTCCCCGCTTCGGCGTGGGTGGGGAAGGTTTCGATGACATGGCGGGGCGGGTTGATGGCGAACTTGGAGTGACCGTAGGCCTCATCGGGAATGCGGTTCACCACGGCGATGAAGTGATACCCGGCATCCGGGGCCAGGGTCAGGAGCAGCTCGTCCAGGTCTTTCATGGCCGGGCCGTTCACGGCCGCCAGGGCGAAGGGGCGCGGCAGGAGGTCGAGCTTGCTGAGCGAGATCCCGAGCCTGGTGAGCGAGGTCATGAGCTCGCCATAGGGAGGCCGCGGCCGGCCGAGGATAACTCCAAAGCCCGGATCCAGGGACCCGCGCTGGGGCGCGACGTCACGGGCCAGGATCTCGCGGTTTTCGACGATGAGCTGACCACCTTTTTCCAGGCTGCTGTTCAGGTAGTACGCCCCGGAAAGCGACCGGTCGGCCAGCGGCACGCTCGCGGGCAGGCTCAGCGTGGTTTCGGAACCGCGAATAGCGCGGCTGCTGGAATCGATGACCTCGTCCAGGAAGTCGCGCACCACGGTCTTGAAAACGTATTCCTCGCCCGGCTGCGTGCCCTCGATGAGCTGCTTGAAGACCATGTCCTCCCCGGGCGCAAAGATGTTGAGGGGCCGGCTGGTCTCGATGTGCAGCCGCGGACTGGCCTCGATGGCCACCTCGTCCACCCACAGCACGCCCCGGCCTCCGGGGCGGCCCGCGAGATGCACGTAGAGCACGGCGGAACGGGCACGCGCGTCAATCCTTTCCACGCGCAAGGTGCGGCTTTGTGTCCAGGCGACGGGGAAGGTGGTTTCCCGGACGCTCTCGTCCTGCAGCAGTCGCTCATTCTCGCTGTAAGCCTTGAGGCCGAGTGTCATTTCACTGCGCGTCTGGGGTCCGAGGTTTTCGCCCTTATAGTGGAGCGTGATATTATAGGCAAAGCGCGGGTCGAGCCGCAATGCCGCGCTACGCACCCCGGCCTTTCCTCCGGAGAACCCGAACCGCAGGCTGGTGGATCCATCGCTGCCCTGCGTGGTGTCAATCAAAAGACTGTGATAGCTCTGGAAACCCTCGCCCTTCTCCACGAACCATTCGTCAGGGAACCTGTCGCGATCGCTGTCTTCCGCGAAAGTGAAGCGGCGCATCTGTTCCACGGCCCGCAGAACATCCGCGCGGCCTTTGAGCGGCTCCGAGGCCGCGGCGGCGGGGAGAAACAAGAATAATAGCAGAAAATATTTCACGGAAAACTTTGCAGCCAGCAGCGCCCCTTGTCCCCATCGGCCGTGCTGCTCTGCCGCAGCGCCGGCAACTCGGGCTTGAACCCGGGAATGGCGGAACGCGAGGGATCCGCGCTGGCGGTGGGCGCCCGGCTGACGGCGACGGCGTAACTGCCGTAATGACCCGCCGTGCGTGTGTAGCTGCCGCCGTCCGGCCCGTAATTGCGGGTGGCGCTCGTGAAGCGCAGGACCTCGACGAAATAGTCGCCGTCCACGCCAGCGGACAGGAAGACGTAAGACGTCGTGTCGGAGCTGGCGCCGAAGCGCTGGGCATTGGACGCGATCAGCGGGCCGCCCTCCCCGAGATAGACGCGGAGCTCGGTGAGCGCGCCGTTGCCGGTCTTGCCGGTTTCGATATCGTAGGTCTCGCCCTTGAGGGCGCTGAAGCGAAAACTGTCCCGGTCGTTGGCGGGGAAGAACGTGAGCGCGTCCCTGGTGTAAGGAAGGTTGGCGGAAACCGCCACCGTCACGGGGGGAACCGCGGGTTCCAGGGCGTCCAGGGAGTAGGACATGCGCCGGTCGAGGTAAACCGCGCTCAAATCCGCGCCAGGGCTCACCACGGGAAAAACATCGTGGAAACTGTCCAGCGTCACCGGATCGCCCTGGAGCGCGGCCGGGACGGTGCGGAAACGCGCGGCGGCGGCGAGAACCCCGGCCTCGCCGAAGGACTCCCGGGCCTTCCAGAGGACATGGGCGACCGCCCATTCATTGCCGGCCCCCAGAGCCTGCGCCGCGGGCTTCGAGATATCGAAGCTGCTGACGAGGGAGGCGCCCGTGGAATTCACGGAGCCGGTGCTATCCACGTGCACGGGATCGGAGCGCACCGCCGAGGAGAACCAGTGGGCGAAACCCTCCGACCAGCTCAGGCGCAAATCCAGGGTGCCAGTGATGGAGTGGCTGCCGCCCTCCGAGTGGTCGGTGCTGAAAAGCTCGGCGAAAAGGTGGCCGAATTCATGCAGGATGATGTCGTCGTCGAACTCATCGGGGTCGCCATCGCGGTGCTGCAACTGGATATAGAGCTTGCCCTCCCCGGGCACGAACTGGGTGGAGGAGCTGGGCCAAACCGCGCGGATACCGCTGTCCAGGCCGTAACCGCGCTCCAGCAGCCACCCGCGCCCGCGCGTGAGCTGCGTGAAGATATTGAAAGCCCCGGCGTTCGAGCTGCGCAGGATGATGAGGTCGCGCCCCAGCGCGGAGCCGGTCAACGGCGTTACCTCCAGGGAATAAAGGCCGGTGGTATTGCCGCTGGAAAAGCCGCTCCCCACCGCAACGTAAGCGGAGGAGGAGGCCACTTCCACCCTCACGGCTGAAGCATCCGCCCGCAGCGTGTAGAAGCCGTTCTTGTCCGTCTCCGCCGTTGCGGCCAGGTTCCCCACGGGGTCATACGCGCGGATGGCCGCGCCGGCCAGAGGCGCATAAGCCACCGCCTCCGGCACATTCGCCGGAGGACGGGAGTAGATGGTTTTTTCGTATTGCACCGTTCCGCTCACATTCACCGCGCCCGGAAGCGGTGCGAACATGGAGGCCATCAGGGCGCAGCACAGGCGCGAAAGCCGCGACAACCCTCAGCGCCGCGAGATGCCAGAGTCGCGCGAGCGCCGCGAGGCGCCGGGGTCCAGTCCCTCCGCCTTCTGCAGGTTGCTCTGGCGATTCAAATCCAGCGAGAAAACCTGGGCGCTCTTGTTTTCGCCTTCCAGGGAAATTTCCGCTGAAAGCTCCACCAGGCCCTTGCCCTCAAGAGGCGCGGTGATGATGAAGGTGCGGACGAAAACGACGTTGCTCTTCAAGGGCCCCTCCCAGAACTGGAAGCCCTGCTCCAGGACGAAATTCGGCGGGAGCTTGAGGTGAAAAGAGGCCCGGGTGGTGTCGTTCCAGGGACGAAATTCCAGCAACAGGGAGTACTGCGCGACCCCTTCGCGGATTTCAAGCCCCGTGAGGGTCAGGTTGCCGTCCATGGGTTGCGACGGCTTGGCTTCGGCCACGGCGCCGATGGCGCAAACCAGCAGGAAGGACAACAGGGATTTCATCGGCTTCTCCTCAGCAGTCGGAGGGGGATATTATGGCGCGCGCGGCATTCTTCAATCTCGGCGAGGAAGCGCAGACCGTCCTCGTAGTAGCCGGCCGTCGGGAGCAACCCCGGCAGCAGGCGCACCCACCAAGCGTTGAAACGGGCCATCAAGACTTCGCGCGCCAGCTTGGCGAAACAAGAGGCGGCGGCGATGGCCGGCTCGCTGCGATCCCCACCCACCAGGAAGGCGATTTGCAACCTGCGTCCGCGCCAGAATGCCGTGTAACGGCTGGCTTTGTCGCCGTCGTCACTTTCGTGAACCTCAAACCCCCAAGCAGCGAGGATTGGCGCATACCTGTGCCGGCCTCCCCAGCGATCGAAAGCGACGTGGGCTTCGTGCCATTCCGGCGCGGTTTTCTCAAAAAGCTCCAAGAGCACGTCGCGGTAGAGTTCGGCCAGAAAATCGGCTTTGTTGCCTCGTTGCAGACCTTGAGAAAACTCTGCGACGCCGGCGGCCCGCGCGCGGATTTGCAGGCCTGGGATTTCAGCATCCGCGGACATCCCCGCGCCAGAAACGGCAGGGCCGTTGGCTATCATGGCGTCCCCCTCCGCCGGCGGCAAGTGCCAGGGTTCCTGCTCCATGCCCTGCCCGCTGACGGAATCTAGCAACACTTCGGCCAACGGGATTTTCCCCGCGAGCTGCCGGCAGCGCGCCACCAGCCTGGAAATATTTCCTCCGCGGTAAATCGCCTTGGAATCGCGGGCCGGCCCCGCCATCTCCCGCCGGCTTGCATAGGCCGCAACGCACAACGGCCCGAGGATCGGACCGTAACCCGCCTCATCGAGGCCAACCCAAAGAATTTTCATCCTAAAAACGGCGGTTGAAAGCTAACCGGCTGCAAGGCAAGAGACTGCCCCTTCCCGAATCCCCTCGAATGGGGGACGCCGGGGGGGACTGTCCCTTGCGATACAAAGACTTGCCTTTCAACTGCCGTTTTTAATTCACCTACCGCTTCAGCCGCTGAGCCCGAGGCGGCGGGCGAACGCCGTGAAATCCTCCGGTTCAGGGGCGCTGAGGGTGAGGGATCGTCCGTCCAGCGCCGGAAACGTGAGGCTGCGGCTGTGCAGCATGGTGCGCGCGATCTCGCCGGGCTTGAAACCCTCCAGGTGGCGCGGTCCATAAAGGGGATCGCCCAAAATGAAATGGCCGAGGTGTTTCAAGTGCGCGCGGATCTGGTGGGTGCGCCCGGTGAGCGGCCGCGCTTCGAGCAGCGCGAAACGTCCCACCAGCCGCAGCACGCGGAACTGCGTCTGCGCCGGCCGGCCGCGGGTGTCCACGCGCCGCGTGGTACGCTGCTGGGGATCACGCGCCAGGGGCGCATCGCAATGGAACTCCATGCGCAGGAAGCTGCCGCTGGCCAGGCAATGGTAGATCTTCTGCACCCGCTGCTCGCGGAAGGCCTGCTGTAAATGCGCGTGGGCGCGCTCGCTCTTGGCGAGCAGCAGCACGCCGCTGGTGTCGCGGTCCAGGCGATGCACCAGGCCCGCGCGCGCGGGGTCCTCCCCGCCCGCGAGCCGCCAGCCGCGTGCGCGCGCCGCTTCGAGCAGGCTGCCGCCGCGCCGGCCCGGGGGCGGCTGGCAGGCGAGGCCCGACGGCTTGTCCACTGCCAGCAGCTCCTCATCCTCGTAGAGCACCACGAGCTGCTCCGCGGCGGGCGGCAAGGGTTCCTCGGGCACCGGTTCATCGAGGGAATCGAAAGCGACGCGGTCGCCGTCGCTCACCATGTCTCCAGGCCGGCCCGGCTGGTCGTTCACGCGCACCCGGCCCGCGCGGATGGCCTGCTGGATGCGGTTGCGGCTCGTTTCTGTAAACTGCTCGCGTAGTGTGACGTCCAGGCGTCGGGGCGCGCCCGTCACGAAAAACTCGCCGCCGTTCAAGGCGGCCGGTCTAGTCCCGGGGAGCGACTTCGTGGACGCGCAGCGCGAAGTGCTGGTCCTGAGTGGCCACCACCTCGCCGTTGGCGAACGTCGTGTCGCAAATCTCGAGGTTCACCGGAGCGTCGCACAGTTTCTTGAACTCCAGGACCGAGCCCACGCAGATGTTCAGGACTTCGCTGTACTTCATGATGCGATCCGCGAGGATGACCTCCGCCAGCACGGGCGTGTCGAGCAATTGCCGGTCAATGACCGCCTTGCTGACGGGTTCCGCCTTGGCCTGCGCGGGCGCGGTGGCAGCGTGCGCCGGCGCCGCGGCGTGCTTCTGAGGATTGGCGATGTGTTCCGCCAGCGCGGCGGGCAGCATCCAATAGAGGTGGGAGCCGCCATAACCCTCGAGTTCGAGAGTGGATCGCAGCAGGTGACCCTTGGGATCGAATTCGCCCGCCGTGCCGTCCAGGCTCGCGCCTTCTACCGCGCCAGGACGCGCGGCCACGGAACAGGCCAGGCGGTCGCGCAGCACCGTCGCCGTGGTGGCGGCCAACTGGTTGAAGGCCTCGCGCAGCGCGTCGAGTTCGGTGTCGCCGAAACTTTTCGCCGCACGCGATTTCTCCACCTGCGCCTCGTCCCCGCCCATGGCGATCATCAGGCCCACCATGGTGAGGGCTTCGAGCTTGGGGATGAAGACCCGCGCCGCTCCGGAGAGGTCGCCGCTGAAGGAGATGGTGGCCGAGGCGAACTCGCCCTGGAGCTCGCCCAGGAAGGGCGCGGACCCGAGCGCTGACTCCTCGACCGCGCCGAGCGCGATCTTCTTTTGCAGCAGCGTGGTCCAGGCAGCGGCGAGCGCCTCACCCACGGCGGTAAAAGCGGCGGCGATGGTCATCACAAGTTGATTTTATCGGTTTCCCGCGCCCGGCCCTCGATGCGCATGGCCTTGTGCCCGCGGATCTGGCCCATGGTGGCGCGAAACTTGGGCTTGCCGCCGATGTGCGCCAGGACGGGATGGCGCGCCAGCTTGGACGTGGTGATAATGTCGCCCGGCTTCAGGTTGCGGAAATCCCGGAGCGCTATGTCGGTCTCGGCGATGAAGCACTCCAGGGTCATGTTCACGTCCTGGAGGTTGGTGCGGATGCGCTGGGCGTCCTCCTTGCCGGCGCGGCTGCGGTCCATGAACCAGCTCTGGCTGGACAGGCTGCCCATGATGGGCTCGATGACGTTGAAGGGCAGGCACAGGTTGAGCATGCCGCCCGCCTCGCCCTCGCTCATGCGCACCTCGAAGGTGAGCAGCACCACGATTTCATTGGGCGCCACGTTTTGCAGGATCTGCGGGTTGGTTTCGGTGTCCACCACGGAAAAATGCAGGTTGGCCACCGGGGTCCACACCTCCTGCAGGTTGTGGATGATGTGGTCCACGATCTGGGAAATCAACCGCGTCTCGATTTCCGTGAACGCGCGCTCCGGCGCGGCCGCGGCCGCGTGCCCGCCGCCCAGCAGCTTGTCAATGACGGGGAAGCAGATGGTGGGGTTGAGTTCCAGGACGATCTCTCCGGAGAGCGGCTCGCAGGAGAGCACCGTGATGCTGGTGGGGTTCGGCAGCGACATGGTGAATTCCTGGAAAGTCAGTTGCTCCGCTTGCGAGGCCTGGATGTCAATGAGCGTGCGCAGCACGCCGGTGAGTTCGGCGGCGAGGTTGCGCGCGAACTGCTCGTGCAGCGAGGAGAGCGCGCGCATCTGCTCGGGGGAAACGCGGTTCGGGCGCTTGAAATCGTAGATGGTGACGTTTTTGTCCTCGAATTGCGGACGCGCCTTTTTCTTGGGCGCCGCCGCCGCCGCCGGGGAGGCGCCGGGAGCCGCTGGCGCGGCCCCCGTAGGACTGGACAGATCGAAACCTCCGGTGTCTTCCCCGCCCCCCACCGCTTGCAGCAGGGCATCCACTTCGCTCTGGCTCAGGACGTCAGCCATGGCTTCAGGGTTCCGGCCCCACGAGGTTGAATTCGGCGCGCACCAGGCGCTCCATGGTGAACCCGTCGCGATCCGCGACCAGGGCGCGGATGGACCGCAAACGGTGCGCGTCGGCGCGCAGATCCACGAGCTCCCGCTCCTCGCGGGCCATGCGTAGCTCTTCCAGCGACAGCGTGTTCTCCATGGGGCAGACGAGGAAACAAAACCACACGCTGGCCACAACGACCATCAGCCAGGAGAAGGCCCGCGCGCTGACCAGTCGCAGCGCGGCGCTCACGCCCCTCGCAAAAGGCAGGTCGGGCAGATTCAGGATTTCCCCCACGGATTCAAGTCTAAACGGCGGCGGAGGCGGTCAATAAGCCTAACCCGGCAAAGCCGGAACCAAAAAAGACGAAAACGATGCACCACAGAGGCACAGAGGACACGGAGAACGCAGGAGAAATTCTCTGTGATCTCTGTGTCTCTGTGGTAGAAGTTGTATTCAAATTCCCAACCAGGCAGAGCTCAAGCGGGAGGAAGCGGGAGGAGACAGTCCCTTGCTGCACGGCCACGAGTTTTTCAACTGCCGTTTTCAGGATGAATCCGGCCGCGCAGCCGATCCAGCAGCAGCGCGGCGGCGATGGGCGCGCTCAGGGATTCGAGTCCCCCGGACATTTCGATGGCCAAGGCTCCCGGAGCGGAACGCAGACCTTCGGGAAGCCCATGCGCTTCGCCGCCCACCACCAGCAGGTTGGGCCGGTCGCGCGCCAATCGCGCCGGAGCGCGGGAAGCCGAGGCGTCGGCGTAGAAACAAGCCCAGGTTTCCGGCGGCTGCTCGCGGGCCGGCAGGCGCGCCAGGGGAAGATGGAAGACGCTGCCCATGGAAGCGCGGATGACCTTGGGAGAAAAGAAATCCGGGCCCTCCCCCCATTGGAGGACCGAGGCCGCCCCGAGGCCCCGCGCGCAGCGCACCACGGCGCCGGTATTGGCGGGGTCGCGCCACTCGTAGAGGGCGAGGTGCAAAGAACCGGGCTGCCCCGCCGGCAGACCGGCGGCGACGGGCGGACGCCGGACGATGGCGAGCACGCCCTCGGGGGTGGCGGTGCTGCAGAGCGCGGCGAGCGTTTTTTCCGCGACTTCATGCGCGTGGTCGCGCGCGAGAGAGAGCGGCGCGAGGGCGCCGGCGGCGCGCGCGGAAAAAAAGACCGCGACCGGCGGACCCATCCGCAGCGCTTCCTTCAGGCACTTGAAGCCCTCGACCAGGCACAAGCCGCGCTCTTCGCCGCAGCGGCGCTGTTGCAATTTGCGCGCCAGCCGCAGGGGCGCGGAATCCGTCGCCGCCATCAGGGTGCGGGGAACCCGTTCACCGGATTTTTTATCTGGAAAGCAGGAAAGCAGGAAAAAGAGCCAAAAAACACGTGTCGGCTTCTTTTTTCGACCAGGAAACCCCAGAGAGCTTTTCTGATTTTTCCTGATTTCCCGCTTTCCAGATTCAAGTTGATTCTTTGCATTTTAGCCCGGCTGAACCATTACAGAGCGGGAAGCAGACGGTGCGAGCGCAGCTCGCAGCGCAGGTCCGCCGCCGCCGCGAGTTCGAGGTTGTGCGTGACCAGCAGCACCGCGCTGCCCTCGTCGCGCGCCAGCGCGAACAGCTCTTCCATGACCTTGCGTCCCAAGCCCGGATCGAGGTTGCCGGTGGGCTCGTCGAGCAGCAGCAGGGCCGGACGATTCAGCAAGGCCCGGCACAGGGCCGCGCGCTGCGCCTCGCCGCCGCTGAGCGTGGGCGGATAGGCGGCGGCGAGATCCGCGATGCCTAGGCGCTCCAGCAGGCCGCGCGCGCGCGCGTCGAGCGCGCGCGTTTCCCCGCGGCGCGCGGCGGGAAGCAGCACGTTTTCCAGCAGGGTGAACTCATTCAGCAGTAGATGCCGCTGAAAGGCGAAACCCAGCTTGGCGGCGCGGAAGTCCTCGCGCGCCGCGCGTTTCCAGGCGCCGACGTTTTCGCCCGCGTAGCGGATCTCGCCCGCGTCCGGGCGATCCACCAAGCCCACGAGGTGCAGCAGCGTGCTTTTCCCCGAGCCGCTCGGCCCGGTGAGGCTCATGACCGCGCCGGCCGGGAGCGCGAAGTCCACGTTGTCCAGGACGGCCTTGGCGCCCGCCCGCCCCTCGCGGTAGCTTTTCGCGAGGCCGCGAACTTCAAGCAGCGCCGTCATTGTCGTGCTACCGGGGGGATTTTCCACAGAGGACACAGATTAACACAGATAATCATCAATCTGGGCAGACTTTTTAATCGGTGCCCATCGGTGTCATCTGTGGATAAATCCGAACTGAGGGCGCAGAGAGCCAATTTCCACCTCGGGACGCCGCGCGTTTTGGGGCGCGGGCATGTCATTAATCCTGCGGCGCGGAAATGAGCGAGGCCATGAAGAGGATGCGCCCGCAGGAGTTGCACAGCACGAGCTCCTGCTGCATCTTCACCCGCTCCACGGTGTCGAGGGTGACGATGGAGTAGCAGCCGGTGCAGGTGCGGCCGTCGAGCTCGGCCAGGGGCTTCTTGTCCGGCAGTTTGAGCAAGCGCTGGTAGGCCGCCAGCACTTCGCGGCGCACGGCGGATTCGTAAGAGCTGCGCTTGCCCTTGAGCTCCTCGACCTCGGGCTGGTGGCGCGCGACCTCGACATCGTGCTCCTGTTTGATGATGGCGACGCGCGCGCGTTCCTTTTCGATGCGCGCCGCGTAGTCGCCCACCGTTTTCTGCAATTCATCAATGGCGGTGAGCAGCGCCATGCCGTCGTTCTCAAGTCCCGCGATGGTTTCGCGGATGGTCTGGAGCTGGTTCTTCATGGCATCGTAGGTGCGCTGGTCCTTCATGCTCAGCAACTGGTAGCTCATCTCCTTGTAGCGATGCTCCAGGGCCTTGATTTCATTATCCACGCGCTGGGAATCGAGCTGCTTCGCCTTGAGTTCGCGGCTCTTGCCGTCAAGTTGCTGAGTCGCCGTGGCCAGGCGCGCCTCGTCCTGCGCGATGGTGCGGTGGCGTTCTTCAAGGTGGCCGAGGATCTCGTGGATCTTGCGATCAAATCCGTGCAGGGTGACCAGCTTGAAGATTTCCTCTTTCATGGGCTCCGCGGAAGAAGGGCACCATCTTGGCAAGCCGGGACTTTCTTCAAGAGGCCCGCCGCGGGGCACCGCACACACTTGGGACATAGTTTCACAATTCACCGCAATATCGCTTCACAATTCACATTATTTTTAGCGCCTTACGCATTTCCTTCTTTGGAAAAACGCGGCATGTGAGTTGTCTTCTCCGCGCTCCCCGCGTCTCCGCGTGCAAGAAAATTTGTAAGCGTTCAGCCCTTTTGGAGCCACGACAAGGCTTTCCCTGCCGTTCGCCCTGAGCTTGTCGAAGGGTGGACTGCGCCGATGGCACGGCCCGTTCATGCTTCGACAGGCTCAGCACGAACGGGCCTGGCTTCTGGTGCCACAATGCATAGGCGCGAATCGTGTGCTGAACGCTTACAAAATTTTTGCGTTCGGCGCTGGCGTGAAAAATGAAAAGCAGACGGGGATTTATTCACGCGGAGACGCGGAGGGGGAGGCGGCGTTTGACGTCTTGTTGGATTCCGGCTGCCAGGTTAGTAGCACGCGCAGGTGTCACATCCTTGCCGGTCTTAGGATGCCCGCATGCGCGCGTCCGCCGTCACGGGGGATTTCTATCTGGGCAAACTCGCCGAGCTGAGCGCCGTGCTGGCACGGGTGCAACCCGGATCGGAACCTTTTTTCGCGGGGCCGCTGCAACTCGTCCAGGAAGCCATGGGTTTCACGGTGAGCGTCCTCTACCGCGTGGAGAATACGGTGGATCGCACGCTCATCCTCGAGGTGGCGGAGGTGCTCGATCCGGCGGGCCGGCGCCGCGCGCTCGTGCGCGGGGCGCGCCTCGCCATCAACCTCGATCATCCGGATCCCGCTTTCCGCAATGAGGCGCGGGCCTTCCTCAGCCGCGAGGTCGCCGCCGTCAACGTGCCGGGGGCGGGATGCGACATCGCGGGCTATATCACCGCCGGCGAGACCAGCGCGGAGGCCTACCTGCTGGCCGGGGATTTCGTGGGTCTGGACGCCGAAATTGCGGAAGCGGATCGCCGCGTTTTCGAAATCGCCACGGGACTGCTGAGCGCGCTGCTGATGAAAGCCCACTTCCAGCGGCGCGCCGACCACGACCGCCTCACCGGCCTGCTAAGCTCCGCGCGCATCCGCGCCGAGCTCGAAGTCGCCCTGCGGCGCTGCGCGCGCCGGCCCGCGCGCGCTCTGGCGGTGGCGCTGGCCGACGTTGACCATTTCAAGCGCATCAACGATGGTCACGGCCACCTCCAGGGCGACGCCGTGCTCGAGGAGCTGGGAAAGCTCATCGCCACGGCGTTGCGCGCGGGGCAGGATCACGCCGGCCGCTACGGCGGCGAGGAATTCCTGATCCTCCTGGAGGACACTTCCCCCGAAGCCGCGCGCGCCATCCTGGAGCGCCTGCGCCTGGCGGTGGAACGCCATCCCTTTCGCGGCGTGGGCCCCGACGGCCGGCCGCTCCTTGAAGGCACGTTGCCGGCCACGATTTCCATCGGCGCCTGGTGGCCCGAAGACGAAAGCCCCATCCCCGAGGCGGCCGCGGTGCTGGCGGCTGCCGACCGCGCGCTTTACTTGGCCAAACACGCGGGCCGCAACCGCGTGTGTTTTTTGGGCCCTGGGGCTGAAAAATAAGGCTCATCCGAATAGTGCGTACTTTTCCAGAATTTTCACGCCGGTGCCTGGTCGAGCAAGATCGGAACCCAATCGAGTTGCCAGGGGGATTTTCCACAGATTGCACAGATTAACACAGATAATAATCAAGCAGGGCCGTCCTTTTTAATCCATGTAATCTGTGGATGCTTTCAAGTTTGGAGCGCAGCGGACCAAGAAAAACAGAGCGGACACTGCCCAGAAGTACGCATGAGTCGGATGAGCCAAAAATAAAAGCCGACACCGGGTTGAAAAAATGCGGCGCGGAGGATGATGCGGCATGGAGAAAGGCGGCTGGTGCTGATCATCGCAAGGGCGGCGTCGTGAGCGCGGAGCAGGCGCCCCGCGCCTTGTCCCGCATCCTGGCCGTGGAAGATCAGAAGATCATGCACCTGATGTTCGACCGCGCCTTCGAGGGCAGCGAATTCGTGGTCGATCATGCCTACGACGGTCCCGAGGCCTTGGCCAAACTGCGCAACGGAAATTATTGCGCCCTGCTGCTGGATTTGCATCTGCCCGAGATGAACGGCATTGATCTGCTGAAAACCCTCCGCCAGTCGCACCCCGCGCTCGGCGTCATCATCATCACCGCCGACAGGGACGAAGCGCTGATGGAGGAAGCGCGCGGCCTCGGGGTGCGCGAGTTCATCATCAAGCCCGTCACCGAGCGTGACCGGCTCCTCGGCGCCGTGCGGCGCCTGGCTGGCGAAGTCTAGGCGGGCCATGGCCGGGCGCATCGGGGTTCTCAGGAGTGGGAATTTCCATAGTCACTGCTCAGGCCGATCCCCCTCTCCCAGGTTGGATAGTGGCACAAGCCATCTCTGATCTCCCTCTCCCTCCGGGAGAGGGCAGGGTGAGGGGAAGGCACTGTCTGCGAAATAATTTTGCAAGCGCGTTCCGTATTGTTATCCGTCTTAGTTGCCTCTCGATTTTGGTGATACAAAACCCCTCACCCCGGCCCTCTCCCGGAGGGAGAGAGAGCTTGCCGAGACTTGATCCGTTAATTTCCATATAAGGGCGCACGTGTTTCGCAGATCCGTCATGGTCCCCGCGCTGATCCTCGCCGGCATGGCGGTCGTGGGCCTGGACCGCGTTGCGGTGGCGCAGGCCGAAGAAGGAACCAGGGCTATCTCGACCGCCCGGTCCCGCCGTGCCTTGGCAGGCAGGCCCCCCGCGGCGCGGACTGAGGCGCAAGCGGACGAGCGTGCCATTTCAGAGCGCCAGCCCTTGAATGCCACGGCCGTCGCGACGGAAAAAGGCGAGGCCGCCGAAGAATTGCGGCTTTTTGATGAGATATCCCCGGTGAGCTTCGCCGCGCTCAAGGAGCCCATCCGGCGCGAACGGGCGCCCAACACCACCTACGTCTTCGCGGGGCGCGAACTGCGGGAACGGGGTATCCTGACGCTCAGGGATCTGCTGCGGCGCATTCCGGGATCCCAGGTGAACCCCCAGCGCCAGGGGCACGACGTGGCCTGGTTCCGCGGCGTACAGGCCCGCTACAACGACAAGATCCTGCTGGTGGTGGACGGCGTGCCCGTGCGCGACTACTTTTACGGCAATTTCCTGCTGGACGAGATGCACCCGGTGGAGGAAATGGAGCGCGTTGAAATCGTGATGGGCCCCGGCTCCGTGCTCTACGGCGCCAATGCCTTCGCTGGCGTCATCAATATCACCACCTTCAAGCAGGGCGGCGAGGCCAGCGCCCGCTACGGCTCCCACGGCAGCGCCCAGGCCAGCGCGCGGCATGGCGCGCAGGGCCTGTCGGTCTTCGGCTCGCGGCTGCGGGTCACGGACGGCTTCGCGCCCACTTACGGCCGGGACGGCCTGGCGCGACGCGTTGCGCAGAACCAGGATCGCGATCTCACCCGTTTCAACGTGGGGCTCACCCTGAACGACGCGCTCACCATGGCCATCGGCCGCACGGAGTACACTTACCCTTACGCCTATTCGAGTTTCGACAGCGACCGTTTGAACCGGCGCGTGCCCACGACGACCTCGCTGCGCTACGCGACCCCAGAGGCCAAGGGCGAGGCGTGCATGTCGGACTTTGAAATCCTCGCGTATCACGTCCATTACGAGTTCTCCCAGAGCACCTTCAAGGTGAGCAAAAGCGGCGCCGTGGCGCCGAAAAGCGCGGAGGACGAATACCGTGACAACCGTTATTATGGCGTGGACGCGCTGTGGCGCCGCCACCATGGGGCTCACGGCCTGCTTTTCGGCCTGTCCCTCCAGGGGGACTCCCCCACCAGCCAGAACTACAGCGAAGTTTACAAATACACCGCGGGCGGTGCGCGCGTCTTCGACAAACGCCTGGAAACCCTGGCCTATCCTCAGGACAGATACCTGAACTATGCGGCCTATATCCAGGACTACTGGGCGCTGGGGCCCGACCTCGCCATCACCCTGGGGGGCAGGTACGACATTCAAGATCGTTTTGACGATGAGGTTTCCTACCGCGCCGGCCTGGTGCGCTCTTTCGGGGAAATCGCCGTCAAAGGCCTGGTGGGTACGGCTTTTCGCATCCCCAGTTACCGCGAGTTCCAAAAACTGGAAGACGGAATCCCCGCCTACGACACCAGCCTCAAAACCGAGCACCTGCAGACCTTCGAGCTGGCGCTGGAGCGCAAGACGGCGCGCGCGGACCTGCTGGTCACGGGTTTCTACAATATCTACCGGGACTACATTGACGACCGCTTCGTGGCCACGGCCAGCGACGAGGTTTATTTCAATTTCCCGCGCCTGGACACGCGCGGCATCGAGGTCTCCAGCGAGCATTGGAGCCCCGGCCGGCGCGTGGGTTTGCTCCAGGGCCTCGCCTACACGCAGCGCCACGCCAAGGGCGGCGTCACCAACCAGCAGGGGCTTTCCCCGTGGTCGGGATTCGCCGGGCTGCGCTGGCTCCCCGAACCCCGGCTGGAGCTGGGCTCGGACCTGCTTTTCGCCTCGCGGCGCAAAGTGAATGCGGACTATCAGAGCGCCGTTCCCGTGGCTCAGAGGGGTGCGGGTCTGCCCCGGGGCTACGCCGTGATCGACGCCCACGCCAGCCTGCAAATCCGGCCCCAGATGCGCTTGCGCCTCGCCGCGCGCAACCTCGCCAATGTCAAGTATGCGAGCCCCCATTTTGGGCCATCTTCCGGATACGATTACGCATGGCCCGGAGCCGAATTCGATTTGAGCCTGGCCGCGGAATGGTGAGGCGCGCTGCCAAGCTAAGCAATTAGTAAGCGTCCATCCCATGATTCGCGCTTGCGTATTGCGATGTCAGCAGCCAGGCCCGTTCGTGCTGAGCTTGTCGAAGCACGAACGGGCCGTGTCGTCAGCGCCGTCCGCCCCCTTCGACTATGCTCAGGACAGGCTTCGACAAGCTCATCCCCCAAAACTGGGGATAAAGGGCGAACGGCGGGGGGGGCCCTGTCGTGGCACCAAAGTGGTGAACTCAGTTTGGTTCCGGCTTTGCCGGTCGGCGTTCTTGGTTTCCGCGCTGCTGGCGCGTTGCGCCAGCGCGGAAGACGTGCGCATTGTCACGCGGGACCACCCGCGCTACCGCGAGGTGCTCCAGGGGGTGCGCGATGGCATGCGCGAGGCGTCGTCCGGGCTTGCGCTCAGCACCGAATTCCTGAAGGAGAAACCAGAAGGCGCGCGGGAACACGCCGCCGCGCCCGCGCGCCTGATGCTGGCCATCGGCAGCGAGGCCTACAGCCTGGCCTTGCGGGAGCAAAGCCCCCTGCCGCTGGTTTTCTCCATGGTGCTCCAGCCCGCCGTCCCCGCCGCGGAACAGGGCGGGCGGCGCGTGGCGGGCGTCCTGGCGCTGCCGGAGCCGCACCTGCTCTGGAGCACGCTGCGCCTGGTGCAGCCCAAGGCCGAGAGGGTTGGCACGCTTTTTCTTTCCCCGGGGATTCGCGACTATGTGGCGGCCCTGCAACGCGAAGCCCAGAGCCAAGCCCTGGAGCTCGTCGCCTTGGAGGTCAAGGACAAGGCGGATTTCTCGGCGTCCCTGGAAAACTTGCTGACCCGGCAGCCGCAGGCCCTGTTGCTCCTGCCCGATTTCGGGCTCTGGAACGAAGCGGCGGTTCGGCACACGCTGCTGCGCGCCTTTCGCGCCGGGATCCCCTGCATCGGCTTCTCCCAAGGCCAGGTCAAGGCCGGCGCCCTGTGGGGCCTCGGGCTATCGCCGCGCAATATCGGCCGCCAGAGCGCCCGTCTGGCCCTGGACCTGCTGGAGGGCAAGACCCCGCCGCCTTTGACCTATGCGGAGGGCAGCGAGCGCTATCTCAACCTCGTCACCAGCCGCGCTCTGGGACTCAGCCTGCCCAAGGCGGTGCTGGACAGCATGGACGCCGTGCTGGATGATGAGCGACCGTAAGGGTTCACCCGATCAAAATGCGAAAAATTAATTTGAATCCGGAAGGCAGGAAAGCAGGAAAACGCAAGAAAGTCCTCTGGGACTTCCTCGAAAAAAGAAACCGACACGTGTTTTTGGGGCTTTTCCGAAAAATGCGTACCTTTCAAGAGGTTTCACACGGGACCACGACCTGGCAAGGCGGGGACCCAATCGCAATACAGGGAGATTTTTCCACAGATGACACAGATTAACTCAGAAAACAATCAATCAGGGCTGGCCTCTTTATCAGTGCCCATCGGTGTAATCTGTGGATAAATCCGAGTTGAGAACACGGAGCAATAGGAAAAAACTGGGGGAGAGGACTTTGCCAGAGGTACGCATTCCTCGGATGAACCGTTTTTTGGCTCTTTTTCCTGCTTTCCAGATAAAAAATCCGGTGCACCGTTACGAGCGACAGCCGTGAAAGCGCGCTTTATTCCCGGGTTCACGCTCTCCCTCACCGCCAAGCTCGCCCTCACGCTCTCCTTCACTATTTTCGCCACGGCCGCGCTGCTGGGCTTGGAGATGATGCGCGGCCGGCGGGCGGTGCTGGATCGCGCGCTCAAGGAACAGGGGCATACCTTGCTGCGCGGGTTCGCGAGTTCCTGCGAGTTCGGCCTCACCTTCGGCAACCGCGAACTGCTGCACAGCCTCGCGGGCGACCTGCTGAAGGAGCCGGACGTGGTGCGGGTCGCGGTGCGCGACGCCAAGGGGAAAATCCTCGTCGCCCTGGAGGAAGCGGATCTCGGCACGGCGTATGTTTTCGAGCTTTCCGCGGAGGTGCGCGCCGCCGGCGCCGAGGGCGAGGAATGGGCCCTGCCGAAAGGCGCAACGGGCGCTGAAAGTGAATTGGTGGGCTCCGTGACCCTGGGCATCTCCACCGCTTCGCTGCACGCGCGCATCAGCGAATTGCGCCAGACCATCCTCCAGATAACCACGATCATCGCCGTCGCGGGCCTCATGGTTTCGCTGCTGCTGGCCAGGCTTTTGACCGTACCCTTGAGACGCCTGGTGCAGGGGACGGAAAACATCGCCGCCGGCCGTTTCGACTTCAAGGTGGAGGAAACCGGCGCGGATGATCTGGGGATGCTGGCGCGATCCTTCAACCACATGACGGGGGCGCTGAAGCAGAGCACGGAGACCCGGGACCTGCGGGAACAGCAGTTGCGGGAGGCCTACCAGCAGCTCAAACAGGCCCAGGACCAGATCGTCCAGGCCGACAAGCTCGCCGTGCTGGGCGAACTCGGCGCCGGCATCGCCCACGAGCTCAACCAGCCGCTCACGGGCATCCTGCAGTTCGCGGCGCTGGCGCGGAGCTCGCTGGGAGAGGAGCACCCCGTGGCCAGGGACCTGCGCCTGATAGAGGAACAGGCGCAGCGCATGGCGGTGCTCGTCCGCAAAATTACCGCCTTTTCCCGGACGCAAAAAATTGAACTGCGCCGCGTGCGGGTGCGCGCCGAGCTGGAGGATGCCCTGGAGCTCATCGGTCATCAGCTCCGCGCGCAGCGCATCAAGGTGCATCCGGACGTGGCCGCGGACCTGGAGGTGCTGGCCGCCCCGCACTTCCTGCAGCAGGTTTTCTTGAACCTGCTCAGCAACGCCCGCGACGCCATCGTGCCCCGTGAGCAGGGGGGGGAGATCCGCGTCTTTGAGAGATCGGCTGCCGCTGGGCGGTGCGCCGTCGTCGTCACGGACAACGGCCAGGACATCGCGGACGAGACCGCGCGCCGCCTTTTCGAGCCCTTCTTCACCACCAAGGAAGCCGGCAAAGGCACGGGCCTCGGCCTCTCCGTCTCCTACGGCATCATGCGCGATCTGGGGGGCAGCCTCTCCTTCCAACGCGGCGCCGCCGGAGAAAAAGAGTTCGTCATCGAGCTGCGGCGGGCGTGAGGCCCGGCCAAAAGAAATCCGGCTCATCCGAAGAATGCGTACCTCCTTGGCAGTGTCCCCCTGTTTGTACTCGGCTCTCCGCGTCCTCAACTCGGGAGCATCCACAGATTACACAGATTTGCACTGATTAAAAAGGACGGCCCCGGTTGATTATTTTCTGCGTTAATCTGTGTAATCTGTGGAAAATCCCCCTGGCAGTTCGATTTGGTTCCGGTCCTGCTCGACCAAGCACCTGTGTGAAAATTCTGGAAAGTGCGCACAATTCGGATGAGCCAAAAATCAGCCCGGATTTCGCCGCGTATAGATGCCCACGGCCAGGGTGCCGTGCGCCGTCTTGGCGGCGAAAAAATTCCCGCTATCCGGGGGCGGATACTCCTGCGCGAAAAGGGAGGGTAGGCCCATCCGAGTTTCCGGCCACAGGTAGCGCTTGAGGCAACCGCAGACCTGGTTGGCGAATTCGAGGCCCATGCTGGTCCGGAACCTCATCAACTCATCCACAGCCGGGGGCCCCCCGAGCATGCCCGCGACCATGGCGTCGAGCAGGGATGGCTCCAGGACGAAGATGAAGAACAGGCTCGGTTCACCGGAAAGCGGGAAGGCGACGCGCACCCCCGTTGTTTCAGGCAGGCGATCCAGACCTATCAGCGGCGGGCAGACGACCTGAGAGCTCCGCAACACGACATCCAAGGCGCTGCGCAGGTTGGAATCGAAATCTGCTTGATCGGGCGACATGCGGTTTTTCACAATTGTAGCAATATCATGAAAATGACAATCGCAATTGTGGCGTCGTGTGGCTTTGGCGCCAAGCTCAGATCCCGGTAAAAAGGTCGGAAAGGCGGGCGGTTTCGCGGTCGGCGGGATCGAAAAGCGCGTCCAGACCCGCGCCCGCGCGGCGCAGCGCCGAGCGCACGTAATAGCTCCCAGCCGCGCGGGCGCGCAGGGCTTCGGGCGAGTCCGCCTTGAAGTCCGTGAGGTCGCGCTCAAGCCGGCCTAGCACCGCCGCGGAGGTGGTGAGGGCGATGGCGGCTTCCGCGATGCGGTTCAGGTCCAATTGCCGGTCCACCACCTGCTCGCGCCAGCGCGCGAGCACGCGCACGCCAGCGCGGTGGAAGCGCTGCAATTCCCGCCCGTAGATTTCCGCCAGGGGCGCGAGTTCTCCGTGGGCGCAGGGGAAGGCTTCACGGCGCAGCCAGTCGGCAGCCAGCGACCCGGCGCCCGCGATGAAACGCCCCCAAGCCGCGGGCCGGCGCGCGTTTTCCAGCAGCGCCTCCAGATCGCGGCCCAGGCCGCGCAGCCCCGTGAGCGCGATGAACACGCGCAGCACTTCGTTCGCGCCCTCGCCGATGGTGTTGAGCCGGGCGTCGCGCATCATGCGCTCGAAGGGCTCGTCGGTAAAAAAAGAGCGCCCGCCCAGCACCTGCATGGCCTCGTAGCTCAGCGTCCACAGCGCTTCGCTGGCAAAAACCTTCAGGATGGCGGTTTCCAGCATCACGTCTTCCTCGCCGCGATCCACCAGGCCCGCGGTGAGATAGGTCATGGCCTCCATGGCGTAGCTCAAGGAGGCCATGCGGGCTATTTTTTCCTGGACCATGCCGAAAGCGCCGATGGGGCGGTGGAACTGCTGGCGGCTCGCGGCGTGCGCCGCGGCGCGCTGCAGCAGGACTTTTCCGGCGCCGGTGCAGGAAGCGCCGAAGGTGAGGCGGCCGAAATCCAGCACCGTGAGCGCTATCTTGAGCCCCAGGCCCGGCGCGCCCAGCAGGTTTTCCTCGGGGACCTCCAGGTTTTCGAAGGCGAGCTTGGCGGTGGCCGTGCCGCGGATGCCGCACTTCTCCAGGGCCGCGGCCTCCACCTTGAAACCGGGGAGATCGGGTGTGACCAGGAAGGCGCAGATTTTGTCCTCTTTGCCGCGCGGGCCTTGAACCTCCATGCGAGCCATGAGCGTGAGCACGCCGGCGATGGCGCCGTTGGTGATCCACTGTTTGCGCCCATTGATGAGGTAAACGCGGCGCTCCGGCAGGTGGATGGCGCGGGTCTCGATGCCGGCGGCGTCCGATCCGGCATTGGGCTCGGTGAGGGCGAAGGCCGCGAGCTTGCGGCCGCGCGCGAGATCAGGCAGGAAACGGCGCTGCTGCGCTTCGTTGCCGAAAAGCAGGATGGCCTTGAGCCCGATGCTCTGGTGCGCGTTCACGAACACCGCGGTGGCTCCGCAGCGCGCGGCCACGGCCTCCATGGCGCGGGCGTAGGCGTATTGCGAAAGCCCCAATCCCCCGTGGGCCTGGGGTAGGGTGAGCCCCAGCAGCCCGATCTCGCCGAGTGCGGCGATGAGTGGATCGGGAATGCGCGCCTCGCGATCAATGGCCACGGCGTCGAGGTGGGCGTCGAGCACGGGGCGCAAGCGGGCGAGGAACTCCTCGGCCGCGCGCTGCTCCTGCGCCGACGGCGCGGGGAAAGGCCGCACCTTGGCGGCGAGCAGGCGGCCACGGAAAAGCGACTTCGCGAAACCCGCGGCGAGAGGCTTGGCGAAGAGCAGTTCCTCCGCCATTTTGAGCTGTAAGCGCTGCGCCTCGTCCATAGTGTCTTTTGAGCTGCCTGGGGGGCTTATTATGCCATTGTACTCTATGACAGGCGAAGACAAAAACGCGCTGGATTTTGATGGCCGATTAGCGAACGCGGCCGTGATCGGCGCGGGCGGCAAGATGGGACGCGGCATCGCGCTCGTCTTAGCCTTGGAGCTCGCGAAAATGGCCGCGACACGGCCGGGGCTGCGTCCGCGCCTGTGCCTGGTGGAGCAGGACGAGATGGCCTTGCAGGCCGCCGTGGCCTACATCGAAACGCAGGCCGCGCGCTGGGCTGAGAAGAACATCAATGCGCTGCGCGCCCTTTACGCGCCGCGCCGCGAGCTCGTGGAGAACGCCGAGATGGTCGAGGCCTTCACGCGCGCGACGGCGCGCAGCCTGGCGCCGGGCCGGGCCGTCGAGAGCACCGCCGGCGTGGAACTGGTTTTTGAGGCCGTTCATGAAGACGAGGAACTCAAGGCCCGGTTGCTGGCGCGCGCGGGCGCGCTGGCCGCCCCCGAGGCGTGGTTCCTCACCAATACGTCCTCCATTCCCATCGCCGCCCTGGAGCGCGCGAGCGGGCTCTCGGGCCGGCTCATGGGCTTTCATTTCTACAACCCGCCAGCGGTGCAGAAACTCGTCGAGCTCATCCCTGCGGCGGGAACGCGCGCGCCGCTGCGGGATTTTGCGCTCGCGCTCGCGGGACGCCTCGGCAAGACGGCGGTGCCGGTGAACGACGTGGCGGGCTTCATCGGCAACGGCCAGTTCATCCGCGAGGCCGTCTTCGCCATCGCGCTGGCGGGCGAGCTTTCAAAAATCCACGGTGAGGCCGAGGCTTACGGCGTTTTGCAAATCTTCACCCGCGACTGGCTGCTGCGCCCCATGGGCGTCTTGCAGGTGGTGGACTACATTGGCCTCGACGTTTTCTCCATGATCGCCGCGGTGATGGAAAAACACGGCGCCGGGGAGCGCCTGACCTTAGGGCCGGTGCCGCAACTGCTCGCGCGCGGCATCGTGGGCGGCCTGCATCCCGATGGCCGCCAGCGCGACGGGTTCTACCGCTATGGGCCCGCTGGCGTCGAGGCTGTCGTCGCGCCCAGTCGCGGGGAGTACCAGCCGCTCGCCGCCCTCGCGGTGACGCTGGAAGCTTGGTGTGGCCCCAAGCCCGCGGGCTGGGCGCCGTGGAGCCGCCTGCAGCGCGAGCCGGGCGGCCGCGCGGCGGTGGCGGCCTATCTGGAGGCCCTGGCCGCGCATCCAGGCGCTGGCGGCGAACTCGCGCGGCGTTACCTCGACCGCTGCCGCGCCATCGCGGAAGGCCTGCTCGCCAAGGGAGCGGCCCAAACGCCCGAGGATGTGGACCAGGTGATGACGCTGGGCTTCAACCTGCTCTACGGCCCCTGCGCCTGGAAAGCGGCGGCGCAATAATTCTGAGGGTTCAAAATGCGAAGAATTAAGGTGAATTGTGGCTCATCCGAAGAATGCGTACCTCTGGCAGGGTTCCCCCTCATTTGTTCTCGGCTCTCTGCGCCCTCAACTCGGGAGCATCCACAGATTACACAGATTTGCACCGATTAAAAAGGATGGCCCGGATTGATTATTATCAGTGTTAATCTGTGCAATCTGTGGAAAATCCCCCCGGCAGATCGCCTTGGTTTCAGACTTACTCGACCGAGTGCCCGTGTTAAAAATCCCAGAAAAGTACGCATTATTCGGATGAGCCTAAATTGTTACGCGGGGGCGATGTGAAGCCGCATAAACCCGTTTATCTCGCCGCGGGCTATAATACCGTGGCCTTGGGGCCTGGCCGGCCCGAATTCGATCCCTTCAGACCGCGGCCGGGCTTGCTGCACCACGTGGAAGAAGCGGGCCGCGCGGTGCTCGCGGCCCTTCCCGAACCCGGCCTCGTGGACGAGGCGGTCATCGCCAACTTCATGGCGGCGCGTTTCTGCCGCCAGGGGCACCTCGCCGCACTGCTGCCCGCCATCCACCCCATGCTGCGCGGCAAGCCCTGCACGCGCGTGGAGAGCGCCTGCGCCTCCGGAGGCCTGGGGCTCAGCGTGGCCCTCAAAAGCGTGCTGGCGGGCGCGGCGGATCTCGTGTTGTGCCTGGGGGTCGAGGTGCAAAACACGGTGAAGGCGCTCTATGGCGCTGATTACCTGGCCGGGGCGGGCTGGTATGAAAGATATCGCAAGGGCGGCGCGGCCTACTTTT
>JAHFOS010000003.1:58288-76742 GCA_023261545.1 bacterium
AACGCGCCGGTGCCTATTTCGCGCGCTACGGCAGGGAGCTGACGCGCCAGGCCATGGCGGGCTGGTACGTTCAGGCCGTGGAAAACGCCAGGGCCGAGCCCAAGGCGCAGGAGTATTTCAACCGCGAAGATGACCTCCTGGCCCGGGCGCTCGAAGAGCCGGACCCGGCGGCATTCCTCGATCACCTCACCGTGCGCGACTGCTCCAAGGTTTCGGACGGCGCTTCGGCCATCCTGGTGGCTTCCGAGCGCGGGCTGGAACAGGCTGGCATCCCGCGCCGGGACACCGTGCGCGTGGCGGGTTTCGCTCACGCCGCGGACGATCTCACGCAAGCGCCCGAGGATTTATGCCGGCTCACCACCGTGGAGGGCGCCGTGCGCCAGGCTTTTTCCGGCACCGGGCTTGGCGCCGGAGATATGGGGGTCCTCGAAATCCACGATTGCTTCAGCATCACGGCGCTGCTGATGCTGGAGGCGGCGGGCTGCGCCGCCGCCGGCCGCAGCGGCAACCTCATCCTGGCCGGAGAGACGGGACGCTCAGGCCGGCACCCGACGAACACCACCGGCGGCCTCATGGGCTTCGGACACGCCACCGGCGGCACCGGGGTGCGCCAAGCCGTGGACCTGTGGCGCCAACTCACGGGCAGGGCGGAGAAGTGCGCGGTCAAGCTGCGCAAACCTCAGGGCATGATGATCAACATGGGCGGCAACGACCGCAGCGCCGTGTGCCTTATTCTCCAGGGCGGGGGCTGAATGACGCCTGAGCGGTCTGCGCCCGCAACCCGTGAAAGATGCCTCCGGCGGCCAAACTTTCTTGGAAGAAAGTTTGGATCAAAGAACTTCCGTATTTTTACAAAAAGGATTTGTAACTGCTCAGGCCTACGTCCCCTCTCCAGAGGGGGAGTGGGGGCTGGCTGGGTGCGCGGGCGTCTCGCCCGCAAGGAAACGAGATGAACCCTTTTCACGCCGCAGGCAACACAAGACCCTCACCCCGGCCCTCCCGAAGGGAGTGGGGGGCCGAAGCTGCTTGGGCCGTTACAAGGATTTCAAGAACTGAGGATGGCTGAGCCGTTACAACACGGACGGGCCTTTCGCTCGCTGCCGCGCGCCGATCTGTCGTTAGCCGCAATCACCGCCCTTGATCCCGGACAGCGCGAACGGCTGTTCTCCGCCGTGGCGCGCCTTTACAGCGAGCTCGAAATCGAACTCGAAGCGCTGCCCCGGCCCTGCACCGCCTGCGGCGCCTGCTGCCGCTTCGGCCAGCACGGCCAGCGCCTCTACGCCTCCGCCCCGGAGATGGCCTACGTTTTTTCGGAAAACCCGCCCATCCCGCGCGCGGACGGCGCAGACACCTGCGTGTACCTCACGCCCGAGGGCCGCTGTGGCGCGCGCGCGCGGCGCATGCTCGGCTGCCGCACCTATTACAGCGGCCACACGCGCACGGAGGCCGCGCGCGCCCAGGAAATCCACGAGCGCTACCTCGGGCTGCTCAAAAAACTATGCCGCAATCATGGCTTGGGCTGGAACTACGCCGACTGCATGGCATTTTACGCGGAGCAGCGAGAGGCCCCGCACAATCCCTTGGCGCAGTCCCCCGAACTCAGGGGCGTGCATCACTATGAAGATCCCACGGCTCCATTGAGCGCGGAAGATTGGCCTGAAGAATACCGCTAACGCTTTTCAGAGCTGTTCCACCAGCTTCTTGCGTTTTTCCTGGTACTCTTCTTCGGTCAAAGCGCCCGAGTCCCGCAGTGCCTTGAGTTTCTTGAGTTTATCGGCAGCGTCGTCTTTTTCCGCGGCCTCGGTTTTGGCGTTGCCCGCCGCGGGTGCCGCCGGTGTGGAGGCCACGGCCTCGCCCTGTTTGCCCGTGATATTGCAGCCTTCGGCGGTCATGGCCACTTTGTAGAAGTGGGTGTCGCTGTCGGTGAGCTGGAGGATACCGAGATCCGTCCCGCCCGACCGCGTGCCGCCGACGCGCAGAAACAATTTGAGCCTGGCACTCTTGGGCGCATTGAACTTGAAGTTGTTTTCCCCCCATTTCATGCGCTGCTCATGGACCTTCACCCAATTGCTGGCGCCTTCCTCTTTCGAGATGTAGAGGTTGATCACGTTCCTGGAGAAGGGCCCGACCACAAGGCCCATGGCCACGGCGCCGGCGCCGAGGTTGGAAACCGAGCGCACATAGCCCCGCTCCATGGTGGCGGCTATTTCGACGACAGTGGAGCCGTGGTCGGGGGCCGCGGGCGCTGGCGTCGCGGCATCTTGTTTCTCGTCGTCAGCCATCACACACAGGCTGGCGGCGCACAGCAGCAGGCACAGATAGCGCAGAGTTTTCATGGGGACTCCAGAGATTCCATGGGTTTTTTCAGGTTAGACCTTCCCGCAGGGTTTCAAGGCGCAACCGTGTGTCGCCGAGAAAGCCTTGTTCCGGCCTGTCGGCCTCAGGACCGCGGTTTTTCACGCCTAAGGGCAAACCCCGCTCGGGATGCCTAGAATTTCCCCGAGCCCCTCCTGCCAGGGCAGCGCCTTGACGGAACCGATTTTTCGGGCGAGTTTGTCCCGCGACAGGCAGTAAGCCTCGGAGTGCGGGATGTCGCTCAGGAACTGCTCCAAGCCGCGGGTGTCGTGTTCACTGACGGAAACAGCCGACTTGATTTCAACCAGGACGGTCGCGCGGCCCGGGCGTTCGATGATGAGGTCGATCTCGACGCCATCCTTGGTGCGGAGATAAGAAAAGCGGAAATCATTGCGCAGATATTCGCTCATGCGGACGAATTCCTGGATGACGAAATGCTCAAAGGCTTTGCCATATTCTCCTGTCTGCGGCAACAGGGGGACGGTCAGCGTGCGATCCAGGGCGCGTTTTACGCCGTTATCGAAGAAATAGAATTTCGGTGCCTGGTGCTGGCGCTTGCGCACCGAAGCGTGGTAGGGCTCCAGCATGAACCCCAGTAAAGTGTCCTCGAGTATCTGAAAATAACCCTGGATGCTTTTGTAGTCAACATGCACGTCGCGGGCGATTTTTGAATAATTGAGGATTTCACCGCTGCATTGCGCGGCGATTTCGAGGAACTTCCTGAAAGGATCGAGCTGGCGGATGATATGCTCGGACCAGACCTCTTCCTTGAGATAGGTCAGGGCATAGGCTTTCAGGAAAGTCCGTTTGTCATCTTCCGCGGGCAACTTCAACAGTCCTGGAAGGGAACCGAAATTCAGGACGTCATCGAGCCGGAAAGCTTCGGCGAGTTCGAAATGAGTTAATGGGAAAAGGTGATAGACGAAGGCGCGCCCAGCCAGAAGGTTCACAGCTCCCCGTTTGAGCTTTTTGGCGCTGGAACCCGTCAGGGCGAATTTGAACGCTGTCGTCTCGATCATGCGGTGAACATGATCCAGCAGGCGGGGCACCTTCTGAACCTCGTCAATGACGACCCATCCGGCCTTTGCTCCCCGCAGGGCCACCGCCTCCTCCAACGCCTTGGGATTTCGCGCATACACATCCTCCTGTTCCGAATCCAGCAGATCGATCCAGAGGATTGGGTCGGGGGTGAAAAGCGTTTTTAAAAGGGTGGATTTTCCGGTGCCTCTAGCTCCAAAAAGTAGGAAACTATTGTTTTCCGATAGTTTAACATATCTGTGGACCATAATCCTAAAATGAACGACGAATTAGGAGTATGGTCTATTTGAGATATCGGCGTCAAGCGGTTGGTTATTTTTCTCTCAGCCGCGGCGCGTCAGATCTCCACGGGCAAGGCCTCGCCCAGGCTGAAACCGCGCGGGGCAATACGCACGTGGCGTGCCAGGATCAGCACGCCGGCGCGCTGGGCCGCCGCTACGGCGGCGGCGAAGCCGGGATCGATATCGCTGGCGGGCGCGAAGGATCGGGCGTCGTTGCGCATCACCAGGAAAAGCAGCGCGGCCTTGCGGCCTGAGCGCGCCAGGGCCGTGAGTTCCAGCACGTGTTTGAGGCCGCGTGCCGTGACGGCATCGGGAAAACGCGCCTGGCCGGACTGCACCAGCGTGACGGATTTCACCTCGACGTGGCAACTCTGACTGTTTTGCGTGAGCAGCAGATCAAAGCGTGAGTCCCCCACGCTGGCTTCCGCGCGCTCGAACGCGAAACCGCTCAGTTCCGGGATAAGCCCGTGGCGCACGGCCTCTCGCGCCACGCGGTTGGCCATGAGGGTATTGACGCACACCCAGGAACGCGGCATGCGCACCAGCTCCAGGGTGTGGCGCAGCCGGCGCGCGGGGTTGGCGGCGCGCGTGAGCAGCACGGGCCGGCCAGGCGCCCAGCAACCGGTCATGCGGCCGCTGTTCGGGCAATGCACCTCTTCCCGCCGTCCGTCTGGAAACTCCACTTGCGCCAGGAAGCGCTTGTAGCGCCGCACCATCCGCGCGGGCACCAGAGGCGGGTATGCCAGCAACGAGGCCATGGCCGGCACTCTACGCGCGGGGTGAACTCGGCAAAAACCTCGCTATCGGCTGGCGCGTGCTCGCCCCGGAAGGTTCCGCGGGCACGGCCAGCCCTATAATGGCCGGGCCGAGTCATGGAAAACTCTGAAGTCGCTCCCGCCGCGCTGCTTTCCAGGTGGCTCCGGGCCAGACTTGACGCTGCCACGATGGCCTGGATCGAGGATAATCGCGCGCGCGTGACCGCGGGGGCGCCCGAGCGCGATTTTTACGCCGCCTTCGGAATGGCCGCGCGCCGTGTCGGGGCCGAACCCCTGCGACTTGGCGCCGAAGAACTTGAAGCCGCCGCGCGCTTGGATGGCTGGCGTCCCGAATCCTGGCGCCGCGACGAGGCGGCCCGTGCCCTGCTGCTGCTGGCGCTGCCGTCCGAGCCTGACGGCGAATTCCGGCGCCGCGTCGAGCGCCTTTTCGATTGCGCGGACCTGCGCGAGTCCGTGGCCCTCTATCGCGCGCTGCCGCTGCTGCCGCGGCCCGGCGAGTGGCTGGGGCGCGCCGGCGAAGGACTGCGCTCCAACATCGTGGATGTCTTCGAAGCCGTCGCTCACCACAGCCCGTATCCGCGCCGTCACTTTCCCCAGCCGCTCTGGAACCAGATGATCCTGAAGGCGCTGTTTATCGGCAGTCCTCTGGACCCCATCCTCGGGCTGGACGAGCGCCGCAATCCCACCCTTGGCGCCATGCTGGAAAATTACGCGGCGGAGCGGCGCGCGGCGGGCCGGCCCGTGCCCTTGGAACTTTGGCGCGCACTGGGCTTTGAACAGCCCGCGCGGTCGGGAGAATAAGCACAAGACAAAGCGCCTCTGGCAAAACCCATGAAGTTCATCGATCCCCACATCCACATGAGCGCGCGCACCACCGACGACTACGAGGCCATGGCCCGCGCCGGGGTGGTGGCGGTCATCGAGCCCGCCTTCTGGGTGGGCCAGCCGCGCACGCGCGCCGCCAGCTTTCAGGACTACTTCGCGAGCCTGGTGGGCTGGGAGCGTTTTCGCGCCGCGCAGTTCGGCGTGCAGCACTACTGCGCCATCGGCCTCAACGCCAAGGAGGCCAACAACGACCGGCTCGCTGCGGAGGTGCTGGAACTCCTGCCGCTGTTCCTGTTCAAGGAACGCGTGGTGGCCGTGGGCGAAATCGGCTTCGATGAAATCAGCGCGCTGGAGGAGAAATATTTTCGCGCCCAGCTTGAGCTCGCCAGGGAGCACGGGATGCTGGTGCTCATCCACACCCCGCACCGCGACAAGAAGGCGGGGACGCTGCGCAGCATGGAGATCTGCGAGGAGCACGGGCTCGCTCCCTCCCGCGTCATCGTGGACCACAACAACGAGGAAACGGTGGCGGAAGTGCTGCGCCGCGGCTATTGGGCCGCCTTCACCATCTATCCCAAGACCAAGATGGGCAACGAGCGCATGGTGGAGGTGCTGCGCCGCTACGGCCCCGAGCGCATCATCGTGGACTCCAGCTCCGACTGGGGGGTGAGCGACCCGCTTGCAGTGCCCAAGACCGCGACCCTGATGCTGGAGCGCGGCCTGCCCGCGGCCCACGTGGAGGCCGCGTGCTACGGCAACGCGCTCGCCGCTTACGGTCAGAGCGGACAAATGCGCGCGCAGGACTGGAGCGAACCCCAGCCCCTCGACCAGAGCCGGCTTTTCGAGGGCAACAGCGTGCTGCGCGGCCAGGAGCCGCGCATCGAGGACCCCAGGGTCATCCGTTAGGATTTTCCGACGAGCCGCGCCGAACCCCCGGGGGAGCGGACCCTCATCTTGCTGCTGGCCGTGATCGGAGGGCTTGCGCGCGCGGGTGACGCCGCCGCACCCCCAACCCCGGCCGTGGTCAAGTCATCCCCGGCCCAGAACAAGGCGCGGCTTTACGAAGATTACGGAGTTTATGACGTTTCCACCCTGGTGCGCTCGGGGAATTCCGCCGAAAGACTCGATATCGCCATCGTCTCCTCGGGTTTTGCGCGCCAGCAGTCCGTGCTCGTGCGGTCGGCGGCCGGAAAGATCATCAAGGCGTTGCTCGCCGCGGATCCCTTCCGCAGTTACGCGGAGTATATCAATTTCCACCTGGTGGCCGTGGATGACCCCGGCGGCTGCGAGAAGGCGCGCGTTTCCGCGTCCGTCGAAAACGGCAAAATGCTGACCTGCGACTACGATAAGGCCGAGGAATACGGGGAGCTCGCCCCCGCGGATGACCTCGTCATCGTGCTCTGCAACGTCAAGCAGGCGCGTTCCGCCGCCTTTGGGCGCATCGTCACCTTGGAGAACGGGCTCGACATGGGGCAGACCTTCGTTCACGAGGTGGGTCACGCCTTCGCGGGGTTGGCCGACGAATATGCCGATGAGCAGCGCCAGATCCCCCTGGAAAAAGCCAAGGGTTACGTCAACGTGGGCTTTGAGCCCGACCCGCGGCGATCCGCATGGCACTACTGGGTGCCCAAGGTCTGGAAGGGACCCTATCAGATGAACACCCTGCCGTCCGGACACAAAGTGGAGAATCCCGAGGGCGGCTTCACCCATCCTGATGGCATCTGGCGCCCCGAGAAACATTGCCTCATGGCTTGCGACGCGGAGGAGCTCTGCGTCGTCTGCCGTGAGGAAGTGGAAAAACATTTCTTTCGCTTCATCGCTCCCGTGAGCCAGGCCAGTCCCGGCTCGCCTGTGCTGCGCGCCGGAAACAGGGAGGCGCTCGTTTTCAAAGCCGAAGCCATCGAGGTCAAGACCTTTGGCGGCAGTTTCGGAAAATTCACGGCGCTGTGGACTCTTGACGGCGCTCCCCGGACCGCCGACCGCGCTGCGGGCCGGGCGACGTCCATGAGGATCCGCGGCGGCGAGCTCGCCCCGGGGACACATGAGGTGGGCCTGAGCGTCGTCTTCTCCGACAGCCACGTGCGCCGCGATCATGGCTGGCTCGCGAGCTCGCTGGGCTGGCGGGTGGAAGTGCTCCCCGGCGAGAGCACCCCCGCAGCCGCGAATTCCGATGGCGGGGAAGGCTTCGCCATCCTGTACGAGCTCAGGTCCCCGGAAACCGCCGTGCGCGCGCGCGCCCTCGCCAAGCTCGTGGATTACCCGCGCATCTTCCAGGCCCTGGAGGCGGCGCGCCTCTGTCGCGATCGCGAGGCCGCCGTCAGGAAGCCGGCCTTCTTCTTGTTGCAGAAACTATTCGACGGCGACCGCGTCCTGGCCCGCGCCATTGCCAAGGATATGGCGCCTTTCGCCTGGGACTTCAGCGATAACCCGGACATACTCCAATGGCTCGGGCGTGTAGCCGGTGGAGCTGAGGCCGATAAAGCCGATGGCGAAACCCTCAGCCGGCAGCTCGCCGCCATCAACGCCTACCGCGCCGCGGTAGAGGCTGCCGCGGCTTTGCCAGCGAGGAGGCGGTAGATTGTAAGTGTGCAACACAGTTACACGCGGCGGGAACTTTTGAGTATATTTGAAAGAATCCAACGAAGATAGATACTTGCAATAAAAAGCGAGGAATTAGGATACGTCCATCACTTCCTCCTTTTTGGAGATTTCAATGCCAAGTCCAGGACAACTCGCCAAGTATCTCAGGGATGCCAAGGCCCGCATCGGAAAGCACGCGCATGAGCTCGGTGCCGCGAAAAAGCGCGCCAAGGAGCTTCAGGCCGCTCTCAAGAAGGCCAAGAAAGCCAAGAAGGCGCATCATGCGGGAAAGAAAAAGGGTCACAAGAAGCACCACAAGCGCGGAAGGCACCGCTAGTCCTCGCGCGGCATCCATCCGGATTCTTTCATGGAAAGGCCGTCCCGGATACCCGCGGGCGGCCTTTCTTCTTTTCCGCCTCGGCTGGCGGTTCTGAACGCGAAGCTGAGCGTCCTCGACTTGTTGCGCCCTCCCGGTGAGGGCTTGCTCACCCTCACCAGTGGCCGTGGTTTGGCTTCCCGCCTCCTCGGAGCGAAGGAATCGAGAAGTTTGCGAGAAGATTGGCCGGCGCTTCGCGCCCGTCGGCTCGCGGCGCCCCCCAGGGAGCCGTTGCTGCTGGGCGTGCCTTCCGACACAGGCGGCGGCATCTGCCGCGGCGCCGCTCACGGGCCTTTGCACATCCGCGCCGCGCTCTATCGCGCCGACGCGTACTGGCGCGCGCGCGATATCGGCGACATTCCCTGTATCCCTCAGCTCCTTGAGGACGGCATGCTGTCGCGGCGGCAGTTGCAGCGTTCGGGGAAATGGTTGTGGAAAACACAGTGGCGAACCGGCCGGCCGGTCGCTCCGCTGAACCTGCTGGAAGAAAGCCTCGTGGAAATCTGGCGAGGGACCCGCGAGCGCCGCGTGCTGGTGCTGGGAGGCGATCACTCCATCACCGGGGCTGTTTTCGCGGCCCTGGCGCGCTCCGAAAAAATGGCGGGGCTTGGCGTGCTGCACATTGACGCGCACACCGATCTGCTGGAAGAACGTTTCGGTGTGCAGCACGGCTTCGCCACCTGGGCCGTGCCTGCGCTGCGCCTTCTCAAAAATCCCGCCGCCTGGGTGCAGGTCGGCATCCGTGCCAGCGCCCGTGAGCGATCCCACTGGGAGACCACCTACGGGCTGCGCCAGTTTTGGGCCCAGCAGGTGCGCCACCGCGATCCGCGGCGTTTCGCCCTGGAAATCGAAAGGCATTTCCTGAAACTCGGGTGCCGGCGACTCTATATCACCAACGATATTGACGGCACGGATGCCCGCTTCGCCCCCGCTACGGGCACGCCGGAAGGTGGCGGGCTTTCCCCGACCTGGGTGCGCGCCCTGTTGCGCGCTATCTCAGCGCGCATGGAAATCATCGGCGCGGATCTCACCGAGGTGGCCCCGGTGCTGGGGAGTCGCGGCGCGGCCGCCCGCACCGTGCGCTGCGCCGTCAGTTATCTGCGGGCCTTGCGCTGGGGAATTTAGGACCGGGGGCCGATGTTCGGCCTTTGAATTTCAAGAGCTTACGAAAAATAAAGCGTGGCGATTTCCAACAGCTCTTGATTTTGACAAGGCGCGCGCCTATAATTGTTAAATCGGTTTAGCAAAAGTGCAAAAACGATTTAGCCACCCCAATTATTCGGAGGACACGCTGATGACCCGCTATTTTCAACCTTTGCTCTGGGCCAGCTTTTTTGTCGGAACGACGTTGGTCTGCGCCGACGAGGCCGCGGCACCGCCCGTGGCTCCGGCCGCGCCGGTTGCGCCAGCCCCGAGCGTAACCCCAAATTTTTCTCTGTTCAAAGCGCCAACGCTGCACCTGCGCATCGTTGCCGACGAGACCATCAATGAAAATTCGGTGCTCATCGAGTACGATATCCGCAAGAAAGGGGAGCTGGCGCGGGCCGAAATGACCGTCGCCGGGGTCCATCAAACCTTCATTGACCGTGACAAGGCCTGCTACAGCTACATTGACGGCAGCGCGACGGGGCTCATCCTCAATCCCGGCGTGGCCGGATCGCAGATAGCCGTGGCCGCCCTGATGGACATGGTGGTCAAAGGAGGCAAACAAATCGGGACGGAGAAAGTGGAGGGCGAGGACTGCGCCATCTATGAGCAGGAAATCGGCACCACCCTGAAACAAACAGTGTGGGTGTCCCTGGCCAAGGGCTGGCCGGTGAAGTCCGTCTCCACTTCCATAACCCCGGACACCAAAGTCGTGTCGGTGAAACTCTACAAGGATATCGAGGTCAATCCCGAGCTTGCCGACGATCTCTTCAAACTGCCCGAGGACCTGACTTTCGCCGAACCCCCTGCCGCCGCGAACTGAAAACCGCAAGACCTCGCCCGACAGGCCGTTGCGGCGGCCTGTCGGGCGGCGGGTTCAAAGGGGTCCGGGCCGGAATTGCCACTTGGCCAACAAATATAAAAAACGGAGCAACATGACGCGCACGAATTATCCGGATTTCTATACATGCCGGCTCGCCATGCTGCTGGTTTTTCCGGTGCTCCTATCTTTCCCAGGCCTTAAAGCTGATGCGCCGTCAGCGGAAGCCGCGCTTCCCTGGCTGGACGGGCTGCCCCCCGCCGTGGTGAGCAAGGACGGAAAACTCAAACCAGCCCCAGCGTACATCGAGTCGGTGGACGCGGCCCTGAACTCGAAGACCGACCTCTGGGGCGAGCAGGCCTTGGCCCTCCCCGACGGCCCCACCTATGAATCCCTGGCGGGCCACCTCACCCCCGTGATGCACCTGTTCAAGTGGTACTCCGAGAGCGAAGTCATCTACCTGCCCTTCGGGATGCAGGATGGCGTCACCGGCGGCACGGACTATGCCCTGCACTATGCCGATGGCGGTCAAATCGTCTCGCGGCGCTCCGAGTCCCCGCCCACCGTGATTCCGCCCGGCGCTCCGGCGCATTCCGGAAAGCGCCTGACCATCTTTGTCGGACCTGAAGGCAAAGAGCGTTACGGCAGCGCCCTCGCGCGCTTGCCGCTGCCGCGCTTGGGGGAGGGCTATTTGCCCATCCTGCAGACGCGCTACAGCGATGCGGCCGGGATCGCGTACACCCAGGAGTCCTTTGCGGCGCGGATTCCGCAGACCGCCGCGCTGGTCAGTTTCATCCGGCTGACGGCCCAACGCGGACGCAGCGCCGCGGCGACGGCCCAGGTGCGGCTGCGTTTCACGGCGGTCGCGGCCCTGGCCATCAAGGATGAACCGGGCTTGCGCCTGAGCGGCAACAACCTGTTGGACGGGCAGGGCAAGGTGTTCGCCGTCATCAGCGGCGGCGAGCCGGTCTTGAAGGGCGCTGAGCTGAGCTTCAAGCTCGATCTGGCCGACGGCCAGGAACGCGAGCTCTACGTTATGCGGCTCAACAACCCGGCGCCCGTCAAGGATGGCGCGGCGAACGCCAAGAGTTACCAGGACGCCCGCCAACGGGTCGTTGAGCACTGGAACACGCTGCTGGCCAAGGGCGCATCCTTCGAGGTGCCCGAGCCCTACGCGATGCACGCCATGAAGAACCTGCTGATCCAGAATTTGCAGATGAACTACCTGTACAGCATCGGCAACGCTTACGAGACGATCTACAATGCCGAAGCTCACGACGCGCTGCGTTCGCTCGGACTTTTCGGGTTCCTCGCGGAATACAAGGCCGGGGTGAACATCCTGGCCAAGGGCGGCTCGGCCAACTACGAAAAAGGGGAGCGGCTCCTGCATGCGGCGGATTACTATTTCCTGACCCACGATCGCTCGCTGCTGGACGAAAACCACGGCCAATATGAAAAATTCGCGGCGGCCTTCAGCCAGGAAATGGCCGAGAACAACGGTTTGCTCCGCCAGGAGCAGGGCGGCACGGACATCAGCGGCAGCACGCTGCACTACAACGCCCATCACCAGTGCGTGGCCTGGCGCGGCTGGCGCGACATGGCTTGCGCCTGGCGCCAGTCGGGGCGCAAGGACCTGGCCGACGGTTTCGCCGCGAAAATTGACTTATTGCAAAAAACGCTGGTGCAGGAAATGGCGGTCGGCGAGCACCCCTATCCCGATGGCGCCGTCTATATCCCCCTGATGCTGCGCGGCACGGGAGATCCCGGCCCCTTCGAACCCCTGTGCGCCACCAAGGAAGGCGCTTACTGGCTGCTGGTGGCCACGGACGGCTTCGCCACGGGCATCCTCCCCCCCGAGAAGAACCGCGCCATCCTGAATTACCTCCACAACCACGGCGGCATCATGATGGGCATGATCCGCTTCAACTATCTGTCCACCCCCGTGGGTGAAACCGCGCGCAACGGCCTGCCGGGTTATGAGACCCCGGGCATGGACAACGCCTATATGGTGCCTTACGTGCAGTTCCTGGCCGACAACGGCCTGGCGGATCGCCTGGCGCTGAGCTTCTACGGCAAGCTGGCGCACGGCATGAGCCGCGATACCTTCCTGGCCGGCGAAGGCGAAAACGTGGGCGTCAACCGCGATCCCAAGTTCGCCTACGGCACGCCGTTCCTGTACTACCGCACCTCGTACCTGCCTCCCAACAGCACCAACAACGCCGCCTACCTCTGGGCCTTGCGCTACCTGCTGATCCGCGAAACCCAGGACCCAAGCGGGATGCCCCAGGACCTGCTGCTGGCCGAAGCCACGCCCCGAGCCTGGCTGGCCGACGGCAAGACCATCCGCGTCAGCAAGGCGCCGACCTTCTACGGGCCGTTGAGCTATGAGCTGCATTCGCAATTGGCCCAAAGCACCCTCGAAGCGACGATCCAAGTCCCGGATCGCGACCCCATCCGCGCGCTGCGCCTGCGCCTGCGCACCCCGGGCCACCGCGCCATGCGCGGCGTGACTCTCAACGGGAAAAAACATGAAAAGTTCGACCCCGCTGATGAGAGCCTTGACCTGAGCGGGCAGACGGGGACGCTCAAGCTGAGGGTTCAGTATTAGAGGAAAGTAGTCTCATCCGAGGAAGGCGTCCTCTGGTAGTGTCCTCTCCCCCAGTTTTTTCCTGAATGATCCGTGTTCTCAACTCGGATTTATCCACAGATTACACCGATGGGCACTGATAAAAAGACCAGCCCTGATGGATTGCTTTCCGTGTTAATCTGTGTCATCTGTGGAAAAATCCCCCCGGTATTGCGATGGGGTTCCCGCCTTGCCAGATCATGGTCCCGTGTGAAAACTCTCGAAAAGTACGCATTATTCGGATGAGTCGAAAATTAGGCTCGCCGGAAGCGGGAGAACGCGAAACGACGCAAAAGCCCGCGGCACATCGGCTTGAGGCGAACTGAAAGCGCGGGGACCTGGAAGTAGGTCGGCGCACGACACGCGAGCTTTTCGCGCTTGCCGCGCGTTCTTCTATGGGAAGATGGCCGGAGTGAGGGTCGGAACCGGCCACGTCCATTCCTGGAAAAAAGGCTGATCGGGGGAAAGCCATCGTGAAAACGGGCGCGAATTTCGGACGAAGAATACTTCGCGGACCGCAACCGTGAAACGCGGCGCGTGGATTCTGCTGCTTCTGGTGGCTGCGGCGGGTTTCACCGCGTGGCAGTGGCTTTTCGCGCCCGACAGCGCGCAGCGGACGAAGGGGACGCCAAGCCGGTCGGAAAGAGCGAAAGACAAGAGCGGGCGCGCCGGACATTCACAGGCCGCCGCCACGGGAAAGCGGGTTTCTGGAAACTCTGAAGACGGCAAAACTGGCGGCGCTGCTCTGACGCGGGAAATTCATCAGGGTGAGAGCGCCGACGCGGCGAGCGCGAAGACCGGAAACACAGCGGAGGATTCCGCCCTGGCGGAAATGGCCGCCATGACGGAGGAAGGCCAGGCTTCCGGGAACGCGGCGGGGGAAGTCAGCGGAGCCGTGGGTTCGTGCCGCTTCAAAATTGTGGGAGAAGAGGGGCATTCGTTGCCGGGGACAGAAATCGTCATCCATTTTCTTGATGATATAGGTGAGGCCGACTGGAGTGAGATATCGGGCGAGGCTCAGGCGAATCTTGAGGGGATTGCAGAACTGAAATTGCCCGTGGGTCATCAGGTCGAGGCGCGTATCGTGCATCCGGATTATCCTGTGACGACCTTGAACTTTCAGGTCGAAAAAGGCGAGCGTGTTATCCGTCTCGAACGTGGCGGTGTCGTTTTTGGCCAAATCACGGATCGCGAAAGCGGGGAGCCCATCCACAATTTCAGCGTCAATTTCTGGAGGAAAATCGCCAACGAGCCCGAGAGGCTCGGTAGTGCCGAAAGTGAGGAAGCTGGACGCTACCGCAAGTTCCTGCCCGCTGGCGAGTTATCCCTTAATGTTCAAGTGGAAGATTATCTTTTACCCAACAGCATGGACATCCACCTGGCAAAAGGCGAAGAAAAGAAAATAGACCTTGCGCTGGATCCGGGACGAATTTTCCACCTGCGATTGCTGGATGCGCGTAGCGAGAAGCCCTTGGCGGGACGCGTGTTCAAACTAGAGGTCTTGAGCGGAGAGTATGGAAGTCGAACAAATCAGAAAACGAGCAACGATCAGGGAGAGTTCACCATTGGCGGACTCGATCTGGCGGCCACCTTGATCAGAGTGGCCACCGAAGGCTACAGCTCCGCCAGTTTGTCTTTGGGGCAACCCGGTGGCGTGCTCACCGCTTTTCTCGAACCCGCCGCTGAGGTGCGCTTCCGCGTTCTCGGAACGGGGGGAGAGAAAGCAGAAGATTTTGACGCGGAATGGCTGGGAAGCCGTCGGGAAGAAAGCGAAATTGGGGCGTTCGCCACCCGGAAAAAGGATGAGGTCAATGGCGCGCTCATCTTCAGCGGCCTGGCCGCCCGCGCCTATCGGGTGCGTTTTTCCGCCAGAGGTTTCTTGCCAAGCGCGGAGATTTCCTTCCGTTTGGCTCCGGGAGAACAACGCGAGATCGAAGTCTTGCTGCGCCCCGCCCAGAAGTTGCGGGTGCGCCTCGAAGGTTGGCAGGGAAACGCGATGGAAGACATGATCAGCGTTCTTTGGCGAGGCCAACGAGGGACGGAGTACGGATACATGACGGAGGACGAAAATTCCGGAGAGTTCATCTCGTATCTGGAAAAGCCGGAACTGCTAAGTTTCCATCTTGCTTGCACGGGTTATCGCGATAGCGCGGAAACCCTGCTGGATTTCTCGGATGGGGAGTCCCGCCATAAAATCACGCTGGTGCCCTTGCCGGCCATCACCGGCATCGTCCGGGACCAGGAAGGCAAGGCCATCGCGGGGGCGAGTGTGCGGGTGGAGGAGATTGAGGAGCGCGAGGTCAGAGAAAAAATATTTTTATGCGGGTCGTGTTTTTCGGGTTCCGATCAACCACCCAAAACCGACGCCACCGGGCATTTCCGCCACCTGGTGAAGCCCGCTGGCATGGGCCACGATTATTTGCTGAGTTTTTCTCACCCAGGCTACGCGCCGGCAGTGAAAAAAATTTCCTTGGGAGAGGTCTCGACGCACCTCGAAGTCGTGATGCTTTCCGGTGTTTTCGTGTCCGGCCAAGTGCTGGATGCACAAGGCGAGCCAGCTACGGGTCTCCGCGTCGTCTTGGCCAAGGTCGAGAACGGCGACTACGATCTGAACTGGCTCGAAGGCCAGGAGACGGAGATGGCGACGACAAGCGGCAATGCAGGTGAGTTCCGCTTCGAGCGCTTGGGTGAGGGCGACTACGCCTTGATAGCTCGGGGCGAGGCCGCGGGGACAGCCTTGCGGCGTTTTGCCGTTACCGGCGCAACGGCACTGACGGGGCTGGAACTGCGTCTCGAAGCCGGCGGAACCATTAGCGGTGTCGTTGTGGATGGATCGGGCCGTCCCGTGGAGAACGCCGTGATCGAGGCGAAATTCATCGGCGGCAAAGCGGAGATCCTGGGCACCTCAAAGGCCACCAGCAACAAAGATGGGGGCTTCCGGCTGACCGGACTGACGGAGGGTTATTTCAATCTGGAGGCCTCCCATCCGGAGTATGACGCTAGCGGGGAGCGCCTCTTGGCCAAGCCCGGCCGTAGCGGCATCACCCTGAGGCTGGAGAAAAAACTTATGCTCCGGGGCCAGGTTCAGGGCCCCGCCGGGGAACCCGTGCGTCACTTTAGGCTCCGAATCGTTGGATCCGACTCGAATAGGGAAGTTGCGCAGATTCTCACGAGCACCAAAAATGGCGCCGAAATTCCGGGGAGTTTCAGTTTCGTCCTTGACCCCGTGCATCGGCCATACCAGCGCCTCGCCATCGTGGCCGAAGCTCCCGGCTACAGCCCAGGGCAATCCTTGGAATTCGAACCCGCCAAGTACGGAGGTGAGGAGATGGCCATCAAGCTCCAACCCGAACGGAAACTGGTGCTGGATATCAGAGAAACACCAGGAGGGGCACCGCTGGCAGAGCTTTCGGTTTTCCTGAACAGCAAGGACACTTCCAGCGAATATTTAAAATCCGATACCGACGGTAAGGTCGTTTTCTCGGGCCTATCGGCGCGCGAATACACCCTGGAAATTCGCGGGGAACACCACGTAAAAAAATCCCTGCGCTTCACCGTGAAGGCGGGGGAATCCCTGGCTCCGCTGCGTGTGGAGTTGGAGCGCGGCGCCACGCTTAGAGGCGTTGTGCGTTCCCAGCGCGGCGAGCCGATTCAAGGCGGGAAAATCATTCTAAAACCGGCTACCCCAGCCACGACAGACCCAGAAGAGAAGCAAGAATTGGAGTTCCCGTCAGACACGGATGGCAGCTATAGCGCGACAGGGATTCCCTCCGGTACCTACCGAGTTAGCTTTGCACCTCCCGGGTCCGACCTGGGGCAGGATCTCGCCGAAATTTCACTAGCCTCCGGGGAGGAAAAGATCCTGGGTTTGGAATGTCGGGACATCCCCGACATGGCCTTGCTGCGCTGCCTCTTCGACGGCCCCATGCCCTACCCGTCAGCCACGTTGAAGGCGCTGGCCTCGGGCCATAGTATCGAGCCGGATTCCAAGGGCCCTACCAGCGAGTTTCGCGACTTGCAACCCGGCGCGTATCACCTGGAAGTCGAAAAAGAGAAAGTCTCCTACACGATTTCTGTGACCTTGGCTCCCGGTGAAAAAAGAGAACTTAAAGTGACTCGGCCCGGCGGTCGTATTCGCGCCACGGTGCTGGCCCCGGGCGGGCTACCCCTGCCCCAGGGTACGGCCTATATGATGGCCGCCGGAGCCGTAGGCACGCCGCCAAACATTTATTTAGATTTCGCGGCCGTGGCGAAATCACCCATTCATGAAGGGCATTTGGAAATGACGGGGCTTGAACCCGGCCGCTACGACCTCTTGTTGGATGCTGACGAGACTTCCTCCTCGTGGGCCACGACTTTGCAAAGCGATCTGGAGCTGAAGGTGGAACAGGTCTTGGATCTGGGTCCCCTCTCAGTGGAGGAAGGCCGGAAAGTGATGCTTGTCTTGCGCGACCGCCAAGGGAAAAGTCCGATGGGAATAGGGCTTTATTTTTACGACACCGCGGGGCATTACATGGACAGCCATATCATCGGGAACTCCGAATTCCAGGACGGCCACGTTTTGCTGACTGGAGTCCCGCGCGGCCCCTTCCTGCTGGAAGTGCGCGCTCCAGGCTACGCCCCATTCGTGGTCCCCTGCGACGGCGACGCTACCCTCACCCTGCTCAAAGGCGGCACGGTGCGCGTGCGGTTGCGCGGCGAGCGCAACGCAGGCCGCAACACGGGGCTGGTCCCAGCCGCCAGCGTGCCCGGCGCGCTGGCGGCGCGGTTTTCGCCTCCCCACGTCTTGAGTGACAAGCAAGGCCTCGCCATTTTCGAGTCTATCGTACCCGGCCCCTGGCGCGCGGTGGTGCTGAAAAACGCCGCGGGCGAGCGCGAGGCCGAATCCGCCGAGTTCACCCTTGCCGACGAATCCTCCAGCGAGGTCGAGATCACATTGCCGTGAGGCGAAGCCGCGCCGGCCGTCACAGGCTGTGCATCGTCAGCCCGAAAAACGTGACGCAATAGACGCGCGCGGCGCTGTCCACGCACCCAGCCCGCCCCCTCTGGAGAGGGGGCGTCGGTCTTGTTTTTTGCAAGGTCCCCAGATTTAAACCTTAAAATATTAATAATTCGTAAAATTATGTCTTGAAATTTACGATTTTAGTTATAATATTAAAAATAAGAGGGAATATCATGAAAATCGGTGTCCCAAAAGAGATCAAGAAACACGAATACCGGGTGGGGCTTACCCCCGCCTGCGTTAAGGCCTACCGCAAGGCCGGCCACGAGGTGGTGGTCCAGACCAGAGCCGGAGAGGGCGCGGGATTCACGGATGCGGACTACGCCGCCGCCGGGGCCGTGCTCGAACAGGACCCGCGCCGTGTTTTCGCCGGAGCCGAGATGATCGTCAAGGTCAAGGAGCCGCTGCCCGAGGAGCACGACCTCTTCCGTCCTGGGCAAATCCTCTTCACCTACCTGCATCTCGCCGCCAATCCTGGGTTGACGCAAGCGCTGATGAAGGCCGGTGTGCATGGCGTGGCCTACGAGACCATCCAGGCCGAGGACGGCTCGCTGCCTTGTCTTGTTCCCATGAGCGAAATCGCGGGCCGGCTCGCCGTTCAGGAAGCGGCCAAATACCTGGAACGCCCC
>JAHFOS010000243.1 GCA_023261545.1 bacterium
TTACTGCCCCAGCCTGTACAGGGCGTTGACTTCTTCGTTGGTGAGGGCGCGGTTGTAGATGCGCGCGTCGTCCAGCAGGCCGTCGAAGTAGCGGCCGGCGACCTGGTCGTCCACGCCCAGGAACGCGCAGCCGCTGCCCGTAACGATGGTACAGCCGCTGAAGGTGTCGCTCTGCTTCAGTGCGCCGTCAATGTAGAGCTTCAGCTTCAGGCCATCGTAGGTGCCGACCACGTGGTGCCAAGCACCGAGGGAGTAGCCTTGTAACGTGCCGTAGCGGACGGTGCCACCGGCATCCTTGAAATCCACCCGAATTGTATTGGTGCCAGAGGATATCTGGAGGTTGTAGGCCTCGTTGCCGTCGCGGCGGATGAGTTCGGTGGCCCCACCGGTGGGCACCGCCCGATGGTACATCCACGCTGAAAGCGTGAACTGCTGGGTGAGGTTCAGCTTGGTGTTGTCGAGAACGTACAAATAGTCATTGGTGCCGTCCAGGTTGGCGGCCTTGGCGATCTTTCCGCTTTGTCCCACATTGCCCGCGGCCAGGTTCTTATACGTCGCATCGAGGTTGTTGGTCCCCGAATCATCCGCCGTCGTGCCGCTGGTCTCATCCAGCTTCCACCATGCGACGAGATTGTCGCTCCCCACTTCGCCGACCCCCGAGACGGATTGGGCCACCGTGTACCACTGCTGGCCGTTGCTCAGCACTTGGAGATAGGGATAGGTATTTCCACCCGTGCCCAGGGTATAAACCCCGCGGTCGTCAATGGAGTTCCCCCCGCTCGCCACCACGAAGAGCGAGTTGCTGTTGGAAAGCTTCTTGATCGTGTAGGTGCGCCCGCTGACGTTGCCCGCGTAAGGCAAGGTCAGCAGGATGTTGGCGCTGGAGGTGTCGGCCAGCACTACGGTGTTGTCCGCGAGGGTGGTGTTGGAACTCACGCTCTGGGCTCCGAATCCCCAGGTCCCGCTCACCTCCAGCGAGGACTTGGGGCTGGAGGTGCCCAGGCCCACGTTGGCCGTCACGTAGGCGTTGCCGAGGACGTGCAGGTTGGTGGAGGGCGCCGTGGTGCCGATGCCGAGGCCGGTGGTGGTCATGCCGACCTCGCGCTGGTTGTCGCTGTTGGCGTCGAAGAAAATGTTCGCACTGCTGAGGATATCGGCGCAAGCCGCCAGCGACAGCCACAGACCCCATCCCGCGGCCAGGAGCAGACTGCGGCACCCATGGCTCGCCGGAACTAAATGCCTACGGTTCACGCAATGACAGTGCTCCAGGTAGCGCCGCTGCATTTTACCAGCAATTCACGGTATTTCCAGATGGAGGATCAACGCCACCGGCCGCACTAGAACAGGACCCCCCGGATTTCCCCATCAGGGCAGCGTGGAACGGAAGCGATCCGTCAACAGCAGATCGGAGTCCGGGCCGGGAGGGTGCGACATGTTTTCGTATTCCGGGATGCGATCCGCCCCGGGCGGGATCAGCAGCGGTTGGACGTGGCCATCCACGAAGACGACGTTGGCGAAATCTCCGGTCCCCGCCTCCGAATGGCGCGGCGACACGTCACCGTGGCTGCCACTCACGATATTGATGCGCGGGTTGTCGGAACCTTTGCCGATACCCTGGGGCAGCCGCCCGTCCGTGGCGAACATGGTTTGTGCTGGCTCCGTCACCTCGGACTCCAAAAGTGCCCGGCGCGGCGGAGAATCCAGACTATCGGCCTCGTGATCGCCCACCAGGTAATAGTTCGCGCCGTAGGACCAGAATTGCCAGGCGTAATAGGTGCTGCCGGGGTTGGGGGCGGGGGTGAACCCGTTTTCCTCGTGGTGGGAAAGCACCTGCTCCGGACAGCGAAAAGGTCCGTTGGTCCTTTTGCCCATCGTTCCCCAGAAGGCGATGGGTTGCTCGACCGTGGAGTCCAGGTAGCAGGCCAGGCGCTGCTCCCAGAAGATGCTCATGCTGGACTGGGGTTGGTCGAAGGGAAAACCCAGCAAGTCGCAGTAAGCCGTGTTCGACCTGAAGCGTAGCACCTGGGTGCCGACGTTGCCCGGGGGGAATTGGAAATAGTCTTTCAAGTAGGTGTCCAGGGCCGCGGAGATCTGATGCTGCTGGCTGGCGCAGACCGCAAACCTGGCGCGATGCAGGGACTTCCGCAAACTCGGGAGGAGCAGGGACATCAGGATCAGCAGGATGGCGATGACCACCAGCATCTCGACAAGCGTGAACACAGACGAGGCTCTTGGAGCCTGTTTAAAATGTATATTTAGTGTCACCATTTTAGTTTTTTAAAAGAATATTTTACCACAGAGGGCACAGAGAACACAGAGAACGGACAAGAATAAGGGGAAAAATCCATTGAAAATTCAAAATTATGTCGGAGGCCTACGCTCAGGCCTAGCATTACGCGGTGAGCTCTCTGTGCCCGCTGTGTTCTCTGTGGTGAAAGAATTCGTATTTTTAAACAAGCTCTTAGGGGCTGCGCTGAACCCCCAAGGCCGTGCGCCACGGGAAGAGTGCTCAGGTGTTGCATGGTGGAACTCACGGCGCCGCGGTTTTTTCGCTGAGCCGGATATCCGCGAACCAGACCTTCTGGTCCACGGCGTCTTTATCCTGGTGGAAACGCAGGAAAACGTTCACATTGTCGGCCTTGAGCGTTGAAAATTCCTGGCTGACCTTGCGCCACTCTCCCGTGCTCTTTTCCTTGGGAACATTGATCTTCATGAGTTCAGCCTTGGGGGTCTTTGAGTAGAGTTTGATCTGCAAGTAGCCAATCCCCGGCACAGAACTCTTGATCCAGCCTTCCAGCAGGTAGGTGGTTTCCTGCTTCAAATCGGAAAAACTCTGCACGATTTGGCCGTGAGTCTCGAACTCCCGCTCGATGTCCACCCGCAGGCTGCGGGCCACGCCCGCGGGCTTGTCCCTGACGTCCACCGTCGTGGTCTGCACGAAATCCGATACTTTCCACACTTCCGGAAGGCCCTCCGGCGCGATGGCGGCGAAATCCCCGTTCTTGATGAGGTTGTCCGCCAGCAAGGAGCCGCCGGAAAACAGGAGCGCCGCGGTCATGAAAATTAAAATTCTTGGCATCATGGCTTGGTTGTCCATAAAATGTGGCAATAGTCCGCCGAATTTTGGCTCATCCGAAGAATGCGTACCTCTGGCAGGGTGCCCCTCATTTGTTCTCGGCTCTCTGCGTTCTCAACTCGGGAGTATCCACAGATTACACAGATTTGTACCGATTAAAAAGGATGGCCCGGATTGATTATTATCAGTGTTAATCTGTGCAATCTGTGGAAAATCCCCCCGGCAGATCGCTTTGGTTTCAGACTTACTCGACCGTGTGCCCGTGTTAAAAATCCCAGAAAAGTACGCATTATTCGGATGAGCCATATCTTTTAATCTGGAACTCAGGAACTCAGGAAGGAGAAGTTGAAAAAATCTGGTATGGGTTGCTCAGGCGAAATTCCTCTTGTTTTCCTGAGTTCCAGCTTCAAATTCCGTCTTTGCATTTCAACGCGCCTGAGGTCCTGTCACCGGGGGTTTCCACTCCGCCCCGAAGGGGACGGCGCCAATGTCTTTGCCGCAACCGGGAGCGTCTTTGCAGTCCAGGCCGGCCCCGTGTGCGGGGCTGGCCGCGGTGAGAGTGAAGGCGGAGACGGGAAATCCAGGCGCCAAGCCGAGGGCGGCCATGTCGTCGAGCACTTTGCCGCCCGTGCCGGCCAGGGTTTCAGCCGCCGTGGCCTTGGGGTGCCCCGCCGGGGGCGCGTAGAGGTTGGCGGCGAAGGCCATCGCCGGGGCTTTGTAGGCGGGGGTCTTGGTGTTGAGTTCGCGGCAGACCATGATGTTGTTGAAGATCCTGAAGTTCTTGTACTCGCGGTTCTGGCCCAGGGTGGTGAGGAAACCTCCAGCGGGAAAATACACGGTGTTGTTGTAGAGCAGGAAACCCGGCAGCGGCGGCTCGGCGGGGGCGTCCTTGGGCACACTCGCCATGTGCTTGTTGTGCTCGGCCCAGTTCTTGGGATCGGCCCCCGCCTTGAGCCAACTGTGGTCCGGCCAGAACTTGTCCCACAGTCCGGCGTTCCCCTCGGTCATGGTGATGACGTTGTGGTGCATATAAATCGGCCCCGGCCAGGGGGTGCCGCCCAGGGGCTGCCAGGACAAGGGCTCGAAGACGTCCACGATATAGTTGTCGTGGAAATTCATGTTCCTGGCGTAGTTCTCGGTCTCTATGGCGTTGTCCACACATCTTTCGAAGATGCAGTGGTGGATATGCAGCCCATCGCTGAAACCGGCTCCAACGTAGGAAATGCCCTCGAAGCTGTCGTACATGCGGCAGTGCTGCACCTCCCAGTCCTTGCCTGCGAAACTCAAAAGTCCCACCTCATAAGTCTCGGAGGAGTGCAGGCCCCAGGTCCTGGAGGAAGAACCCTTGCGCTGCCACCAGAAGAATTCCCCCTTTTTCACCTTGAAGGCGGGATCGGCGGCGGCCTCGCGCAGCGTGTCCGCCATGTCGGAGAAAGCGGGTTGTTGAGTGTAATCGCAGTATTCAACGGTGACGTTATTGGTGGTGGTGGAATAGTCCAAGGACTCGGGCTTGCCGGCCACCCCCGCGCGGCAGCCGAAGAACCACGAATTGCGTACCGTCACGTGGTGGCCGGTGCTGTAAACTCCGGCGATGCCGGGGGTTTCGAAGGTGAAGCCATCCACCACGACATGCGCGTCCCCCTCCACCAGGATGCCGAGGACGTAGTCGCTCGGTTTATCAATGCGTGTGCCGGCGTGGCTTTTGCGCGAGGCCGTGGGCGAGAAGCACATGGTGTGCGCGCGCGGGTCAGGCTTGCCGTAGCGGCCCGAGGCGTGCAGGCGCACGTAGAGCCGCTCGGTCG
>JAHFOS010000096.1:0-11416 GCA_023261545.1 bacterium
CCCGCCATGCCGTGGCGGTGACGGGGGAGAGCGGCGAACTCAAGGATCTGGCGGTGCGCGAAAAATGGCTCGCCACCTTTCCCATGTGGGATTGGGTGGGGGGCAGGACCTCGGTGATGAGCGCGGTGGGGCTGTTGCCCATGGCACTGGCCGGCTACGACACGGTGGCCTTCCTCGACGGCGCGCGCGAAATGGACGAGTGGACGCGCGCTGCGAAACTCGCCAAGAATCCCGCGGGATTGTTGGCCGCCATGTGGCACAAAGCAGGGCATGGGCGCGGGGAAAAGGATATGGTTATTCTGCCTTACAAGGATCGGCTCGAATTGTTCAGCCGCTATTTGCAGCAGCTCGTGATGGAGTCGCTGGGCAAGGAGCTCGATCTGCATGGGCGCGTCGTCCATCAAGGCATCGCCGTTTACGGCAACAAGGGCAGCACCGACCAGCACGCCTATGTGCAGCAATTGCGCGACGGCGTCCATAACTTCTTCGTGGTTTTCATCGAAGTCAAGAAATCGCGTTCGCGTCCCTCCGTGGAAGTGGAGCCCGGGGCCGTGTGCGGCGACTTCCTCGAAGGCTTCTACCTCGGCACGCGCCGCGCGCTCCACGATTCGGGGCGCAGCAGCATCACCGTGACCTTGGACGAGGTGAACGAGCGCACGCTGGGACGGCTCATCGCGCTGTTCGAGCGCGCCGTGGGCTATTACGCGAGTTTCGTGGGCATCAATGCCTACCATCAGCCCGGGGTCGAGGCCGGCAAAAAAGCGGCCGGGGACGCCCTGGCCTTCCTGCACAGCCTCAAGGAAGCCCTCGCGCAAGGCGGGGAAATGACGGCGAAGCAGGTGGCGGCGGCAGCGGGTCGGCCCGGGGATACGGAGACGGCCTTCAAGCTGCTCGAATATCTCTGCGCCAATCCGGGCACCGGGGTGGTGCGCATCGGGCCGCGCCAGGGACTCAGGAACCGCTATCGCTACGGCGCGTGAGCGCGCCGCCGCGCAGCTCCATCCCCGCTTCAAGCCGCTGGCGGCTCGAAGCGATTTACGCGCGGGAGGAGGATTTCGAAGCGGAGCTGCTTCGCGTTGACCGGGAGCTGCCGGGCTTGAGTACCTTTGCCGGCACCCTGGATCGCGGGCCCGGAAGGCTGCGGGAATTTTTTGAGCTCGAGCACCGGATCGCGGCCGATCTCGAACTCGTCGCCACCTATGCCCACCTGCGTCACGACGAGGATACGACGCTGCCCGGCCCGCGCGCCGCGCACCAGCGCGCGCGCGATCTCTGGGCGCGCTTCGCCGCGCTGCGGGCTTTCGCCGAGCCCGAACTCATGGCGCTGGAGGAAAAAAGTTTCAAGGCCTACGTGGAGTCGCCGGAACTGGCTCCCTATCGGGTCCTCCTCGAAAGACTCCAGCTTTTGAGGCCGCACGTCCTGGGCCATGAGGAAGAGCGGCTTATCGCCGAACTCTCTCCGGTCCTGGCGGCCTCCGGAGACGCCTTCCGCGCTTTCGCCGACTCCGATCTCAAGTTCCCCGACATTGCCGACGCGTCGGGCGCGACCCTCCCGCTCACCCAGGGCGCGTTTTACCGCTACCTCATCCACCCCGAGCGCGAGGTGCGCCGTCAGGCTTTTGAGGGGATCCTCGGGGGTTTCGCCGCCTGGCCGAACCTGCTGGCCGGCGCGCTGGGCAGTACCGTGAAAAAACATACGATCTTCGCGCGCGTGCGCGGCTATGGCTCGGCTCTCGAAGCCGCGCTCAAGCCCAACTTCATCGAGGCCGAGGTCTATCACCGCCTGCTGGAGGCCGTGCACGCCGGGATGTCCGTGCATCACAAGTATCTCAAGCTGCGCCGCAAGGCCTTGGGCCTGGGGGAGCTGCGGTTCTACGATCTCTACGTGCCCATGGCCGGAGACCCCGGCAAGACCTACGGCGTGGAGGAGGCCCAGAAGCTGTTGCTGGAAGCGCTGCAGCCCTTGGGCGGCGAATACGTGAGCGAAGTGGAGCGGGGGCTTAAAAGTGGATGGGTGGACTGGTTCGAGAACAACGGCAAACGCGGCGGGGCCTACAGCTCGGGCTGCTACCGTTCGGAACCCTACATCCTCATGAACTTTGACGGCACCCTGCACGGGGTGCTCACCCTGGCCCACGAGATGGGGCACTCCATGCATTCGCTTTTGAGCCGCCGTTTTCAGCCTTATTGGAACAGCGAATATCCCATTTTCCTCGCCGAGGTGGCCAGCATCTTCAACGAGCAGTTGATGCTGCAGCGGCTCCGGGCCGCCGCGCGCACGCGCGCGGAGCGCCTGGTCCTCGCCAATTACGAACTGGAGCAGTTGCGCACCACTTTTTTCCGCCAGACCATGTTCGCCGAGTTCGAACTCGCCATGCACCGCGAGGTCGAGGAGGGCCGGCCCCTCACCGCCGCTTCGCTCCAGGAACTCTACGGGCGCATCCTCGACCGCTATTTCGGGTCTGAGGTCGCGAAGCATCCCCTCATCCTGGCCGAATGGTCGCGCATCCCGCACTTCTACTACAACTTTTATGTTTATCAGTACGCCACGGGGATAGCCGCCGCCTTTGCTTTGGCGCGCCGCGTGCTGGCGGGCGGGGACGCGGAGCGCGCGGCGTACCTCGGGTTCCTGGGGTCCGGCTGCTCCAGGGATCCCGTGCCGACCCTGCGCGGCGCCGGCGTGGACATGCTGTCCCCGCATCCCGTCGCCGCGGTGCTGTCCCGCATGGAGGAGCTCATCGGGGAGTGTGAGTCGCTGTTGGAGAAACCATGAAGAAAATCGTCCTCATCACGGGAGCCTCACGCGGGATTGGTCGCGCCATCGCCCTCGATCTGGCGCGCGCGGGCTACGACCTGTGGCTCACCTACCAGTCCAACGCCGAAGAGGCGGGCCGCACCCGCGAGCAGGCTGAAGCCCTGGGGGCGCGCTGCGAGCTGCTGCGCTTCGACGTGCGCGACGGCGCGGCCTCCCGCGCCCTGCTGGAGCCCTTGCTGAGCCAGGAGGCGCCCTGGGGCCTCGTTAACAACGCCGGTATCGCCAAGGACGGCGTGTTCATCCGCATGGGCGAAGATCAATGGCAGGCGGTGCTGGATACGACGCTCAAGGGCTTTTTCAACGTGAGCAAGCTGGTGGTGGCGGCCATGATGAAGAAGAAGGAAGGGCGCATCGTCAACATCGGCTCGGTCATCGGGCTCTCGGGCAATGCCGGGCAGGTCAATTACGCTTCGGCCAAGGCGGGGCTCATCGGCGCCACCAAGGCCCTGGCGCGCGAGGTGGCGCGGCGCAACGTGCTGGTGAACTGCATCGCCCCGGGCTTCATCGAAACCGAGATGACCCAGGGACTCGCCAAGGAGGACGTGCTCAAACAGATCCCCCTGGGACGCTTGGGACAACCGCAGGATATCGCCGGGGTGGTGCGCTTCCTGCTTGCCGATGATGCTTCTTACATCACCGGCCAGGTCTTGAGTGTTGATGGGGGCATGCACTGAGGTGCGGGAGGGGCTGTCTCACTGAGGCAGGGATTCGAGATTTGATGATTATTTATAAAATATTATAAATTAAATATTTATATGTTAAAAAACAGCAAGGGGTGTGATCCCTCTTTAAATCAAAATTTATTTATTGACCATCACTAATGTGAATTAGAATATGTTTCGTGAGAAATGCAGCAAAAATTAAAGCGCGCGCCGCGAGCGGGACCCAAAAAATATTTTTAAAAAATATCTTGACTAATTTCACGGAAGTGATAAATTGCCTCCCATGCCAACAGGAGACCCCATGGTACTAGCTTACGCCAGCCAGCCCTCTCTCCTTGAACTCGTGGCCATGGAGTTCGTCAAGGAGTTCAAGGAGAAGGTTTCCGGCATCCGCAAGTCGGCGACCGGCAACTCGGTGAACGTCGCCTACTTTGCCCCGAGCGATGGCAAAGCCGGGTTCCTCGCTGACCTCATCGAGTGCCTGAGAGATCAGGGGTTCCTCAATCTAGCCTCAAGTGTGCAGCCCGTGCTCAACCCCGACCGCACGCTCCCCATCCTGGCTTTCGCCCAGGGCATGGCGCGGCTCAGCGAGGACCAGTTGAAGCGGCTTTCGCGCTTTCACGACAACATGGAGGCGCAGCGCGAAGCCAAGGATGGGTACTTTCCCACCGAGTATCGCCATATCGCCGGTTATTTCGCGCATGCGTCAACGGCCACCAGTGATTCGGCCGAGGCGGGCCGACTCATCATGTTGTTGAGCTCCATCAGCCGTGAGGTCCTCGAACTCAAGGACACCATCCAGCGCCATACGCCCCAGACCGTCGGGACCTACGCGAAGATCCTCGCGGAGGTGGTGTCGTCAGGCGTGACCGAGAAGATCATGGAAAAGGCGGACCAGGCGCGTCGCGCCCTCGACATCCTGATCGAGGGCATCCGGTTCCCCAACTTTCCTCTCGCGGAACTCAACAACCTTATTTCCACCTTGCGGACTCAGAAGGACAAGTTCGTGCGCGCCATCATCGTGCAGGCTGGCCGCGTTGCCAAGTTCGCCCAAAACAAGATCCAGGAGGCGCGCCGCAACCTCGGGGCCTGGCGCGATTACGAGCTGATGTGCGTGGAAGCTCTCGCGGAGCCCAGTTCCGCGCCAGCGCAGAATATCGGCTTCAACCAGCACTATGAATGGTTCAAGAAGGATCTGCACCGCCAGATGGACACCTATGAGGGCATCTCGGATCGCGTGGATTTCTGCGTCAAGGAACGCGCTCCCGTGAGCCCTTTTTTCCACTACGTGCTGAATGACCTGGCGGTGCTCATCGAGTCGGTTTTCGAGACCAAGGTGGCTATCGAGGACCAGTTTCGCATCCGGCTCAACAAGATGCTGCACCGCTGCCGCAATACCCTGAAGCAACTTGAGCGCTTGATGACCATCGAGAACAAGGAGCTCGAGCAGAGTCCTCCTTTTATTCAGCGCAGGCTTGATTACCTCAACCAGGAAATCTGCCAGGTGCTGGCGCGCGGCAACCCCAAGGAAATCAAGTACATGGGTCTGGCTTTCAACGCGAGTTACAAAAATATCGGCAAAAGCATCGCCGCCGAGCTGCTCAAGGAGGGGCAGTCCAGGGATATCGAAAAACATTGCAATTTGTTCCGCGTCCGCTTCTCGCATATCCTGCGCACGGCGACGAGCATCATGCACGCCCGGGTGGATAACGCCAAGGCCTCATGAGGCGATGTTTTCCCGCTGGGTTTCCAGCCGAAAAATCTGAAAAGCTAATCCGGTCGCCGGAACCAAAAAGGTCGTCGCCAGCAGCTTACCTCTCCGCGTTCTCCGCGTGAATAAATCCCCGTCTTTTTCATTTTTCACACCATCGCTGAACGTAGAGATTTCCTTGCACGCGGAGACGCGGAGCGCGCGGAGGAAACTCAAAAAACTAAAATTCTTTGCCAGGGCGCAATAGATTTTTCAGTCAAGGCAATAAAAAAGGCGTGGCTTGGCGTACCTGACGAGAGAGGAGTCGCCCGATGAAGTCCTGGAATTGGAAATGCGGAATCGCAGTGTCGCGTGTCGCCTATGGCTGCGGGGATTTAGGCGCCAATTGGGATCCAACGCCCATCCTTGAGGAGCACTACCAGCGCGCGGCCAAAGCCTTGGAGGCCGCCTTGGAGGCTGGCATCAACTTCTTCGATCACGCGGACATCTACACCTACGGCAAGAGCGAGACGATCTTTGGCCGCTTCCTGGCCGATCATCCCGGGCTGCGAGAGCGCATCACCCTCCAGAGCAAGTGCGGCATTCGCGCCGCCGGGGACAGCGACCCGTCGGCTCCCGTCCGCATGGATTTCAGCCGGCAGCACATCCTGACCACGGTGGAAGGCAGTTTGCGCCGCCTCGGCGTGGAACGCCTCGATGTCCTGTTGCTGCACCGCCCCGACCTGCTCATGGAGCCGCAGGAAGTGGCCGAGGCCTTCGACGCGCTTTCGAGCAGGGGCCAGGTGCGCTTCTTCGGGCTCAGCAACCACACGCCGGCCCAGACGGCGCTCCTGCGCGACACGGTTCGTCAGCCGCTCATCGTCAACCAGATTGAGCTAAGCCTGCTCGCCACGGGTCTCTTGGACGGCCAGATTCCCGGCACCAAGATTGCGCCCGTTCCCCCCGGAGCCGCCGGCACCCTGGAAGACGCGCGCTTGCACGGGATGGCCCTCCAGGCCTGGTCGCCCCTGGCGCGCGGCCACGTGCTCGGAGATGACCGCGCGCGCGAAGTTCACGGGCCCCGAGCCGTGGCGCTCGGCAAAGTGCTGCGGGAAATAGCGTCCACCCGCGGCGTTTCCCGCGAAGCGCTCGCGCTCGCCTGGGTGCTGCGCCACCCGGCGGGCATCCAGCCCATCATCGGCAGCATGAACCCCGAACGCATTAAGGACATCTGCGGGGCGGCGGAAATCGAACTGAGCCGCGAGGAATGGTACCGCCTGTACGTCGCTGGCCGCGGCGAGAATATGGGCTGAAAAATATTTTATCTGGAATTCAGGAACTCAGGAAAGGGAAATTGAAAAAAATTTAGAGCGCAGGCTTCACAAGAACGCGGCGAGACGAGGCCTCCCCCCGTATTTTCCTGAGTTCCAGATTCAAAATCTCTTTGAAATTTTTGCATACTGGACCGGCCGAACTTATCAGCCTGAGCAGTTACAAATAAAAATCTCGATCCTGTAGTGGGGGGCGTCGGGTTCGAACCGACGGCCTCCTGCGTGTAAGGCAGGCGCTCTAACCAACTGAGCTAGCCCCCCCAGGGAGGATGAATCTCTCCAGCCGCTCCTAGCGTCAAGGGTCAAGACATGTGGCCCGCCTTTTGAAAATCCGCGCTGGCGGGCACAATAAGGGCATGAGCGGCGGCCCTTATTCGGATCCCGGCAAGGAGCGCTTCAATTTCTGGCGCGCGCGCTACTGCTCGATGATGCTGTACCTGATGCGCGAAAACCTGTTGCTCAAAATCCTCATGAGCCTGTTCTGCCTGGGCCTGGGAATGGCCGTCTGCTACTATGCCACCCGATCCAGCCATTCCGTGGACGAGCAAATAGAGGCCAGATGAAGGCAGCGCCGGCCGTGGGGGAAGCGCCGGTGGGGTCCGAAGAGGATGAGTCGGGAGCGCGCCGCTATCACCTGAGCGTGCGCCTGCCGCCCGCCGCCCGCCAGGAAAGGCTCAAGGGAGGATCCTGGTTTTTCACCCCGGGCTGGCTCCAGGAAGACGCGCGGCTTCCGCTTTACCTCGACATCGGTTCTGGATTGGGCCGCTTCCTGCTGGCCGAGGCGGAAAAACACCCCGAGATCCGCTATCTGGGGGTGGACCCCGACTACCAGTGCGCCCAACGGGTGATCGGGAAACTCCTGAGCCGCGCGAGTCGCGGGCAACTGACCGGGCGGGTGCGGTTCTTTTTCGGATCCTTTTTCCACTGCGCGCCGCTGCTTCCAGCCGGGTCACTGAATCGCGTCTATCTGAACTACCCCGACCCCTGGTTTAAGAAGCGCCATTTGCGCCGCCGCCTCCTTTGCCGCTTTTTTTTCGACACCCTGGAACCTCTCCTGGCTCCGGTGGCGGAAATTTTCATCCAGACGGATGATGATGATTACGCGAACCATATCCTCGGGCTGCTGCGCGGGCTCGAAGGTTATGACCTTTGCGAGTCGGCTGAGGCTTTATTCGCTGACTTGAGCCCTACACTCTACCAGGAAAAAGCCCTGGCGGGCAGCCGGGCGCGCCATTGCTTCCATCTCAGAAAAATTTGAAATTTGCCAGCCTCATATTCTTCCTGTTGGCGGCGACGGTCACGCGCGCCAGGGGGGAAGATAACTTCGCCCTGCGCGCCGTGGTCTTGCGCGGCCAACTGAGCTTTGCCGCCATCGTCCGCGAAGCCGAGCGGCAAATCGGGGTTCCCATCATGCTTCCCGTGCCGCCGGACGACCGCGTCACCCGCGCTTACAACGACCGCATCACCTTGTCCACCCTGCTGGTGGCCATCCGCGACTACTACGGGGAAAAGGGCATCAAGGTGGAGTGGCGCATCACGGCCACTGGAGTGGAGGTTTATCGCTCCGGATCGCTCACGGGGGAGGAAACCAACGCCGCGCGGGAGCGGAGAGAAACCGCCCGGTCTCAAGGGAAGGATCAGGGCCCGTCCCGACCCACGGGCGCGCCCGGCCTCGCGGACATCGAGCCCCTGCAGCCTGACGGCTCGGCTCCCGCCGCGCCCCCCCCCCATGAACCCGCCAGTCACGACAGCAGCTTCACCGTGGCGCCCTATCCGGAAAACGCCAATGCCTTCATCAACGACGCGCCGCCGCTGGTTCCGGTTTCCGGGGGTGAAAAGTTCGTCGAGTGGGAGGCGCGCATGGAAGGCGCGTTGAAGCAGGGCAACTCCGAGGTGCTCGATCAGGAGCAGGCGGAGATTGAGGAGCGGCTGCGCTGGTTGCGCAAACGCTTGCCGCCAGCCGGCACGCGCCGGCCGTGACGGTCTTCCCGGCGCAAAGCGACGCCGCAAGCCTGGGGCTCCTGGAGCGGGCCGAAAACGGGACTTGGCTCACCTTCGAGGAGGGGCTGCATATCTACAAGCGCGCCGCCAGCGCGGATCTCCGGGCCGCCGCCGGCCGGCGCATGGCGGGGCTCTGGGGCGGCAAAGGCCAGCCGCGCACGTACATGATGTACCACCTGCTCAACTACTCCAACGTCTGCGGGGAGAATTGTTCCTTTTGCAACTACTGGGCGCCAGCCGGCGGCGCAAAGGCCTGGACGCACAACTTTGAGGATGTCCGCCCTGTGCTGGAGGCGTATTGGAACTACGGCGGCCGCGTGGTGCTTTTTCAGGGCGGCAACAACTACGAGATCGGCTCTTTCTCCTATTACACCGATTTCCTCGACGCCATGCGCCAGCGTTTCCCCGACATGCTGGTGTTCGGCTGCTCGCCCACCGAAATCCACTTCTGGTCCGGCAAGTACGGCCTTCCCGTGCCAAAAATCATCGCCGAACTCAAGGCCGCGGGCCTGCGGGCCATTGCCGGGGCCGGGGGTGAAATCGCGCATCAACCCATCCGCGATCTGATGTTCAAGAACAAGGTGCGCTTCGGCGACTGGCTGGACATCATGGATGAAGCGGCGGCCCAGGGGCTGTCCGCCTCGGCCTCGATGATGTTCGGCACCTATGACGGGCTCGACGATCGCTTCGATGCCGAGTACTGTCGCCTCGAACACCTGCACCTCTTGCGCGAACGCCAGGCGCGCACCGCGCACTACCGCGCTTTCGTGGCCTGGCCCTATCAGCCCAACAAGGGGCGCATCCGCCGCAAACCCGTTCCGCATGAGGAGTACGTGCGCCTGATGAGCGTAGCGCGGCTCTACCTGCGCAATTTTCCCAACCTCCAGAGCTCCTACCTTTCGCTGACGCGCGAGCAGTTCGGCGCGAGCCTGGATTACGCGGTGAACTGCGCGGGAGGCATCCTCTACACCCCGGAGCTGGTCACCGGGGCCGTGGGCGCCAATCCCAATGACCTCTCGCGCGCCCAGATCATCGAGTGGATCGCCGCCGCCGGCTACCGGCCCGAGGAACGCGACTATTACGGCCGGCTGCTCGTGGATCCCTATACTGGGAGGACGCCGCTCTCTAACCTGAGCCTGCCGAAGGAAACGGCGGCAGCCTGGGGCGCGCCGAAGGAGTACGCGGTCTGAGTGGGGCTTTACGCGGACTTTACGCGCAAGTTCGGTTGGATTTTGCCAAAAAATTGGCTCATCCGAAAAATGTGTTCTCTTCTAGAATTTTCACGCCCATGCAGGGTCGAGCAAGACTGAAACCCAATTGAGCTGCCGGGAGGATTTTCCACAGATTGACACAGATAATAATCAATCAGGGCTTTGCGTTATAATCAGTGCAAATCTGTGAAATCCGTGGATGCTCCCAAGTTGAGGACGTGGGGAGCCGAGAACAAACAGGAGGGAAGCCCTGCCTGAGATTCAGATTCCGCGGATGAACCCAAAATTTAAAAAATTCACTTGATCTAATAAAGATCCCGTTTAAAATATAAAGTCTATAGAAATTATAGTCTTTATGATTTCGAAGAAAACAAAATACGCGCTCAAGGCCCTGATGGCCCTGGCGCGGAACTATTCAAGCCAACAACCCACGCAGATAGCTGATTTGGCGGCCTCGGAAAGGCTGCCCAAGAAATTTTTGGAACTCATCCTTTTAGACCTCAAGAATGAGGGCCTGCTGGTCAGCAAAAAGGGGAGGGGGGGCGGTTATCGGCTGGCCAGGAGCCCAGATTTGGTGCCCGTTGGTCAAGTGATCCGCATTCTAGAAGGCACCTTGTCACCCTTGCCGTGCCTGAGCCACAGAGCCTATCAAAAATGCGAGGAGTGCCTGGATGAGGGCACTTGTGCGATCCGCTCGGTGATGAAAGAAGTCCGGGAAGCCACGGTGCGGATTTTGGATCAGACGAGCCTGCAAAATATGCTGGAACGCGCGGCGGCGACGAAGCCCATATCCTTTTCAATTTGAGTTTTCCACCTTATAGACTATAAGTTCTATAGATTTTTATTAAATTTAGAGAACCCTGTGAATAAAAAAATTTGGATTGTGCCGACGTTTATGGCGTTGTTGGGATTAGCCTTTTTTTCATCCGGGGTTTCAGGTGAAAAGACGATCACGCTCTTGAACGTTTCCTACGATCCGACGCGGGAATTGTGGCGTGATCTCAACCGCAATTTCATCGCCCTCTACGAAAAAGAGCAAAAAATCAAATTGACCATCCATCAATCGCACGGCGGTTCCAGCACGCAAGCGCGTGCCGTTATTGAGGGGTTGGAAGCCGACGTCGTCACGCTGGCCTCTGACCTCGATACCGACGCCATTTGCAAGAAGTCCGGGCTCATCAAAAACGGCTGGATCGATAGGTTCCCCCAGCGCTCGCTCCCCTATTTCTCCACGGTTGTTTTCGTGGTCCGCAAGGGCAATCCCAAGGACATCAAGGACTGGACGGATCTGGTGAAACCGGGCGTCTCGGTCATTACCCCTAATCCCAAGACCTCGGGCAACGGCTATATGAGTTTTTTCGGCGCCTGGGGGTCCGTTATTCTGCGGGGAGGATCACGGGATGAGGCCATTGCTTATGTGACCCAGCTGTACAAGCAGGTTCCGATTCTCGATTCCGGTGCTCGCGGCGCGAGCACAACGTTCACCCAAAAAGGCATCGGCGACGTGCACCTCGCCTGGGAAAACGAAGCGCGCCTGGAGGCGCGCGAGGCGCAGGGCGCACTGGAAGTGGTTGTCCCCCCCATCAGCATCCTGGCCGAACCGCACGTGGCCGTGGTGGATGAGAACGTGGATCGCGCGGGAACCCGCAAGGCCGCGGAAGCGTATTTGAATTACACCTATAGCGACGAGGCCCAGGAGATCTTCG
>JAHFOS010000096.1:11426-16754 GCA_023261545.1 bacterium
ATCGGCCCAGCAACGCGGCCATTCTCAAGAGACATGCCGCTGAATTCCCGGATATCAAGCTGTTTCCCATCACGGACATCGCCAAAGATTATCAGGATGCCCACCAGCAATTCATTGGTGAAGGCGGCGTTTTCGATGCGATCTACAAGCCCAAGGGGCCATAAAAATGGCCAGCGTCAACCGCCGCGTGTTGCCCGGGTTCTCCCTGACCCTGGGCTTCACGGTCTTCTACCTGAGCCTCCTGGTGCTGTTCCCCATTTCCGCGTGTTTTTTCAAGGCGGGCTCGCTTTCTTTTGAAGAATTCTGGAAAGCGGTGTGGACCGAACGGGCCCGCGCGGCCTACGTTTTGACGTTCGGTGCCGCATTGATAGCCGCGGTGGTGAATACGCTTTTGGGATTGCTCATCGCTTGGGTGCTGGTGCGCTACACTTTTCCCGGCAAGAAGCTGGTGGACTCGCTCATTGACCTGCCGCTGGCCTTGCCCACCGCCGTCGGCGGTCTGGTGTATGCCAGCCTGTACGTGGAGAAGGGCTGGCTGGGGCAATTCCTGGTACCCCTGGGCATCCACGGCGCCTACAGCCGTTTCGCCATCGTCCTGGTGCTGGTCTTTGTCGGCCTGCCTTTCGTCGTGCGCACCGTGCAACCTATTCTGGAGGATCTGGACCCCGAAGCCGAGGAGGCCGGCGCCTCGCTGGGCGGGACGCGCTGGCAGACGTTCCGCTATGTCATCTTGCCCACGCTTTACCCGGCGCTTATCACCGGCTTCGCCCTGGCCTTTGCCCGCGGCGTGGGCGAGTACGGATCGGTGGTTTTCGTCTCGGGAAACATGCCCTATAAAACGGAAATCGCCCCCATCCTCATCGTCGCGCGCCTGGAGGAGTTCGCCTACAGCGAGGCGACGGCGATTGCCGTAGTGCTGCTTGGTGTTTCCTTCTCCATGCTGGTGCTCATCAACCTGTTGGAACGCTGGAGTATGCGCCATGAGCGCTGAGACTATTTCGGAAAAGCCCCCTGCCATCGCGGTAGCCAGTGTCCGGAAAATCCAGCAGGATCCCGCGTGGGTGCGCTGGGGTCTCACATTCCTGGCCCTCGCCGTGCTGGGTGTGCTGGTCGTCATCCCCGTCATCAATATTTTCGTGGAAGCCCTGCGCGCCGGGGTCGCCGTTTACTGGAACAATCTTTTCGGCGATCCCGACACGCTGCATTCCATGGTGCTGACGCTGACCGTGGTGCCGATAGCTCTGGTGACCAACCTTGTCTTCGGTGTCGCGGCGGCCTGGCTGATCTCCAAGTTTGACTTCCCGGGACGGACCGTGCTCACCGCGCTGATCGACCTCCCTTTTTCGGTGTCGCCCGTGGTGGCGGGGCTCATGTTCGTGCTGATCTTCGGGCTCCAGGGCTATCTCGGGCCGTTCCTCCGCCGGGACGGCTACGCCGTCATGCCCTACCTGATTTCCCTGCTCGCCGCCGGCGCGTTCCTGCCGCTGTGCTTCCTTGCTTGCCCCGTCCCAGCGCGGGCACGTCGCGGATTCTGGCGCCATCCACGGCTCGTGGCGCTTGGGGGCAGCGCGGTCGTGTTCGGCCTGTTTTTTTTCATCCAGCAGTTTTTTGAGCTTTGGCCCCATCACAAAAGCCTCAAGATCATCTTCGCCACCCCGGGATTGGTGCTGGCGACGGCCTTCGTCACCTTTCCCTTCGTGGCGCGGGAGCTTATCCCCGTCATGGAAGCCGTGGGCGTGGACGAGGAGCTGGCCGCGTTGAGCCTGGGAGCGAGCGGCTGGCAGATGTTCTGGCATATCACCGTGCCCAACATCAAATGGGGGCTGGTGTACGGGATCATCCTGTGCAACGCCCGCGCCATGGGCGAGTTCGGCGCCGTGTCCGTGGTCTCCGGCCACATCGCCGGCAAAACCGACACCATGCCGCTGCGCATCGAGAAGCTGTTTCAGGAATACAACCTGCCGGGATGCTTCGCCGTGGCCTCCGTGCTGACCCTGCTCGCGATCCTTACGCTCGTCGCCAAGACGAAACTCGAAAGCAAGCTGCCCGCCACGGCCAGCCTGCATGGAAAAAAGACAAAGTAAGCGTTCAGCTATGTTACAGAAATCCCAGCCGTTCGCCCTTTATCCCCAGTTTTTGGGGATGAGCTTGTCGAAGCCTGTCCTGAGCTCTGTCGAAGGGGGTGAATGTCGGTGGGAGTCGCGGCCCGTTCCTGCTTCGACAAGCTCAGCACGAACGGGCCTAGCTGCTGCCGCCGCAATAAGTAAGTGCGAATCATGGGTTGAACGCTTACAAGACGAATAAGGCGCGATCATGAGCATCCTGGTCAAAAACGTCACCAAGACTTTCGGAAACTTCACGGCTTTGGACAACGTCAGCCTCGAAGTTCCCGATGGTTCCCTGCTCGCGTTGCTAGGTCCCTCCGGCTCCGGCAAGACCACCCTGCTGCGCATCATCGCCGGCCTGGAGGTGGCCGACTCGGGCACCGTCCTGCATCGGGAGGAGGACATCACGCACCAGTCCGCCCGCGACCGCAAGGTCGGGTTCGTCTTCCAGCACTACGCGCTCTTCCGCCACATGACCGTGGCGCAGAACATCGGCTACGGCCTGCGGGTGCGCCAAGCGCCCAAGGCGAAGATCCGCGCGCGCGTCGAGGAACTCCTAAAACTGATCCGCCTCGAAGGCCTGGAAGCGCGTTACCCCGGGCAGCTTTCCGGTGGTCAGCGGCAGCGCGTCGCGCTGGCCCGCGCCCTGGCGGCCCAGCCGCGGGTGCTGCTGCTCGACGAGCCCTTCGGCGCCCTCGACGCCAATGTGCGGCGGGAACTGCGCCAGTGGCTCAGGAACCTCCACAATACGTTGCAGATGACGAGCCTTTTCGTCACGCACGATCAAGAGGAGGCCCTGGAAGTGGCCGACCGCGTGGTGGTGATGAACGAGGGCCGCATCGAGCAGGTGGGCACGCCGAACGAGGTTTACCACAATCCCGCGAGCCCCTTCGTGCACCACTTCCTCGGCAACGTGAACCTCTTCCACTGCCGCGTCGAGGAGGGCATGGCCTATATCGGCAACACCCCCGTGCAACTGCCCGCGCACGTCAGCCGCGATGCCAAGACCACGCGGGTGTACATCCGCCCGCACCTTTTCGAAATCGAAAAGACCCCCGACGGCAACAAGTCCCTGCATGGAACCATCAAACACTTGAACCCAGCCGGACCCGTCGTGAAGCTGGAAGTCACCTCCGACTGGGGCGATACCATCAACGTGGAGATCCCCAACGAAAGATACCGCGCCCTCCAGCTCCAAAAAGGCGACGAGGTCTACGTCCGCCCCAAAGAAATGAAGTTCTTCTCGGACGACTATTCCATTTAGGGGCCTCTGAGGTGGCCCCAGAAAACTGGAGCGTTTTCACCACCCTGTAAGAAAAGAAAAATCACATTTCACGCGGCACGCCCCCCCGCCCTCTTCGGGAGAGGGGGAAATGTGCCTGATGAGAGTCTTGAGCGCGTGCCGGAGGCTTAAACCAACTCTAAGGGTTCCGACCCCGGAAGCCATGGCTTAGGAAGGCGGTCGCAGCGCGAAGCCGACGGAAACGGCGCAGGAATGCCAGCCATTCTCGAGGCGGACGACGATTTTGTTGAAACCTTGGGCAAGGCGCACCTTGCGATAGCCTTCGTCGGCGGCCCAGGCTTTGAGCGTGTCCGCGCTCTTCCAAACGAGCTGTTCATTGATCCAGAGTTTCGACTGATCGTCGCTGCCAATCGTCAGCCACAGGTCTCGGGCCTCGTCGGAATAGAGTTCCGTATAAAAGTAGTAGATGGCGTAGTCTCTTTGGCGCGGCGGAACGATTTGAGCCGATCCCACCTGCATGAAGCTCCAGCTCACCATCTGCCCATCCATGCCCTCATAGGAGGCGTCGAGATCAATGACCGTTTCGGGTGGAAAGAGTTTGTTGATATTTTTGCGGTCGGGATTGGGAAAGGGACCGATGACATACCAGCTATCGAGGAACATCCAGTCGGCGGGCGCTCCACCCGCCATGATTTTGCGCGTCATCATTCCCTTCGCGACGTCGTCGGGTTTGAGGGGTCGCAGAGCGGGAACCGGGTCGGCGATCTTGAAAGCCTCACCCGACAGCGCCGAGAAGCCTTCGCCCTCGCCGGCAGGTGCCTTGCCGGCAAGGCCTGGAGGGCCCGCGCCATGAGCGGCATCCCCCGCCTTCCCCCCCGTGCCGGAGCCGGCACCTTGGCCGCGAACGCCCGCGGTGCCCGCACCCTCACCCTGAGCAGCCGACGCGGCCCCCCCCGCCATTCCCCCCGTTCCCGGCCCCGTGCCCTTGCCGTGAGTGCTCGCGGTACCCGCCGGACCCGCCGCGGTCCCTTCATGGCCGGCCTGCCCGTTCGCGCCCGCTTCCCCTGATTTCACGCTCATGGCGCCTGTCGCCGCATAGGCCGTGGCCATCAAGCTCGTCATATCCTTGGTGTCGCCGCGTTGCTCGCCGGCTCCAGCATGTCCCTCGAGTTCACCCAAGGCTCCCGCCATTTGCTGGGCCAGGTCTCCCGAGACGTTCATGCCCTCCTTGCCCGCCTCCGTAAGAGCTTGGGCGGCATGACTCAGACTGCCGGCAAGGGCTGACATATCGCCTAGTTCCTGGGAGACTTTTTGAAGCTCATTCTGGTACTTCATGAAATCGTGCCCCTCCAGGATCGGGTTCTCCAGTGCGGCCCGGTCGAGTTCCCTGCGCGGCGGTTTGGCCACATCGGTCATTTTCACGGCATCCGTGAAGGACAGCTTGCGGATCATGGCCAGTTGGCCGGCGCGAATATTGCGATAAATCTCCGTGATATCGTCCTCCATGCTTCGCGCGCTTTCATAGAGATCGGGAATGGATTTTCCCGCGAGGTCCTCCTCGTGTTGACCCGAGGAGCTGAGCTTTTCCTCGCGCGTCACGCGCGAAGACTTGTTCCTGGCCTGCATCTCAGCGCTGCGCGCCCGCTCGTTGGCCGCCTCGGATTCAGTCCGCTTCCGCAGCGCTTCGTCCAGGGTCCGTTGGGCGTCCCCGGCATTTTTCCCTCGGGCTTCCGCTTCGAGGCGCGCCGCCTCGTTGTCGGCCTGGCGCGCCTTTTGATCCCAAGCATCGGCCTCCTTGCGGTGCGCATCGACCTCGCTTTTGAGCCGTGAGAGCGCCGCGGCATCCAGCGGAGGCGGCAGATCCATGGGCCGACCCGTCGCTTTCGCAAATTCTTCGCGCTTCACCTTTTCAATCGCGAGCATTTCGTCCCGGACACGCTGGAGATCCTCCACCGCGCGCTGAATATCCTGGGTGCTGAG
>JAHFOS010000244.1 GCA_023261545.1 bacterium
CGACATGCAAACAACGCAATATTTTTTTGTGTCAGCACTCAGGTCCGTTCGTGCTGAGTCCTGAGCCTGTCGAAGGATCGAAGCATGAGCGAACCGCGACCCCGTCGCCGTCCACCCTTCGACAGGCTCAGGGCAAACGGCTTTGCGACCAGCTGAATTATTGCGTTTCATTATTCGTGTATCACGTTATCAGTTCTTGGGTCCGATGAGCGGATGGCGCTTGTGCACCGGATAGTCCTTGCGCAGCGGGTGGCCCTCGAAGCCCTCGTACATGAGGATGCGCCGGAGGTCGGGATGGCCGTTGAAGCGCACGCCGAACATGTCGAAGACCTCGCGCTCATACCAATTGGCGGCGGCGTAGAGGTTGCAGAGCGAATCCACGGTGGTGTCGCGCTCGCCTACGCCCACCTTGACGCGCAACCGGTGTTTGTGTTGCAGCGAGTAGAAGTGATAGACCACCTCGAAACGCGGGACGCGCTCCATCTTGAGGTAGTCCACCGCCGAGAGGTCCATCAGCACGTTGAAGCCCAGCTCCGGGTTCTCCTTGAGCTCGCGCGCCAGCGCCAGCAGTGCTTCGCGGCGAATGATGATCGTCTCATCCCCGTGCTGCGCGTGGGCCGCCACGATGTCCACGGCAAACTTCTCCTTGAGCTTTTCGTACATCAGGTTCGAGAGGACAGGAACTCGACGGGCGTTATCGGCAGCTCCTTCTTGCGGTGCCCGACCTGGATCTTCTCCTGGAGCTTGATGAGGCCGTCCAGCACGTTCTCGGGCCGGGGAGGGAAGCCAGGGATGTAAACGTCCACGGGCAGGATGGTGTCAATGCCCTGCACGGTGGCGTAGTTGTCGTAGAAGCCGCCCGTGCAGGTGCACACGCCGAAGGCCACCACCCACTTGGGGTCGGCCATCTGGTCGAAGACGGTGCGCAGCACCGGGGCAATCTTGTGGCTGATGGTGCCCACCACGAAGAGCACGTCGGCCTGGCGCGGCGAGAAGCGCGGAAAGCCGGCGCCGAAGCGGTCCACATCGTAGTGCGAGCACGCCGTGGCCATGTACTCCATGCCGCAACAAGCGGTCACGAAGGGGTACTGGAAGATGGAGTACTTGCGCGCCCAACCGATGGCGTCATCCAACTTCGAGGTCAGGAAGTTGAATTTTTCGACCGCTACTTCTCCCATTCCAGCGCTCCTTTCTTCCAGGCGTAGCCGAAGCCCGCCAACACGAACCCGAGGAAGAACAGCATCTCGACGAAGGCCAGCGTTCCCTGTTCGCGCAGCACCCGCGCCCAGGGGAACAGCCAGACGAGCTCGACGTCGAAAAGGATGAACAACATGCCGACCAGATAGAAGTGAACGGGCAGCAGCCCCTCGGGCTGACTCAGGGGCTCCAGGCCGCATTCGAAGGGAGTCTCCTTGACACGGTTGGGATTGCGTGGACCCAGCAGGGCGAACAGCAGCAACATGCCGCCGGGAACAACGCAGCAAAGCAGCAGGAAGATGAGCAGCCCCAGGTTCTCGTTCACGCGGCGTGCAGCCAGATGGGTGGGAGGTCGCGATTATGGAAAGGTGCCCAGGTGTGTCAACGCGGGGAGGCGGGCGCGCCCAGCGCTCCCCCAGAGGAAAGATGGACGGCAGCCATGGCCGGGAACGGCGCGAAAATCCGCTCCCGTGCTACTTGATTTTGATCTTTTCCAATCCCTTCTCGGGCTCGGGGTAGCGCATGTCCAGGCGTTCCAGGGCTTCAACGATCACCGTGCTCACCACCAGATTGCGGTACCATTTGTGGTTGGCCGGCACGATATACCAGGGCGCCCATGGGGTGCTGGTCTTGGCGAAGAGGTCTTCGTAGGCGCGCATGTAGTCGTTCCAATAGCGGCGCTCCTCGATGTCGGAGCGCGTAAACTTCCAGTGTTTTTCGTCCTCTTCGAGGCGGGCGACGAGGCGCTTTTTCTGCTCGTCCTCGTCAATGTGCAGGAAGAATTTGATGATGATGGTGCCTTCGTCGGCGAGCATTTGCTCGAAATTGTTGATGTGATCGAAGCGCTTTGACCATACTTTCTCGGGCACGATCTGGTGGACGCGCACCACCAGCACGTCCTCGTAATGGCTGCGGTTGAAGATGGTAATATCGCCTTTGGGTGGAACTTCCTGGTGGATGCGCCACAGGTAGTCGTGGTCAAGCTCAATGGGAGCGGGCTTTTTGAAACTCGCCACTTTCACGCCCTGGGGGTTGACGCCCTCGAAAACATGGCGGATGGTGCCGTCCTTGCCACCGCTATCCATGGCCTGCAGCACGATGAGCAGTTTATGGCGATGCTCCGCGTAGAGCAGCTCTTGCAATTCCTCCAGCCGTTTGTGCAGTTTTTCCTGCTTTTCCAGGCCGGACTTCTTGCCGTCAGGGAAATAACTGGTGTCGCTGGCATCGAACTTGCCGAGTTTGACGTGGGCTCCGGGCTTGACGCGGTACTTGTCCATGGCGCTGCGATGAGGGTTAAGGGCTCCTATTATAACGCGGCCTCGTCAAGTTTAAGCTCCGCCAAGCTTCAAGAGGTCGGCGGTCGAAGATGCAGCGCGGGGCAGAATTCGCCCAGGCGCTCGCGCGCCCACCAAGCGGCGCCAGCGCAGCATTCATCTATTATAACGCGGCTGCGTCAAGTTTAAGCTCCGCCAAGGTCATGAACTGCCGCCATTTTCCTCCAGGGGATAGTGCTCCTCGATGCTGTGCTCGGCCCCATCCGGGGTGAGCACGCTGGAAAAGAGCTGAAAGGAGGTGAGATCGAAGGGCTCGCTTTTGAAGAGCGCGTGCGCTCCGAGGTAGGCCCCCACCAGCTTTTCCGGGGTTTCCTTGAGCCTCGTGAGCGTGACGTGGGGAGAGTAGCGGCGGTACTCGGGAGCGATCCCAGCGCGCGCTAGCGTGCGCTCCACCCGTTTTTGCAGGACGTACAGGGGTTCGCCGGCCTCCACGCCCACCCAAAGCACCTGGGGCCGCCCGCGCGGGGGGAAGACGCCCAGTCCCTTGAGGCGCAGTGACAGCGCGGGGCCGCGCACCGCGCCGAGATCGCGGCGGATTTCCTCAAAGCTGGCGGGGTCAACGTCGCCGATGAACGCCAGCGTGAGGTGCAACTGGTCCTCAGCGGTCCAGCGGGCGCCCGGCAGGCCGTAACAAAGGCCGTCCACGGCGTGCTTGATTGCGCCGGGCAGGTCGAGAGCAACAAAGAGTCGGATCACGGTTGCGCAATGAGTAATAATTCGGCCATATCACCAAGTTCCCAGCCGTTCGCCCTTTATCCCCAGTTTTTGGGGATGAGCTTGTCGAAGCCTGTCCTGAGCACTGTCGAAGGGGGTGGACGGCGGTGGGTTCGCGGTCCGTTCATGCTTCGACAAGCTCAGCACGAACGGACCTGAATGCCGGCAAAGCCAAAGACATATTCCATATTGCCTCAATGAAAACTGGAACACGCGCCTGTCAACCGGGGCCGGTCCGTCAAGCGTGGCGGTCGTGAAGCGCGGCCTACAATGTTCCACCATGCTGTTGAGCGTCGTTATTCCCGTGTACAACGAAGCTGGGAGCATCGCCAGGCTCCTCGGCGAGCTGCGGGCCAACCTGGCGGGTCTCGACTACGAAATCATCCTGGTGAACGACGGCAGCAGCGACGGCTCGCTGGCGCACATGCGCCGGGAGAAAGAACGCGACCCGCATTTGCGCATCCTGAACCTCAGCCGCAATTTCGGCCACCAGATAGCCATCACGGCGGGTGTGGACCACGCGCGCGGCGACGCGGTGGCGGTGATGGACGCGGACCTGCAGGACCCGCCCGCCTTGCTGCCGCAGATGGTCGCCAAGATCCAGGAGGGTTACGACGTGGTGTACGGCCGGCGCCGCTCGCGGCGCGGGGAAGGGAGCTTCAAGCTGGCGACCGCCGCGCTTTTCTACCGGCTGATGAAGCGCATCACGCGCATCGAGATCCCCGTGGACACCGGCGACTTCCGCATGATGAGCCGCCGCGCCGTGGAGGGCCTGCTGCAATTGCGCGAGGCGCACCGCTTCGTGCGCGGCCTGGTGAGCTGGGTGGGCTACCGGCAGACCGGCATCGAGTACGAGCGCCGGGAGCGTTTCGCCGGAGAGACCAAGTATCCCCTGCGCGCCATGTTCAAGTTCGCCTGGGACGGCGTGACATCGTTCTCCCTCTTGCCGCTCAAAATGGCGAGCTGGCTGGGGCTCGTGAGCCTGGCCGTCGGCGTGGGCTACAGCCTCTTCGTGTTTTACGCCAATATTTCGGGGCGCGTCTATCTGGTGCGCGGCTGGAGCTCGCTGATGATCGCCATCCTGTTCTTCAGCGGCGTCCAGTTGCTCATCCTGGGCATCCTCGGCGAGTACATCGGCAGAATAGCCGAAGAGGTGAAGCGACGGCCGCTTTACCTGGTGGATCGCTTCGAAGAGTGAGCCATGGTCGGTCGGCAAGTTGTCATCGTTCAGCCGGCTAGAAAGGCGAAAAATAAATGTGAATCTGGAACTCAGGAACTCAGGAAAATTAAATTTTAAAAATAAGCGTGGACCTGTTTTCACGGAGCGGGCGATCCCCGCGACTTTTTCCTGAGTTCCTGAGTTCCAGATTGAAAATATTAAAAACAGGTGAACTTTTACGATAAGAGGAGCGACTCGGCCGGCGTTGCGGGGGCGAAATCGGTGGAGCCCTGGCAGCGCTGGGCCTGGGGGCTCGCCGCCCTGTGGTGCCTGGCGCAGACTTATGTGGGCCAGAGTTTTTTAGCCTTCAACCGCCTCAACGACGCCGACAGCTCCTACTTCATCTACGGGGGCTGGATCCTCCGGCAAGGCCAAGTGCTTTACCGCGACTTCTGGGA
>JAHFOS010000245.1 GCA_023261545.1 bacterium
GGATGGTGGAGCCGGCGGCCCTGCGCGTCGCGGACGCGTTCGAGCCCGTGGAAGCCGTAACCCCGGTAGGTGCTGAGCTGGGCCAGCATCAGGTGCCCCAGCTTCCCGGATTGGAGCAGGCTGTTGATGTACTGGATGGGCTTTGAGCGTGGTCCGCCGAAACCCATGGAGGTGCGGATCTTTCTTTTCTCGACGGCCTGCACCATGCTCCTGGCCTCCGCCAAGGTCCGGGCCAGGGGCTTTTCGCAGAAGATATTGCGCGTCCCGCCCTCGGCGGCCGCGATGACGCAATCGGCATGCCAGTCGTTGGTGGTGCAGATGAAAATGGCGTCCAAATCGCCGTAGGGCATTTTTTTGAAGTCCGTAAACGGCGCCGCGCCATACTGTTCGCCGAGCCCGCGCACGACCTCCCCGCGCACGTCGCAGAAGGCCCCCAACCGTACGCCGGACAGAGGTTGTAGCTTGCGAGCCACCCCGGAACCCATGGCGCCCATCCCGATAATACCCACATTGACGGTCTTCATGCGTCCTCCTTAAGCGAAATTTTACGACACGTCCAAGCCGTAGATCTGGCGGCTGCCCTCGTGGACGGAATCGAAAGTGAGAGCCTTGCCGTCGGGCGACCAACGCGGATGGAGGTCGCGGCAACGGAAGTAAAGGTTCCGCCACTCGAAACGTGACCGACGAGTGCTGAATCCGACATCACGTGAGTCCGGCCGTCGAATCCCGTCTCCAGGGCCAGGTGCCGCTTCCGCCCGCGATCCCAGGGGTTTATTCCATAATTGCCGAAAAAATGGCAGCGCGGTCCCCGGCTCAGCGCGGAAACGCCGACGGGCGGCGCGGGAGCGACCTCACTCCAGTCCACGGACTCGCAAGTTTCTGTAGGCGCTACGGCCCGGAGACATCTGCCGGAAGCCGATTTTGCCGCCCTTCCAGACGGCTCCGTACTGCGCCTCATTGTCTTCGGTGTCAAAGCAGGTCTTGCCATCTATGGTGAAGGCGATGCGACTCCCCTGCTTCAATATGGCCAAGCGGTAGGCTTTCCCCGGCTCGTAATTTGGCCGCCTTCCCATGCTGAAAAGCGTCTTGGCGGGATTCTTATTCACCCTGACGATGTGGCCCTCGTCGGAATACGAAAAGTGATAGTTGCGGATGTCGCCGTTCCAGTACTGCTTGAAGTCGCCGTCCCGGGGCTTCAGAGCCGGGTCGAAGATATCCTTGCCGTCCAGACCCATGGCGTCAATGAAAAGGATGTGCAGGCCCTCGGTATTGAGTTTTTTGAATTCCCATTCCAGCAGGTAGTTCGCGGGGGCTGTAAAGGGGCACCAGAAGGTATGATGGCCCTTGGAGTGCGGCCCCTCGTCCGGGGAGGCCATTTCCATCCAGCCATCCTTGAAGGTGATGCGGCCAGGGCCCTCCAGTTGCCAGCCTTCAATATTAGCTGCGGCGGCTAGTGTATTTTCGTAAAGCACGGTTTTAACCGGCGGCAGATCGAAAGCCACATCTTTGAAGCTCTGGCCGAGTTCAGGGGGCGCGACTTCCACAACTGGCTGGCCAAGGAAATGCGCCACCTCCTCTATGCCGTGCCACTTCCTTGAGAAATGCAGACCACGCAGCACGAAATCTCCCGCGGCGATCTCCACCTTGGAGAAGCCACTGTCCGATTTCCAGGGGCCGTCGGAACCGGGTTCCGGCTCCTCCGCAAAGCCGTTCACGTAGCCTTGAAAAAGTCCCCGCGCGGCGTTCCAGCTCAAAGTGAGGTGGTAATCCTTGTCGGCCTCCAGGAACAGGAAATAGACAAGGTAACGCTCCATGGCACCCTTGCCGGACTCAGCCTCCCAAAGGAAACGCAGTTCGCGGCGGGATTTGCCGGGATCTCCCGTGAGTTCGAGACGAGCGGAACCGAAGCCGGGGATTTTGATCTGCGTCACCTTCTGGGCCTTGCAGCCCTTGGGGATTTCCAGGCGGCGCTGCAGGCGGAAACAGAAGTCGAAGGCGCCCTCCTGGACGTTCCCCCCGGGGGCCGGGATTTCAAAAATCCGGCCATCCTTTTGCAGGCCCAGCTCGCCTTTGAACAGTTCCATCATGGGTGGGGATCCCTCCGCCGCTAGCGGCAGCGCACCAAGGGCCATGATGGCCAGCAAGACGCACAGGGATGTCCGGCTATCGCAGCGGCTCAATTGCCCAGGTTGTAGATATCCTGAACCTCCGCCGCGCTGAGGGCCCGGGTGTAGATGCGCACGTCGTCAATCGCGCCGTCGAAGTAGTTGCCCTCACCGCCGATTTTGAGCACGTTGCCGTTGGAGGTGAAGTCCGTGGTGGAGACCTCGCGCCGCACCTCCGATCCGTTGATGTAATAGATGAGGTTCGATCCGTCGTGGGTGAGGGCAAGGTGGACCCATGTGCCGGTGCTGGTGGTCCCGAAAGTGCGCGGCGGTCCCGCCCAGTCGAAGAAGAAGCCGTTGCCGGACTGCAGCAGCTCGTAGGCACCAATCTTGGAGATAATGGCGCGGGAAGCGATGAGAGCGGAGGCGACCTTGAGGGTCTCGACACCGTCGTCATGCGCGAAAGCCGAGTAATAGAGCTTTTTGCCATCCGTGACGATGGCGGGATTTGTGTGATCGTCAGAACCCACACCCCCAGGATCGGTCCGAGTGGTCCAGCCGCTGAAACCAGTTCCTTCAAGCCCGCAACGGGCGGTATCGTATTGATCGTTGGCATTATCATGGGCGAAGACGGCAACATAGAGGGTATTACCGGCCATCGCCAGAGCCGTATGTGAGCTATCGTCTCCTCCTCCGGACGCACCGGGAGCCGTCTGGGTGGTCCAGGAACTGAAACCCGTACCATCCAGATTGGAATAGGCCGTATTGAAGGTCGCAGTTCCCCCGGTATGTGTGAAAGCGGCATAGTAGAGCCTTTCCCCATTCGAGTCCATGCCCACGCTGCTGGTCTCTCCCGATCCAGCCCCATCAGGAGCCGTCTGCGAGGTCCAGGCACTCATCCCCGTCCCATCAAGATTACTGGAGGCGGTGAGGAATGCCTCGGTAGAGGTGGTGTGCAGAAAGGCAGCGAAGTACATTTTGCTTCCCACCACGACCATATCAATTCCGCTCTTGTCATTATCCGCGGCGCCATTCGGCGCTGTTTGCGAGGTCCAGGAACTGAAGCCCGTGCCATCCAGATTGGAACTGGCCGTATAGAAAACCTCGGTGGCGTCGCTATGGGCGAAGGCCGCATAATAGAGCTTTGTGCCATCGGAATCCAAGGCCACACTGGTGCTGTCATCCGCCCCGGCACCATCCGGCGCAGTCTGAGTGGTCCAAGCGCTCTGGCCGGTGAAGTCCGCGTTGACGCTGGCGGTTTGGAAGGTCTCGATGTCCGTGGTGTTGCCATCGTGAAGGTAGGAAGCAAAGTAGAGCTTCTCGCCGACGATGGTCATATCCACCTTCATACCATCGCGATTAAACGCTCCCGCCCCATTGGGCGCCGTCAGGGTTGTCCACGACGAGAAACCGCTTTCCACCGTGCTGGCGAGGGTGTCGAACTTGATCCACACAGCAATGGTCCCCGTATTGCCAAGGTCCAGCGAGTTGCTGTCGGCCAACTGCACGTAATCGTTAGTGCCGTCGAAATCCAAGGCGTTGCCCACCTTGCCGGTAGTCGAGTTGGAAGCGAAGGTAAAACCACCATTGAGCGTCCCCGTATTGGCGTTCCCGCTCCCGTCGCCGGCCGAATTGCCGCTCGACTCTTCGAGCCTCAGATACCCCACGAGGTTGCTGGTGGAGACGGCATCGCTGTAGGAGTTGCCGCTCAGGGCCAGGATGTACCAGTTCGCCCCGTTGCTGGTGACTTGCAGGAAGGGGTATCCGCTGCTGCTGCTGGTGAGCGTGATGAAGCTCTCGTTGTCAATGGCGTTTCCGCCACCCTTGACCCGGAGCTCATAGCTGGAACTGACTTTTTTGATGTAATACATGCGCCCCGAGACGTTGCCGGCATAGGGCAGGGTGAGATGGACATTCGCAGAGCTGGTGTCCCCCAATACCACGCTGTTGCCCGACAGCGTGGTATTGGAGCTGGCGGATTGCAGGTTGAATCCCATGGTTCCCGAGATGTCCAGCGTCGAGCCGGGGGACGTCGTGCCGATGCCGAGGTTCGAACTCTGGAAGACCGCGTTGCCCATCACGTGCAAATTCGCTTGGGCGCTGGTGGTGCCGATGCCCAGGCCGTTGCCGTTCAGGACCATATTGCCGGAGCCGGAGCTGGAGCCTGTATCAAATTTGATGCTCCCGGTGTTGCTTTTCAAGTCGGCCATGACGGACACGGCCAGACAGCAGAGCAGGAAGACGGGAACGCCCCCACCCCACCAAGCTGTAAATCTGGAGTTGGCTTTCTGAGCCATCGGATCAAGCCGGTAGGCCGCTCCCGAACAAGCCGATAATGCCCCATTGTACGCCGATTTGAAGAAAATAAAGGGGCCCTGCCGCTATCCACCGGCAGACCGTGCCATCCAGAAAGAGGAGGATCGAACGTTTCTCGCAAGCATTCATGGAAAGTAGTAGTTCAGCCCGTGAAGCGTACTTCCGTATTACGTTACCGGCAGACAGGTCCGTTCGTGCTGAGCTTGTCGAAGCAGGAACGGACCGCAACCCCCCACCGCCATCCACCCTTCGACAAGCTCAGGGCGAACGGCTGAGGCTCCTCGAAAGCACTGAACGATGACCCTTTCCCTAGGGCATCCCATTTTCAAGCTTGAGCAGCGCGGCGTAGAAGGACCAATGGTTGGCGCTGGAAAAACCGTCCGCGGCATAGGTGCCCTTGTCCACATAAACCGACCAGCTCTCCGTC
>JAHFOS010000097.1 GCA_023261545.1 bacterium
AGCGCCAGGGACGATGAGGACCACGAGAGGCGCGGGTAGCGCTTGCGAAAATAACGTTCGAGGTCGGGGTCGCCTTGCCAGACCAGGTCCGTACAGGGGCTGCCGGGACGCGCGCGTTCTTCCTGGAGCCGGTCGTAGAAGCCGTGAACGAGGCCGTACATGTAGTGGAGCCGGCGCGCGCCGGGCTGACGATCCTCGAAGTTGCGCCAGTGGGTCGCGGCGGTGTTCAGCAGGAAGTGCCAGGTGTACTCGGCGATTTCAACGTTCTCGGGCCGTCCGAGGACCTCCAGCACGCGCCCGGAGCGCTGTTGCCGGGCGTCGTAGCTGTCCACGAAGACGGTCTCGACGAAGAAGAAGTCGCGCAGCAGCGTGGCGAGCATGCGCTGGACGGCGTTGATGCGGCCGGGCTCACCGAGGTGGCGGATGACGTAGCCGGCAGCCGCGTGGCGCTCGATTTCCCGCACGTTCCATTCCAGCATCAGGCGGTGGGCGGTCTGCATGGCGGCTTCGGCTTCGTGGCGGTTGCTGCTGGAGGCCAGGGCGAGCAGCTTGCGCACCTTCTCCACGGCGCGCGCTCCCGCCGCTTGCGCCGCCGGCACCAGTCCCACCTCGGCCAGGCTTTCGATCTCTTTTTCGCGGCAGATCCGCTCGAAGAGCGGCCCGTGCGGGCTCGCCTCCGCGGCACCCAGGACTTCCTCGATGTACTGGTGGGTCATCTCGTGCTTGAGCACGGCCAGCACGCGGTACCAGGGCTCTTTCAGCGCCAGGTCGCGCGCCAGGCTCACGGTTCTGGAGGCGCCGAACCACAACCCCAGCCGGCTGGCGCCCTCGTGCCAGTCGAAGGAGGGTTCCCGGAGCGCGCCCTTGAAGTAGTCGCGGTTGAACTGCCGCCAGGCGATTTTGATTTCGCGCTGGGCGGCGGCGAGCAGTCCGTTTTCGAGGTTTGCGCGGGTGGCGTCGCTCATGCTGGGTAAGTGTCAGCCATAATACAGAGACTCCCGTTGTTCGCCCTTTATCCCCGGTTTCGGGGGATGAGCTTGTCGAAGCCTGTCCTGAGCGCTGTCGAAGGGGGAGAGCGGCGGTGAGGTCTCGGCTCGCTCGTGCTTCGATCCTTCGACAGGCTCAGGATTCAGCACGAACGGGCCTGGTTGCTGACACCGCATTGCGAAGATACAATTCACGGGCTGAGCGCCTACCCTGCGGGCCTCAAGGCCTGGAGCAGGACTTTGAGGCGCGTATGCCGCAGCGGCTCCATGGGATTTTCGAGCACCGCGCGCAGGAAGTCGCGCTGACCCACCCACAGGCACAGCTTGCGCGCGCGCGTGAGGGCGGTGTAGAGCAGCGGCAGGCTCAGCATGTGGCGGTGGCCGCGGTGCAGCGGCATGATCACCACCTGGTACTCGCTGCCCTGGGCCTTGTGCACCGTGCAGGCGTAGGCCAGGGCGATGGAGGATATCGCTTCGGGCATGTAGCTCACCATTTTTCCATTGAAGTCCACCAGCAGCCCCATCCCGTCCTCTCCCGCGACACGGCCGATGTCGCCGTTGTAGAGGTCGAGTTCGTAGTTGTTGGCGAGCTGGATGACGCGGTCGCCGCTACGATAACGCCCGCCGCCGGCGCGCAGCGGCGGGTTCCCGGGATTGAGGAGCTGTTGCAGGTGCTCGTTCAGCGCCTCGGTGCCGAGGGGGCCCTTCTTCATGGGACTCAGGACCTGGACGTTGGCCGCGGCCTCCTTCCCGAAGCGCAGCGGCAGGCGCTCGGTGAGCAGCTTATCCATCACGGCCATGAAGTCCTCACGCGGCTCGATGAAATAGAAGTCGGAGAGATCCGCGTTGTGCTCCTCAAGGGGCGGGAGCCGCCGCAGCAACCGGTGGCTGTTGCGCACCAGCAGGCTGCCTGCGGCCTGGCGGTGCACCTGTTCGAGCACGGCGGCGGCCACCCGGCCCGACTCCAGGATATCGCCAAGCACCCGGCCCGGGCCCACGCTGGGAAGCTGGTCCTTGTCGCCCACGGCGATGAGCTGGCTATTTGCGGGCAAGGCCGCGAGCAAGGCGTGGAAGAGGGGGAGGTCCACCATGGAGAACTCGTCCACGATGAAGACGCGGCCCGGCAGCGGATTTTCGTAGCCGTGCTGAAAGGGTGGATCACGGCCCGGCTGGTATTTGAGCAGGCGGTGCAGGGTGGAGGCGGGCCGGCCCGTGGCTTCTTCCAGGCGCTGGGCGGCCCGGCCCGTGGGCGCGGCGAGCACCACTGCGAAGCCCATGGCCTCGAAATAGGCCACGAGCACCTGCACCAGGGTGGTTTTGCCGACCCCGGGTCCTCCGGTGAGCACGCTGAATCCCCGGCTGAGCAGCGTTTCGAGAGCGGCGATTTGATCCTGGGCCAACGCCACGCCGCGCGGCAGCACGCGCGCAAGACAACCATGGTCGAGAGGCAGGACAGGCGGGGCTAGAGCCCGGCGCAGGACTTCGTGGGCCGCCTGCTCCTCAAATCCCTGCAACTGGGGGTGCTGCACGCCCTCGGCGCAGAGCGCCAAGAGCCCTTGGGTCACCAGGCTTTGGAGTTCGCGATCCAGCGCCGTGCTTTCGATGCGCAGGAGCTCAGCGGCGCCCGCGAGCAGCTCGGCATGGGGAAGAAAGCAATGGCCCTCATCTCCGGCGCGCTCCATCTGATGGATAAGTCCGGCGCGCAGCCGTTCCGGGCTGTCGGGGGCCATCCCCAGGCGCTGGGCGATGCGGTCCGCCGTCTGGAAACCCACGCCGCTCACATCATAGATGAGCCGGTAGGGATCGCGGCGCACCACGGCCAGGGCTTCGTCGCCGTAGGTTTTGTGGATGCGCAGCCCCAATCCCAGGCCCATGCCATGCTCGCCGAGGAGGAGCAGCAATTCGCGCGCGCCGTCGCGCCGCCGCCAGAACTCGGCGATGGCGCGGGCCTTGCGGGCGCCCACGCCCTTGACCTCCCCCAGCCGTTCGGCTTCGCGGTCCAGGACCGCGCGCAGGTTTTTTCCGAAGTGCTCAGCGATGCGCTGGGCGATGCCCGGCCCCACTCCGGGGATGAGGCCGCTTCCCAGGTAGCGCTCCAGGCCCGCGCGCGACTCCGGCAGCCGCACCTCGCAACCCGTGGCGCGGAATTCGCGGCCATAACGCGCGTGCTGGTTCCAGCGGCCGCGCAGCACCACGTGCTCGCCCTCGTGGAGTTCGCCGAAGACTCCCGTCGCGCTGATGGGCCGGCCCCCGCCGTCAGGCTCAAGGCGGATCACGCGATAACCCGTCGCCTCGTTGTAGTAGAGCGTGGCCGCCACGATGCCTCGCAGCGCCGCGGTTTCGGATTCCGGGGCAGGGGAGGGTTCGTAGCGTTCGGACACGGTTGGACTTGTGGGCGCGCGCGGCCATCATATAAACGGCGGATATGCAAGAAGCGCGCCGTGGGCCTGCCGGTTCCTGGGTTCGCGCCGGGGCTTTGTTTCTGGCGCAACTCAGCGATTTTGCCGTCCCGCATCTCTGTCTGAATTGCCTGGAGCCCGCCGAGTTTTCAGAGCATCCCGCGCTCTGCGCCGCCTGCGCCGACGCGCGCTGGAAGAAGGCGCGCCGCCACCGCTGCGGGGATCCCCGCGCCTCGGGCGGGCGGGGGGCTGCGCTGCCTTGTTTCAGGTCATCTTGGGCTAAAATCACGATGGTTCCGTGAATCCAATTCCCTATCGGCCATAAAACCCCATGGAAGATGAAGTTCACGATCCCACCGACAAGGCCGTTCTTAAAAAAGCCATGAAGGCGTTTCGCAAACGATTGAAGATGACTCGTTTGGATGACGAGACCAGCAATAGCCGAGGAGCGTTTAGTGGCGGAAAAGTTTCAAGTGTCGTCGCCATCAAGCCCCCCAGCCAATTCCCTCAGGCCGTATGGGATGAACTTGTCAAGCAAGGAAGGCTGATCGAGTCCAACCATTTTTATGAATTGCCAAAAGAATAACGCATGAAGGATCTGCGCGCGTTATCACTGCTGCCGTTCGTCCCCAGCGGGAAGGACTACGACGGCAGTCGTCGGCTCTTTGCCGACCTTGGCTTTGAAGAGGTTTGGGAGCATGACGGCTGTGCCGGCTTTCGCAACGGCCCGGCGCAATTCATCCTGCAAAGGTTCGACGATAAGGCATTTGCCGGTAACTTCATGGTCCGACTCAACGTGCCGGACCTCGATGCCTGGTGGCGGGAGGTGTCCGGCAAGCAGCTTCAAAAAAAGTATTCGGGATTGCGGATCCAACCTCCCGCTGAGTTTCCGTGGGGACGGGAAGTGAACTTCATCGACCTGGCAGGCGTGTGCTGGCATGTGGGGCAGGCTGCCTAAAGGCAAAAACACGCTGGGTACGTAGCCTTACTCAATTCCTTCTCCCGCGATTTCATCCAGATCACGCCAGTCCGCCCGCTTTTGCGCCATTTGCTTGCAGGTTTCTTTCCAGGTCCTTTGCCTCTTTGCAGGCGGCTGGATCAAAATCCCACCCTCTCCCAGCGTCCGATTCAATCGGCCACCCTGCTTCGCGAGCAGATCCTACGGCCAGTTCGTGGTGGCAAGCCTGAACGGCGCTGCCACGCTGAAGGAACTGCGCCGCACGGCCCAGGGGTTGATGCTCATTCCCCGTGGCCCGGGGCTGGATACCATCCTGGTGCACGAGGTTGACCCGCTGCGTTGCAGCGCCTGCCCGGGCGTGATGCGCATCGTCGCCTTCATCGTGGACACCGCCGTCATCTATCGCATCCTCAAGCACCTCGACCTGCTCGGCAACGATCCGCCCGGCGTCAGCCTCCGGGGGCCGCCGGCAACGGGGATCGGCTGAGTGGCCTTTGGAGGGCGGGGCCACCGCCAGCCCGTCCTTCCTGAGCCCGAAAATTTTTTCGCCCAGCTTGCGGATACGGGAGTTTCGCGCCCGCGCGTCCGATTTTGAGGGCGCGCTAGGCTTTGGGGAGGCCGGCAGCTTCGGTTTTCACGCGATTTTTGAGCCCCCCGCCTGCCCGAGGCGCGGGGATCCCAGTGCCTCGGGCAGGCGGGGGGCTGCGTTGCCTTGTTTCAGGTCACACGGCGCTAAAATCACGATGGTTCCGTGAATCCAATTTCCTATCGGCCCACTTGGCCGGAGCGCGTTTACTTCGCGGTGGTTTTCAGCTTGATCTTGTTGTAGACGATGTCGTCCACGTTGGGCTTGGAGAAGAGCACCACCTGGCTGAAGGTCGTGGTGGTCGTGTTCGTGAAGGTCAGCGGTCCGCCCTTCCAGCCGTTGCAATTGAACGTCCACTTGCCGCTGGCGTTGCGGGTGATGGTGTAGGTTTTCAAGCCGCCGCCGTCCACCACCGACGCCTGGGTGGTGTCGATTTCGGCGGGAGCCCAGTTCAACTGCTCAGGCCATTCGTACTGGGCCACCTGGGCCCACTGCGCACCCCAAATTGCCTTGACGCGCATATTGAGGAAAACATAGCCATTCCCCTCGCCATCCAGGATCAATATCGTCAGCCCGTGGGCGTGATCCTTGGCGCCCCATCCGTAGCCGCCATCGAAGGTCAGGGTGAGGCTGGCGGGATTGGTGATCGATTTGAACTTCTTGGTGAGCAGTCCGGTCTCCTGTCCGTTGCCGGGGAGACGGACCACTTTGCCGGGGTTGTTGGCCAGGTCAGGCTTGTCCGCGCCGTAGTCCAGGATCTGCCAGGGCCCCTTCGCGATCCAGCCCAGCTTTACAAAATCACCCTTGGAAAAATCTGTGTTGAAGATCTCGCCCGCTTGAGCCATCGCCAGGCTGGCGACAAACGCCAGCAGCAGCGCCGCGCAACGTCGCATCCAGGGATGCATTTCAATTGTTTCAGCGACTCCACTGCGTTGCCGCCCACCCTCTAAACGCTCACTATTCATAAAAGCATTGTACCAGGTCGCGGGGAAGCGCATCGAGTTCCCGCCGCGCCCCGCGCAGGCGGGCCCGCGGCCTTGGATTCGTTGGGATTCGGGGTCGGACCACGCTAAGCCCACGCCAAGCAATTGATCCATCGGGAGATACGCCATAAAACGGGCTGTTTTTGGGCCTTATTCGTATGTTTTGACCCTAAAAAGTTGTTTTAAGGATTTTTCGGGGACTCCCTGCGCGCACTCTTTCGTGGCGTTCGGACACGGTGGGGCTTGTGGGCGCGCGCGGCCATCATATAAACGGCGGATATGCAAGAAGCGCGCCGTGGGCCTGCCGGTTCTTGGGTTCGCACCGGGGCTTTGTTTCTGGCGCGGCTCAGCGATTTCGCCGTCCCGCATCTCTGTCTGAATTGCCTGGAGCCCGCCGAGTTTTCAGAGCATCCCGCGCTCTGCGCCGCCTGCGCCGACACGCGCTGGAAGAAGGCGCGTTGCCACCGCTGCGGGGATCGCTGCCACCCCGACGAGCGCGCGCGCGGGCGCTGCTACCGCTGCCGGAGCCTGTCGCTCCCCTACACCAGCCTGCAAACGCTGGGAGCCTACCGCCAATGGCTGCGCAAGGCCATCCTGCTCTGGAAGTTCCACCAGGACGAGCTTGCGCTCGACTGGCTCCGCAAGGCGGCGCTGAATTTCGAGCGCCGCAAAGAGGATGGCCGTGCCGTCATCAGTTACATCCCCTCGCATCCCGCGCGCATCCGCGCGCGCGGAGGCCACGGCCAGCACCTGCCGCGCATGCTGGCCGAGCTGGCGCGCGCCTGGCGCTTGCCGGTCGTCGAATTGTTCGACAAGAAGCTGACGCCGGCCCCCCAGGTGGAATTGAGCGGCGCGCGCCGCCGCGAAGCGGTGGCCGGGACCCTGGATCTGCGGCTAGAGGAGCATCGCGCGCAAACCCTTTACCTTTTCGACGACGTCTGGACCACGGGCAGCACCATGCGCGAGGCCTGCCGCGCGCTCAAGGCGGCGGGAGTGGGCACCGTTCACGCCTGCGCCTTTGCCATGACGACCTTGGATCTTTAGTGCCCTACGCATTTTCTTCTTTTAAAAGCAAAGCATGTGACTTGTCTTCTCCGCGCTCCCCGCGCCTCCGCGTGCAAGAAAATTTCTGCTTCGGCGGTGAAGTGAAAAATGAAATGAAGAAAGATTTATTCACGCGGAGAACGCGGAGGGGGAGGTCGCGGTTGTGGCGGAATTTGGAAGGGCTATAATGCGTGTTATGGCGATGAATAGATTTTCGCGTTTCACGACGGGCCTGGGCCTGTTTTCATCCGGCCTATGCGCCTTGGGGGCAGACGACCGACCGCTGGAGATCAGCGCGGAAAAATCCCCCGCTTACGAATGGAAGTGGGTGAGCGGTAACCTGATGCGCGAGCCCAAGGCGGATTCGGCCCCCGCCCCAGCGGCGGCGTCCTATAACTGGAAATTGGTGCGCGGAGAATTAGTGCGCGAGCCTGTGACCGCGGAAATCACGCCCACGCCCGCCAACGCAGCCCAACAGCCGGAAGTGCAAGCCCTGGACGAAAAAGAGGAAGGCTGGCGCGTGGCGTGGCGGCTCAAGGAAGGCCAGCCGGTCCCCAAGACCTTGGAGCAGCCGGATGAGCAACAGCCCAGCCGCGGAGAGGTTCTGGACGTGAAACCCGACCCCTTCAAGCCCCTGAGGGGCACCTATTTCAACAACCCGCGTCCGGAAGGGGACGGCGTGCTTCCCGATGTGATTGACCCGGTTAAACCGGAGCCCCTCTTCGAGGATTTTAATTCGCAGTTTTACCGCTGACGCGCGTCACCACCATCGTTCCGGTGTGGACGTCGGAGCGGCGGCTGGCCTGGGCCAGCAGTTCCTTGCGTGTTTTGACTCCCGCGACACCGTCGGCCTTGAGGCCGCGCGCTTTCTGAAAACGTTTCAGGGCTTTTTGCGTCTGCGGGCCATTCGAGCCGTCGAGCTTGCCGTGATAGTAGCCAAGGGTTTGTAGAAGTACCTGGACATCACGGGTGCTGAGCTTGTCGTTCTGCGGATTCATGGGCAGACTTTTGGCCGTCTTTTGCAGCGGCGAAGATGCACCGGCGGGAGGCAGGCTCTTGGGGGCAGGGCTTGTGGCCTGTGCAACGGGCTCCTTCACCTGGGGTTTGGCGTGGCCGGTGAGGAAATCATCCAGATGGCTCTTGGGCAGTTCGAAGCGTTCTTGCGTATTCCTGACGGGCGCGGGGTTTTCGCTGCGCGTCGCGGCGGCAAGCTGTTGCCAGTTGTGTTCGCGCTGGGGGACGTCAGCGCGTTCGGGGCGCGGGGTGGTGCGTCCGGCGCAACCCGCAAGCAGGGCGCCGAGGATGAGGGGGGCATACGTTACTTTCACGGGGATATCTCTCAAATTAGGCAAAAGCATTGTAAGGGCTTCCCATCCATGGGAAGTGGCGCCCGTCAGCCCTTGCCTCCGTTCCGCGCGCGCATAATGGCCGGCGGAGGCACCCAGGCATGAAATCCCGCTGGAACGATGAAGAAGCCCGCAAGGCGGTGGCGCGCTACGCCGCCCAGGGCACACCTGAGGACTTGGCCATCAGGACCTACAGCGCCCGGCTCATTGGCGCCGACGCCGCCCTGGTGCTCCATGGCGGGGGCAACACCTCGGTGAAGTCCCGCGCGCGCGATATCCGCGGCCATGAACTGGAGGTGCTGCACATCAAGGGCTCGGGTTGGGACCTCGCCACCATCGAGCCTCCGGGCCATCCCGCCGTTAAGATGGGGGCGCTGCTGCCGCTGCGGGAACTTTCGGCCCTGAGCGACGAAGAGATGGTCAATCAAATGCGCCTCGCCCTCATGGACGCCACGGCCCCCAACCCCTCGGTGGAGGCCCTGCTCCACGCCTTTCTGCCCCATAAGTTCATTGACCACACCCACGCCGACGCGGTGCTCGCGCTGGTGGACCAGCCTGAAGCCGAGGCCGCCCTCGCCGACATCTACGGGGACGAAGTCGCCATCGTGCCCTACATCATGCCGGGTTTTGCTCTCGCCAAGCTCGCCGCCGAGATCCATGAGCGCCATCCCGCGGTGAAGGGGATGATGCTATTGCGCCACGGCGTTTTCAGCTTTGGCGCCTATGCCCGCGAGAGCTACGAGCGCATGATCGAGCTCGTGGATAAGGCCGAAAAGGCGTTGGCCCGCCGCCGGCGCCCCGTCAAGGAAGCGTCGGCTTTTGATCGCGCCAGTCTGGAAAAACGCTACGCCGCCATGGCTCCAGCGCTGCGCGGCGCCCTGGCCCTGGAGGCTTCCGACGCCGACCCTTGGCGGCGTTTCATCCTCGAATTCCGCACCAGCCCCGCCATCCTGAACTTCCTCGCCCGGCCGGACCTCAGCGACGTGAGCGCCCGCGGCACAGCCACCCCCGATCACGTCATCCGCACCAAGCCCCAGCCGCTCATCCTCGGGGAGGGGGCGGACCCGCGCCCGGCGGTGGCGGCCTTCCGCGCCAGCTACCACGAGTATTTCGCTGATTCCAGCAGCGCGCGCAAAGCGAAACGCAAGGAACTCGACGGCATGCCGCGCGTGGTGCTCATCCCCGGCGTGGGCCTGGCCGCCGCCGGTGAGGACGCCGCCGCCGCCGCCATCGCCGCCGATCTCTACGAGCATACCATCAGCATCATCGAAGACGCCCTGGCTTATGGCGATTACCGCCCGCTGGGCCGCCACGACCTCTTCGACATGGAGTACTGGTCCCTGGAGCAAGCCAAGCTCGGCAAGAAAGCGCGCCAACCGCTCGAAGGCCAGGTGGCCCTGATCACCGGAGCCGGCAGCGGCATCGGCGCCGAGATCGCGCGCGTCTTCGCCGCCGCCGGGGCTCACTTGGCGCTTTTCGACCGCGACGCGGCGCTCCTGGGCGAAGTGAAGTCGGGCTTGCCCAGGCAGGAGCGCGTGCTGGCGGAGGTTTTGGACGTCACCGACAGCTCCGCCGTGGAGCGCGGCATCGAGCGCACGGTGGCGCGCTTCGGCGGGCTCGACATCGCCGTCTCCAACGCCGGCCGCGCCTACTCGGTGACGATGGAAAATTGCCCGCCCGCGACCCTGGCGGAGAGTTTCGCGCTCAACTGCTTCTCCCACCACTATGTCGCCGCGGCGGCGGTGCGCGTGCTGCGCAGCCAGGCCACCGGCGGCGCGCTGCTCTTCAACGCTTCGAAATCAGCCTTCAATCCCGGCCCCGATTTCGGTCCCTACGCGGTGCCTAAAGCCGCGGTGGTCGCGCTCATGAAGCAGTACGCCGTGGAGAACGGCAAATACGGCATCCGCAGCAACGCCGTGAACGCCGACCGCATCCGCACGCGCATCTTCGAGGCCGGCGTGCTGGAAAAGCGCGTCGCGGCCCGCGGCGTGACGATAGACCAATACTTCCGCGACAACCTGCTGGGCCGAGAAGTGACCGCCCGCGACGTGGCCGACGCCTTCCTGCACCTTGCGCTCTCCCACAAGACCACCGGGGCCACCCTGCCCGTGGACGGCGGCAACATCGCGGCCTCGCCGCGCTGATATCGTTCGCGACAACGCTTCGGGCCTTGTCAATATTGACTAAACTAAAGTAATATTTTAATTTAGTCATGTATCTAAAGCGCCAACTCTCCGCGGCTTTTGAGAAGGCGCGGAGCCAGTTTCCCGCCGTGCTCATCACGGGGCCACGCCAGTCGGGCAAGACCACCTTCGTACAGCGTGAAATCCCACAGGCGGCCTACGCCTCGCTCGACGACCCCCAGGCCCGGTCATTCGCCATGGCGGATCCGGAGGGCTTCCTAGATCGCGGCGACGGCGGCCCCCTTATCCTCGATGAAATCCAACATCTACCGGAGATCCTTTCGCGCATCAAGGTCCGCATTGATAAGAACCGGCGTCCCGGTGCTTGGATCCTCACCGGTTCCCAGCAATTCCATCTCATGAGGAACGCCAGTGAAACGCTGGCCGGACGCGTTGCCATCCTGGAGTTGCCCCCCTTGAGTCTCGCGGAAATAGGTGGACGGAAAGTGCCGGATCTGGAAGCCATTCTCTGGAACGGACTGTACCCAGACCCATTTCTGCACCCACCGCAAAGGGATCTCTGGCTGCGCTCTTATGTGCAAACCTACGTCGAGAGGGATGTGCGGCAACTCGCCAATATCCACAATCTACGGGCTTTCGAATCCTTTGTCGCCCTGGCGGCAGCTCTCCACGGGCAGGAATTTCATGCCCAAAGGCTCGCCAGCGATTGCGGTGTCTCCCTCCCAACGATCAAGAGTTGGGAAGGACTGCTGGAGGCCAGCTATCTGGCGCTGCTCCTGCCTCCCTGGCATCGCAATTACGGCAAGCGCGTCGTCAAGGCACCCAAGCTGTTTTTCTGTGACCCCGCGCTGGTCGCTTATCTCACGCGCCAACCCTCGCCGAGCGCCAACCTGGCCGGCGCCATGGGCGGACGGCTCTTCGAGGGACTGGTCAGTTGCGAAGCATGGAAAGCCATGCTGGCCAGAGGCAGGAGGCCGGACATCTACCATTGGCGTTCCCATGATGGTCTTGAAGTGGATTTGTTGATCCAGGGGCGGGACCACTTGTGGGCGGTGGAGATCAAGCTCACGGCCACTCCGGGCCCGGATCACTTGAAGGGCATCGAGCGTTTCAAGGCGCTGGCTGGAAAGGACGCCGGTTCCGAAGGACTCCTGGTCTGCCGGGTCAAGGAAAAGACGGCTTTGCCTTTCGGCAACTGCGCCCTGCCCTGGCGACAGTTCCCAGACTGGTTAGCGGAGCGTTTGTAACGTTCCTCAAGAACTGCGGCGGTGACCGGATGCAGCGGCCCGCCGAGGAGCAGCGACGCTTGCCATTCCCCGGACGCTTTATCATGGCGGGCCTTGGCGGTTTCGCATTCCCATGGGGCGGGGCCCAGCCGGTACGCCTGGGTCGCCTTCCTCTACTTCGCGCAGGGTCTGCCGGCGGGCATCATCAACAAAACCCTGCCGGTGGTCTTCTCCGCCCAGGGTGTGGATCTGGCCCAGATCGGCCTGCTCTCCGTCGCGGGCCTGCCCTGGACCTTCAAATTCCTGTGGGCCCCGGTGGTGGATGGATTCGGGAGCCGCCGCCATTGGGTGGCGGGCTGTCTTTTCGGAATCGCCGCCTTATTCGCGGTTTTCTCGACGCAGTTCGCTGGCCACGTCACGGCTGTCGTTTGGATGCTACTCGTGGCCGTGGTGTTTCTGTCGGCGACGCAGGACATCGCCATAGATGCCGGGACCATCGAGCTGTTCAGCGAGCGCGAGCTCGGGACCGCCAATGGCATCCGCGTCATGGCCTACCGGGTGGCGCTGATCCTCGCGGGCGGGCTTTTGGTTTCGCTCGCGGCGGGGTTCAAGGGCGGTTTCCCAGGGTTGGGCTGGCCCGCCACCTGGCGGGTGACGGCCCTCGTCTTCGCCGCGTTGGGAGTCGTCGCGTGCTTCATGCCCAGCCTCCCGCGCGCTTCACGAACCGCGGGCCTCGCGCTGGCGCGCAAAACGGCCGTGCGCATCGCCCTGCCGCTGGCGGCCAGTGGATTCGCGTGGTGGCTCATAGGCCGAGCCGTGGAGGAAAGTTCCGCGGCGCTGCCGACGTTGGGACGCTTCCTGGCGCGCTACCAGACTCCCTTGGCGGTGCTGGCGGGCCTGATGCTCAGCCTGACCAGCGCCTTGCGGAGTCGTCCAGCCCTTGGAGAAGACGATTCCTTGCGGCGTTTCATGGATCGTCCCGGAGCCTGGGTCATCGCGTTCTTCATCCTCACGTTCAAGATTGGCGACAGTGCCATGTCGCCCATGACCACGCCCTTCTTGAACCGCCAGGCTTTGCTATCCGAGGCTGAAATCGGCCTGCTGCTCAACACCTTTGGCGTGGGTGGCACCATCCTGGGCGCCATGCTCGGCGGCGTCCTGACCTCGCGCTGGGGCATTTTCCGCGCGCTGTGGATGCTCGGCCTGTTCCAGGCCTTCTCCAACCTCGGTTACGTCTATGCCGCCAGCCACATCTCCACCCCCGTGGTCTGGAGCGTGGCGCTTTGCGAATCCTTCTGCGGCGGACTCGGCACCGCGCCGTTCCTGGCCTTCATGATGGCGATCTGCGACAAGCGCGAGGCGGCCACCGGTTTCGCGTTCCTTTCCGCCATCTACGTCCTCTCGGGCGCCATCGCGGGCGGATTCTCCGGTTATCTCGCCGAGCCCCTGGGATTCGGTCCCTATTTCCTGCTGACCTTCCTGCTCGCGCTCCCGGCCTTTGCCGGGCTCGGGGTCGTGAAACGCTGGCTATCTTGACCCGGCGGTGCCGGAAATGAAAGGGACATAAAAATCGTCAACAGTCTTTTCCCTCTCCGCGATCTCCGCGTGAACAAATCCCAATCTTCTTGTCTTTTTTCACGCCAGCGCCTAACACAGAAATTTTCTCGCACGCGGAGACGCGGAGAAGACATGAAAGCCAAGCGCGTTTACTTCTTCCCCTCCTCAAGCCACAGCACGCTGGTCACGATGCGGGGATAATACAGGCTGCCCTTGGCCACCCCCGAGTGGAACTGATCGGAGCAGGCGTGAAAAGTCGCGCCGTTCCTCTGCCAGCGCGCGTGCGCGCGGTCGAAAACCAGCTCCCTGTCCCCGAAATCCAGCCCCAGCACGCTGCGTGCCACGTGCATGCACAGGCCTATTTTGCTCATCCAGGAGTTGTCCGAGGTGGAGGAGAGCTTCCAGCCGCCATCCGGGTACAAGCAGGTTCCCGGGACCAGCACGGCCTCGAAGTGACGGCGCAGCGCGGCCAGGAGTTCGCGGTAAGGACCTGAAGGACTCAAGGCCTTTTTGAGGCCCATGGCGTGGGGAAAGATGAGCCCCTCGATGGCGGGTATGATGGCGCTCTTGTTGGCGCCCTCGAAAACGGCCGGGATGTAGCCCAGGCGGTTGTCGAACTTTCCGGCCACGGTGCGCGCGACACTGCGCGCTCCAGCGCGCGCGCCGCGCGCGAGCTCGGCGCGCCGCGCGGCGGTGAAGAGCTGTTCAAGCGCCAGGTAAGCCGCCCAGGTCTTGACCGCGAGATAAAGGTTGTTGCGCGCCTGACCCAGGGAAGGGTCCAGGGAGTCGTAGGTGGTTATTTCGCCGCCGGGCCAGGTGCGCGAGCTCTCGAATTTGAGGACGCCATCGCGCCGCTTCGGGTCGGGATGGTCGCGCCGCTCCAGGCTCTCCAGGCATTCGGCCAGCAGGAAGGCATGCGTGCGCAGGAAGTCCGCGTCCCGGGTGCTGGCGTAGTACACCCCGGCGCAGAGGATCCAGTTCACGAGCTGCTCGCCCGTCATGTGCGAAAAGCAGGCGCGGTCGAGCCCGCTCACCTCGTAGCTGCTATGGCCCGCCGGACTCCAGTGCCCGGCCACACCCATGTCATGGGTGAAGGAGACGCCACCCGGCAGCAGCCGCCGCGGCCGGGCAGGATCGAAGATCTGATCGCGGTAGCTGTAGCGGCTGGCATAGTGGTCGAGCACGTTGCGCACCGTCCACGGGTTCATGCGCATCTCGTGGAAAAGCATGTCCACCGTGAGGTCGAAGGTGTTCATCATGAGGTATTCGCCCTCGTTCACCACCCAGCAAGGCTCGCCCGCGCGGTCCAGCCACTGCGTGGAGCCGTAGTAGCTGCGCGTGGCGTGGGCGATCATGAACTTCTGCTCGTCGTTGAGCGGGGCGGCCGCGAGCTCGGCATCGCGCAGAGCGGCCTTTTCAAGGTAGCGCGGGGCATGATCGAGCGCATAGGCCAGCACCTCGACGAGCGTGGGGAAGTAACGGCGATACCAATAGGTGGTCTCCACGTTCCAGGTGGCGCTCACCCCGTTGAAGAAGCCGCAGGCCACCAGGACCTCGGCGCGCTGACCGGCCGGCACCGCCACGGTGAACCCGGCCACGCTTCCGAGCAGGAAGTAGGGCGTCTTGTGCGTGCGTTGGAGGGCCGCCGGCAGCGAGAAGTCAATGAAACCTGAAACGCGCGCGCGCGTGGCGAACCCCAGGCTGCCGCGCGAGACGGCGCCGATCAGCGTCCCGCCGCTTTTTTCCTCCAGGGGCGTCCAGCTCTCTCTCCCCAGCGTGGCGCCGAAGAAGCCGGTGATGGGTCCGGCGCCGCGGCGGTTGTCGAAGTCCAGGCGCACGAAAATGGCCGGACAGCTCGCGAATTTCAACTCATCAGCGCTGGCATGCGCGGGATCGGGCAGCGAAAAGAAAGGCGTCAGGACTTCCAGGACCAGGCGCGGAGCGCGGAAGCGATCCGTGGCCCAGAGGTACTCGCGGGAAACCTCCGACTCGGTGAACAGCGTTTCGCTGGGACTCTGGGCGGAACCCTTCCCAGTGTAGCGCGCGCTCTCGTCCTCGCGCACCTCGAAAAAGGGCAGGTGGCGCAGCACGCCCTGCTCGTCGCGGTATCCGGCATACAGGCCGCCCGGCCCGGGCCCGCCCTTCTCCAGCGCCATCCCCCCGCGCGCGCGGAACATGCCGAGGGTGAGGCTGGCGTGGGCCCCCATGGGCGCATGCTGCGCGTGGAACGAGGGCGTTTCGACGCTGGCGCTCAAGGGTTCCGAGGGCGGTGTTTTTTTCAAGCCGTCAACCTCGCGTTTCGCGTTCCGCCCAGGCTTGGTAAGCCTTGAGCACGCGCCCGGCCTTCACGGCCACCCATTGCGGTGTCTTGTAAGGGTGGTGTTCCAGAATCCATTTTTCAAGCCGAGCCAGATTCCTCCCCGGAACCTTGAAGGTGACGCGGTATTCTTTCCCTATTTCGAGGACGCCCTGCCAGCGGTAGTAGGAACGAATCGGACCTTCCACATGGCCGCAGGCCGCGAGCCGTTGCTCGACGCCGGCGAGCGCGAGAGCCTCGGCCTCCTTGCGCCCCGGCGCGGTCGTCCACGCCACGAAAAAACCATTTGAATTTTTAGGCATGTGCCGGTTACAGGGGATTTACGGACCAAGCCAGGGGTGTCAATGGCTTCCGGCAGGGGCTCCTGCGGCCCCGAGGCCCCTTTGCGGACGGCCGCCGTGCCGGGGTCGGATGGAGACAAGGATATGGGCTGATTATAATGGCACTTCGAGGCAAGCAGCATGGCAGAGCTGGAATACTATCCCGTCACCATCGAGAACGTTTCGCTCAGCAACGTCGGTTTCATCATTTTTCTGAAGCGCGCGGGCGACGAGCGCATGCTGCCCATTTTCATCGGAGCCGCCGAGGCCCACTCCATCGCCGCCGCGTTGAACCAGCAGGATTTTCCCCGGCCGCTCTCCCACGACCTCTTCAAGAACATCCTGAGCGAACTCGGCGCCGAAGTGACGCGCATCTACGTCACCCAGCTCATGGAGGGCACCTTCTTCGCGCGCATCTTCCTGCGCCACCAGGAACGCGAAATCGAAATGGATTCCCGCCCTTCCGATGCCATCGCCCTGGCGCTGCGCTACCGCTCGCCCATCTTCGTGCACCGCGATGTCTTCGAGGAGGCGGCCGTGCACCTCAAACCGGAGGAAGGCCTGCCGGAGGGTGGAAAGCAGGAGGACAATCCCTCCGCCAAGCTCCAGCAGGAGATGGAAAAAGCCGTGGTCGAAGAACGCTACGAGGACGCCGCGCGCTTTCGCGACGAACTCAAGAAGCTCAAGACGGATAACTGAGAGCCTGTTTAAAATGTATATTTAGTGTCACCCTTTTAGTTTTTTAAAAGAATATTTTACCACAGAGGGCACAGAGAACACAGAGAACGGACAAGAATAAGAGGAAAAATCCATTGAAAA
>JAHFOS010000098.1 GCA_023261545.1 bacterium
GGAAACCGCTGAAGTCCAGCGTCCCGGTGATGGCGTGCATCTTGAGACTCATCTCGGTGGGCTTGAGGCGCCGCTTCTTGGCGAGGTCGCCGTAGATGTGCGCCGCCGCCTGGAAGCCCTTGGCCAGCGCGTCCCAGTTCAGATCCTTCATGCGCGCGCGCAGACCGGAGGAACTGAGCAACCACGCGATGCCGCCGCCCATGACGCCGGCGCCCAGCACGCCGGCGCGGCGCACCGGCACGGCCATGGGCGTGATGCCTTCCACCGCGGCGGCCTTTTTCAGGGCCTCGCCCGCGAAGAAGACTTGGATGAGGTTCTTGCAGATAGGCGTGGCCGCCAGCGCGCCGAAGGCCTTGGCCTCTTCCCCGAGGCCGGTGGGAAGCGGCTTGGACCACGATCCGCGGATGAGATCGAGGACCGCGAGCGGGGCTGGATATTGGCCCTTGGTTTTTTCCAGTACGTCCTTGCGGGCGTGCTTGAAAAGCAAGGAACGACCCAGGGGATTGCCTTCGAGCAGGAAGGGCAACAGCCCCTTGCGGCGGCGGCGCTTTTGAACTTCGCTGCGCTGGCCGGCATCGAGCAGCGCGGCGGCGAACTCCAGCACGCGCTCCTCGAAAAATTCATTGGCGGCCACGGCGTCCACCAGGCCCATCTTGAAGGCCTTGATGGCGTCCAGTGAGCGGCCGCTCAGGATGAGGTCGAGCGCGGAGGCCAGCCCCACGAGCCGCGGCAAGCGCTGGGTACCGCCCCAGCCCGGCAGGATGCCGAGCTTCACCTCGGGCAGCCCGAGCTGCGTCTTGGGATGGTCGCCCGCCATGCGGAAAGAACACGCCAGCGCCAGTTCCATTCCGCCTCCCAGGCAGGCGCCGTTGATGGCGGCGAGAGTGGGGAAGGGCAGCGCCGCCAGTTTATTGAAGACATCCTGGCCGAGTTTGCTCTTCTCCGCGCCCGCGGCGGCATGGGAAATGCGCGCCAGCTCCTGGATATCCGCCCCGGCGATGAACACGCCGGGCTTGGCACTTTTGATGACCAGCAGGCGGATTTCGCGGTTGCCTTTGAGCGAATCGAGCAGCGCGTCGAGTTCGCCCATGAGCGCGAAGCCGAGCTTGTTCACCTTCTCGCCCGGACAATCCAGGACCAGTTCGCCCACCCCCGTCGGGGTGATGGCCAGATGCAGGGTCTTCTCCACCATTAGGCGACCTCCAGGGCCAGGGCCGCGCCCTGACCGCCGCCGATGCACAGCGTGGCGAGGCCGAGGTTCTTGTTGCGGTGCCGCAGCTCCTTCAAAATCGTGATGACCAGGCGCGTTCCCGAGGTGCCCACCGGGTGACCCAGGGCGATGGCGCCGCCGTTCACGTTCAGGATGTCGCGCGCGATTTCGCCCACGGCATGATCCTGGCCGAGGTGCTGGCGCGCGAACTCCGCCGAGGCAAAAGCGCGCTCGTTGGCGATGACCTGGGCGGCGAAAGCCTCGTTGAGTTCGACCAGGGAGAAGTCCTTCAAGTTGAGCCCGCTCTGGCGCAACAGCTTGGCCGTGGCGTACACGGGCCCGAGTCCCATGCGCCGGCCCTCAAGTCCGGCGTAGGCGTAAGCGCGCAGATACCCCAGCGGCTGCACGCCGAATTCGCGCGCTTTGCCCTCGCGCATCACCAGCAGCGCAGCGGCCCCGTCGGTGATGGGACAGGCGTTGCCCACGGTGACGGTGCCGGTGTGGCGGTCGAAGAAGGGTTTGAGTTTCGCCAGCGCCTCCAGGGTCTGATTGGCGCGCGGGCCGCTGTCCTCGGTCTGGAACTTGTCGTAGGCGCGCGGCAGCGGCACGGGCACGATCTCCTCGGCGAAGCGGCCCGACTTCATGGCCGCCGCGGCGCGCTGGTGGCTCTGGAGCGCGAAAGCGTCCTGTTCCGCGCGGGTGATGTGGAACTCGCGGGAAAGCACCTCGGCGGTCTGACCCATGTTCATGCTGCAGATGGGATCGGTGAGCCCCTCGTTCACGCCGATGATCGGCGCGAGGTGCTTGAGGCGGAAGCGCAGCAGCACGCGCAGCTTCGCCATGGCGGTCTTGGCCTTGAACATGGCGGCGAAAAGCTCCACCGCCGCTTTGGAGTACAGCAGGGGGATATTGCTCATGGATTCGGTGCCGCCCGCCAGGATGACATCGGCCTCCCCCGCGAGGATGCGGGTAGCCGCCGTGGTGATGGACTCCATCCCCGAGGCGCAGTTGCGGTGCACGGTGCAGGCGGGGATGCCCAGCGGCAGACCGGCCTTCAGGGCCACCACGCGCGCGATGTTGGCCGAGCCCACGGGCTGGGCCACGTTGCCGAGGATAACCTCGTCAATGCGCTGCGCGGGAAAGGCCGTGCGCGCCAGCAGCTCTTTCACGGCGAAAGCGCCGAGGTCGTCGGCTTCAAGCTCGCGCAGCGCCTCGCCCGCCTTGCACAAGGGCGTGCGCACGCCGCCCACGATGGCGACGCGCTCTTTCAAACCGCCTCCTCGCGGTACATGTCCTCGATAAGCTCGCGGTAGCGTTCCTGCACGGCGCTCCTCCTGATCTTGAGCGTGGGGGTGATGAGCCCGGATTCTACCGTGGGTGGCTCGGGTGCGAAGCGAAATTTGCGCACCTGCTCCCAGTGGTTGAGGCGTGCGTTCACCTGCTCCAGGCAGGACTCGATCTCCTGGCGCACGCACGCATAGGCTAGGAACTCGGCGTCGCTCGCGCCCGCCGCCGCTTTTTCGGTCTTGAGGCGCCGCAGCATCGCCAGGTTGGGGAAAAGCAGGCAGGTCGCGAAACGCCGCCCGTCGGCGATGACCATGGCCGTCTCCACCAGCGGGCACCTTCCCAGGGCCTCCTCGATGGGCACGGGACTCACGTATTTCCCGGTGGAGGTCTTCATGAGTTCCTTGATGCGCCCGGTGATGGTCAGAAACCCGTCGCCGCTGAGGGCGCCGCGGTCGCCGGTGTGCAGCCAGCCATCGCTATCCAAGGCCGCGGCGCTGGCCGCGGGATTGTTGCGATAGCCGCGCATCAGCCCCGGGCCGCGCGCCAGGATCTCGCCGCCGTCGCTGAGGCGCAGCTCGACGCCGGGAAAGGCGGGGCCCACCGTGCCGGGGCGGTTGTGCCCCGGGTAATTGGCGCAGATCACCGGGGATGCCTCGGTGAGGCCGTAGCCCTGGTAGGTGGGGATGCCGGCATTCATGAAGAAGCGTTGCAAATCAGGGGCCAGCGCCGCGCCCCCGGCGATGACGATTCTGAGGCATCCTCCCAGGGAGGCGCGGATCTTCCCGTAAACGAGGGCATCCGCCAGCTTCTGGCCCAGGTCCGGGGCCTCTCCCGGCTCGCGCTGGCGCGCGCGGCCCACCGCCCAGCGCACCAGCGCGCGCTTCACGGGCCCGCCGGCCGCGCCCGTCTGCTCCACGTGCGCGGCTATTTTTTCGAGCAGGCGTGGCACCGCTGTCATGATGGTGGGGCGCACCGCGCGCACGACCTCACCGAGTTTCTTGGGGTCCTCGGCAATCCATACCGGCAGGCCGCTAGCGAGATAGTAGTACATCACCATGCGCTCGAAGATATGCGCCAGCGGCAAGGCGCTCAAGGCCCGGTCGCGCGCGGGGTCCAGGGGGAAAAGCCGGAGCGCGCCCTGTACTTGCGAGACCAGGTTGTGGTGCGTGAGCTCGACCCCCTTGGGCAGGCCGGTGCTGCCGCTGGTGTAGATGATCGTGGCGAGGTCGCCGGGAGCAGCGGGACCGGAGAGTTCCGCCGCCGTGGGCGGGCCTGGCGGCGCGCGCGCCATCAGGTCTTCGTAGCGCAGGGCGTTGCCGCTGGGCGGCCGCGCGTCCTTGACGATGAGCCGCTCGATGCCCCCGAGACAGGGCGCGGCGGGCGCCAGCAGTTCCTCCCCACAGGCGATCAGGGTCTTCATACCGCTGTCGCGGAGCTCGAACTCCAGGCACTCACGGGACATCAGCGCGAACAGCGGCACGCTCACCCCCCCGGCGGCGAGGATGGCCAGGTCGAAAATCAGCCAATCGGGGGAAGGGGCGGCGAGCAGGCCCACGGCTTCGCCTTTGCCCACTCCGAGGCCCCGCAGTGCCCGGCTCAGGAGCGCCACGCGCTCCGCGAGGCCGCGAATATCCACGGCGCTCCACTTCCCGTCACAGCGGGAGTGGAGGACCGCTGTGCCCGCGTGCTGCTCCAGAGCGTGGACCAGGATTTGGGGGAGGGTCTTAAAACTCAAAGCGTGCTCTTCGCGCAACTTTGTCCCTATTATACTTTTCCCACCCCAAGGAGAAGGAGGGAACGTTTTGAAGAATGCCGAGGAGAACTTCGCGCGGCGCATCGCCGTCAACCGCTACCCGGGTCGCGGCATCGTCATGGGGCTGGCGGAGAACGGCCGCGAGGCCTATCAGCTCTACTGGATCATGGGCCGCAGCGCCGGCAGCCGCAACCGCGTGCTGTGCGCCCGGAGTGGCCGGGTCTGGACCGAGGCCGCGGACCCCGCGAAGCTCGCCGATCCCGCGCTGCTGATCTATGAAGCCATGCTCGAAATCGTTGGTTGCTACCTCGTGAGCAACGGCGATCACACGCGTACCCTTGCCGATGGTCTCCTGCGCGGCGAGAGCTTCGAGCAGGCTCTCGCCACCCGTGAGCGTGAGCCCGACGCGCCGCACTACACCCCGCGCATCGCCGGCATGGTACGGCTCGTCGCCGGGGTTCCCGAGTTCCGTTTCGCTCTGCTGCGGGCCAACCGCTGCAACCCGGCGTTCACGGATCGCAGCTTCCACCAGCTCGCACCGCCCGCCCCGGGTTTCGGCTACGGCATCACCACCTACGAGGACGATGGGAATCCGCTGCCTTCCTTCGAGGGCGATCCCCTGTTATTGCCGCTGAAAGGCGACCCCCAGGAAATCCTCGACGGCTACTTCCAGGCCTTGGATGAGGAGAACCGCATCGCCATGGCCCTGAAGTCCGTGGACCTTGCGAGCGGAGCGTCCCAAGTGCTGCTCGCGGGCCGGCAGAAATAAAAGGCCGAAGGCTGTAAGCTGAAGGTTAAAAAAACGCCGCCGGTCTTGAGGCTTTTCCTACAGCCTATCCCCCCAGCTTTAAACCCAGCCCGCTAACCCACGATCTTCGCGACCTTGCGGCGCAGCTCGGCCTCCTCCAGGCCGTCAATCTCCACCAGCTTGCGCGGCGCAGCGTGACCGGCGACGATGCGCGCGGAGCCGCGCGGCAGCGCCAGGGCCTCTTCGAGCACGCGCAGCACCGCCGCATTGGCCTTGCCGCGCTCGGGCGCCTCGCGCACCGCGATCTTGAGGTGATCCCCCAGCCAGCCCATGACGCCGGCGCGCGCAGACTTCGCGGTGACCTTGAGGGAGAGGCGCAAGAGGGTTCTGCGATCAGGCTTTCAGATATCCCTCAGCATTTCCGCGTAAGTGGCGTAACCGGCGAGCTTGCGGCGCAGGGCGTCGGCCCGACCTTTCTCCAGTGCGTCTGTAGCCTCGGCCAGGAACAGAATGTAGTCGGCGACGTTCTTGGCGTAGCGGAGCCGCGCGTCGTCGCTGATGCGGTAGAAGCGCGCGCGCTGGCGGTAGCCTTCGGGGCCGTGGTCGCCCAGGCGGTCGGGGTTGGGGCCCAGCACGAAGAGGAAGTTGTACTCGAACCAGTGCATGTGGTCGGGGGAGGGCGCGAGTCCGCCGAGGGCGCGGCGCAGATCCCCGGGGCCTGAGAAAGGCCCGGTTTCTCCCGTCCCGAGGCCCAGGCTGCGGCACAGGAACTCGCGCGCCAGGCGGCGGCGGTCGGGGTGCTCGGAGAAGGCCCCCGTGACGGCGAGTTCGGTGGTGAAGGCGTACCACTCGTTCCAGAGCTGGCGGTCGGAGGCGTCGCTGGAATTCGCCAGCGCGCGACCCATCTCATAGGTGTAGCGACCCGACGTCTTGATTTCAAGCCGGCGTCCCGTCGTGCGGGCCGCGGTGGCGTAGTTCTCAAACGACTTGCCGCTGCCCGAGTGAAAGCCGAAGCCGCAGCCAAAGCGCTGCGCCACTTGAGAGAGCTCCCCGACGCGTTGCTCCAGGAGCGCGTTGTCGGCAAAGGGGGTGTTCTTCTGGAAACCGATGTTGGGGGCGACATACTCGAAGCGTATTCCGAGTTGCTCCGCCAGGGCCAAAGCCAGGGCCAGGGTGACCGGCGTGGTCAGCCCCGGCAGCTCGTCTATCGAAAGCTCCGCGTAGAAGCGCCGCGCGCGCGCGCTGGAGAAATATTTTTCGCGGATGGCGCCGTACTTGGCGTGCCGGCGCTGGAGTTTCTCCATGGCGGGGGAGAGCAGCGCCGCCGTGCGCCGCACCTCTTCTTCCGGGGCGCCCAGCCCGAGCGCCGCCAGCCTGGCCATCAACTCTTTGAGGATGGCGGGAGATACCTCGCGACCGCCGCCGGAAGCGGCGAGTTCGGGGCTGAGGTCGAAGGTGATGTAACTGGCGAACAGGCTGCCGGCGACGAGCGCGTCCTCGATGGCGTCGAAGCGGCCGCCCACGGGCTGATGATCGGCGTTGAACCCCCAGGGGATGCGGCGGCGGTGGAAGCCGTGCCAGAAGTAGCTCATGACGGCGGCATGGCTCATGCCCTGCACGCTTTGGCCTTGATGCCCCTCGGGAACGCTGCCGCCGATGAAGGGGAAGTGGATCTCCTGGAGGCTTCCCTCCAGCATGGCCGCCGGGTCATAGACGAGCTCGCGCGGGATGCTGTTCTGGTTGGCCGTCAGCGAGAGGCCCGTCTGCGCCATGGCCCAGGCCACCGCCGGCCAGTGCAGGGTGGTGAAACGCGCGCCGATGCCCAGGCTGTAATGCGCGAGCGTGCCCGTGGCGCAGGGGAAGAGGGTGTGTTCCGGATCATGATGGTCGGCGTGATTGCGCAGGGCCACCAAGTTATCCCAGGTGTGGGGCACGAAGTGCCAGGGGCCGCCGAGCACCGGCCGCGCGCCGGCAAAACCCGCCGGGACCGCGCCCTGGACCAGCCAGAACGACTCGCCGCTGCCGGGGTCCCGTACCATTTTCCACGTCTGGCCGCCGAGAGCGACCTCGGCTTGGGGCGCATCTTCAAAGCCGAGCGCGCGCAGCGTGGCGGAAATATCTCCGCCATGGTTTGCGTTCAGCCGGCCCGCGAGGATCTCGGGCCGCAGCGTGAGATCAGGACTGATGGCGGGATTATCGCGCGGCAGAAAGCCGTGGCGCAGCAGGAAGTCGTTGATGGTTTTCATGGTGGATATGTGCTGGATGCCAATCTGGAACTCAGGAGGTTAAAAATGCAGCTCCAGCGTTTCCCCCATGCCTTGGGAGGGGAGGTCCACCCATAGCGCGCCCGTGGCCTCGCGGCGAAAAGTGATGTCGCGGACGACGGCGGTACCGCGCAGCAGCACGCGCCGGGGAGCGCGCTCGCTAAAGACCAGGAAGGGGCTGTCGAGCTCCTCCAAGGCCAGCACGCAGATATCTTCGCGGGAAAAATCCACAAAGAGGAAAACCCCCGCGCTGTTGTATTTTTCCGTGAGCCCGATGGGAGCGACGCCGCGCAGCACCGGGGAGATGGTGAAGACCTCGTGCTCAAATTCACGCAGCGAGATCGCTATTTGCTCATCGCGGCGGCAGCGGCGCAGGGTTCCAGCCTCGTGGGCATAGACGGCGAATTCTTCGCCCTCAAGTCCTGGGACGTCGGACGGGCTCACCTGTCCCTGGATGAATTGGCCCGCCCCTGACGCGGGCCGGGGATGGCAGTTGAAGGCGCCGATGATGCCGGCGCAGGCGTTGCGGTTGAAGATTTTGAGCAACACGTCCTCGCGCACGGGATCGCGAAACAGGCAGTCGCGGGTGGGCCGGCCCACCCCGCTATAGCCGTGCGGCACGAACCCGCTGCGATACACCAGCTTACGCAGCACGGTGAAATCGTGCTCCCCGGGTTTGTCCGACACATAGATGGGCCCTCCCGACAGAGCCCGGCCGGCGGCGTGGAAGGCGCCCTGGGGATGCGCGGATTCGAACATATCCCAATCGGGGTGGATGAACTCTCCGAACCACATGCCCGCCTGGGCATTCGTATGCAGGTGCAGCCCGTGGGAGAGGGGATCGTTGGGCCAGAAATCGGTGGAACTGCGCATCAGGCTGGTGGCCTGGGTCCCGTAGATGTGATCGTTGGACAGCGACATGCAGTTGATGAGCCGGCCATCGAAGTGCACCGCCGCGGCACCCTCCATGGCTTCGCGGTAGGCGCGCGTGAGGGCCAGGCGACCGCCCAGCCCATGGCCCAGCCCCTCGATGGAAGCCTGGTTGTCCACCTTGACGCCGTCCACGCCCTCGGCGCGCAGCGCCCGGTGGTAGTCGTGGTAGAAGCGGTGGATGTCGGCGGGGTCCACCAGCCCCACGCCCTGGCCCCATTGGATGTGGTTCCAGCCCGGGTTCATGCGCAGCACGCCCTCGGAGTAGCTGCGCACGGTCTCGCGCACGCGGTAGCCCGGAAGTTGTCCGCTGTCCAAGCCGCCCCAGTAGCCCTGGATGGCGTGCCACACCAGGAAGCGCAGAATAGCGAACTCATCCTTGGCCATGCGCACCGTGGCGGCGAGCCCGCCGGGGAACTTGCCGTTGGCGCGCAGGGAACTGAGGCGCCGGCCATCCGCCACCGGCCGCACGGACTGCCAGCCGTCATCCAGGATCAGGAAGCGCGGCTGCACCCCGCCCGCGGCGAAAGAGGCCAGGCCCGCGCGCACCTTGTCGTGCGATACCTCCTCGTAAAAGGCGTTCCAGGTGCACCAGCCGAACAGGCCGGCGATGTCCGGAAGTTTTTTCTCGCGGCGCAAGCGCGCGCCCAAGCGCGTGGCCACGACCTTGGCCGCATCGTTCATCAAGGCGTAGGGATCCTTCCCCACAGCGAGATAGACGCCGCGAATCGTGGTGCCCGCGGTCCAGGCATCACCGCTTTCAGCGCAGACCGCGAGTTTTTCTCCCGCGCCAGACTGGAGCGAGCAACGAAAAGGGCCGTCGAGCAGGGGCACCACGAGCAAGCAGCACCCGTCTAAAAGCTCGCACAGGAGGTACTGGGTTTCATGGGGGATCTCACCGGCGCGCGTGCCGGCGCAGGGCTTCATCCAGAACGGCTCGTAGCGATGGCAGGCGGTGAAACGCCGCAGGTCCACGATGGCGCCGACCTCGAAGACGTGGCGCGCCGCCGGCGCCGTGGCGCTGAAGCTCAAGAAGGCGCCGCCGCCCCGGCCATCGGCTTCGGCGTGGACATGGCCGGGCACGCCCGTGAGCGTTGCGCGATCAGCGACGCGCAGGATACCGTCTTGGATTCCGCAATCCACAGACTTCGTGGCGCTCATGAAGACCTCATGCTAGGGTCCGGCCAATATACCAAGGCGTGGCTCTTGTCAGGCTTCGGAAGGTGATTCCGCTCCAGATTCCGGCGAGCGGCAACGGTCGTGGGACATGCCCTTGAGCGCACCGTCGCCGGTCTAGATTACCGGAGCTGTTTCAAGGAGACGCCATGCAAGTCCTGTACGCTCGTTCCATGTGGGGAATGAAAGAGCCCACGCTGGAGGCCAACCTCGTCAAGATCAAGGAGGGCGGTTTCGACGCCGTGGAGATGGGCGCGCCGCACGATGCCGGCGAGCGCAAGGATCTGCGCCGCCTGCTCGACAAGCTGGGGCTCAAAATCATCGTGCAACAGTGGACCGGTGGCAAGAGCCCCGATGAGCACCAGGCGAGCTTCGAGGAGCAGTTTCGCCGCGGCGCCGAACTCAAGCCCTTGCTCATCAACTCGCACACCGGCCGCGACATCTACAGCGCCGAGCAGAACGTCGCCATCCTGCGCCGCGCCGGGGAGATCGAGCGCGAACTCGCGGTCCCCTGCGCCCATGAGGTCCACCGCGGCCGGGCCACCTTCTGCACCAACTCCACGCTGGCGCTGCTCGACCGCCTGCCCGAGCTCAAGCTCACCGCCGACTTCTCGCATTGGTGTTGCGTGCACGAGTCGCTGCTGCAGGACCAGCCCGAGGCCCTGGAGCGCGCCATCGCGCGATCCTTCCATATCCACGCCCGCGTGGGCCACGGCGAGGCTCCCCAGGTGAGCGACCCGCGCGCGCCCGAATGGAAGGAGGCCGTGGACGTCCACGTGGGCTGGTGGCAGCGCATCGTCGCGCGCCGACACGCGGAAAAAGCTCAGGTCATGACCATCACCCCGGAATTCGGCCCTCCCGGCTATATGCCGACGCTGCCCTACACCCGGCAACCCGTCGCCGATCTGTGGGAGGTCAACCTCCACATGAAGGAGTTGCTCAAACAACGTCTGACCGCCTGATGTCATCACGAGGGGATCGCGAACCATGAGCATCAAAAAGAATGGCAAACTGCGGGTGGTGCTGGCCGGCTGCGGTGGCATCACCGGGGCGTGGTTCACGCCCGCTCTGGAGCGCGGAGACATCGAATTTGTGGGTCTCGTGGACATTGATCTCGAGCGCGCGCGCGCCAAGCAGCGCGAGCACGCGCTGGACAAGGCCGTCGTGGGCACCGATCTTGGGGAGGTGCTGCGCCAGACTTCCCCGGACGCCGTTTTCGATTGCACCATTCCCGCCGCCCACCGCGACGTGACCCTTGCCGCGCTCAAGCACGGTTGCCACGTCCTCGGCGAGAAACCGCTGGCCGACAGCATGGCGGCAGCCCGCGAGGTGGTGCGCGCGGCGGCGGGCAGCGGCAAACTCTACGCGGTGATGCAGAACCGCCGCTATCTGCCCGAGGCCCGCCGCATGCGCGACCTCGTGGCCTCCGGAGTCTTGGGACGGATCACCACGCTCAACGCTGATTTCTATCTCGACCCCCATTTCGGCGGCTTCCGCGAGGAGATGGAGCACGTGCTGCTGCTCGACATGGCGATTCACACCTTTGACACGGCGCGTTTCATCACCGGCGAGGATCCCGTATCGGTTTCGTGTCACGAGTGGAATCCCCGGGGTTCCTGGTTCCGCCACGGGTCCAGCGCCGTCGCCGTTTTCGAGCTGAGCGGCGGAACCGTCTTTTGCTACCGCGGAAGCTGGTGCGCCGTGGGGCTCTCCACGGCCTGGGAGTCGGAATGGCGCGCCATCGGAGAACGCGGCAGCGCAAAATGGGACGGCGGCATCACCATGACGGCTCAGATTTTGAAAGAGGGCGGTGCTCAGGGATTCCAACATGAAAAGCTGGACTTGGAGGTTCCTCCGCCCCCGGAGCTGGAGCATCGGGGCCATGGCGGCGCCATGGACGATTTCATCCGCTGCTGGCGCGAGGGGGGCACGCCTCAGACCGTCTGCTCCGACAACATAAAAAGCCTAGCCATGGTGCATGCCGCCATCGAAAGCGCGGGATCGGGAAACCGCATCCCGGTGCGCTGGTAGGAAAAAGTAAGGCTGAAGGCTGTAGACTGAAGTCCGAAGGCTAAAGTAAGGATGAAGGCTGAAGGCTGTAGGCCGAAGGCGAAAAAAAAGAAAGGTGCCACCCGGTGCCAGTTTCTTCCTACAGCCTACGGTCTACGGTCTACAGCCGGCCTCCAGTCCTCATCCCTTGCCGCTTGCGGGAATTGCCTATAAAAGTGACCCGCCGTTCTGGAAAAACCAAACATGAAAACCATCAAAGGTCCCGCCATCTTCCTCGCCCAGTTCATGGGCGACAAGCCGCCCTTCGACAACCTGCGCAACATCACGCGCTGGGTGGCCGGGCTCGGCTTCAAAGGCGTGCAGATCCCCTCCTGGGATGGCCGCTGCCTGGACCTCGACAAGGCCGCTTCAAGCAAGGCGTACTGCGATGACATCAAGGGCGTCATCGCCGAGGCGGGCTTGCAGATAACGGAGCTCGCGAGCCACCTCCAGGGCCAGCTCGTGGCGGTGCATCCCGCCTACGACGAGCTTTTCGACGGCTTCGCCCCCGAGAAGTTGCGCGGCAAGCCCGCCGAGCGCACGCGCTGGGCCGTGGAGCAGCTCATGAAATGCGCCAAGGCCAGCCAGAACCTGGGCCTCTCCTTCCACGTGACGTTCTCCGGTGCGCTGCTCTGGCACACGCTTTACCCCTGGCCGCCGCGTCCCGCGGGGCTCGTCGAGACGGGCTTCAAGGAGCTGGCCAAACGCTGGTTGCCCATCCTGAACGCCTTCGACGCGTCGGGTGTGGACCTGTGCTACGAGGTGCATCCCGGCGAGGACCTCCACGATGGCGTGACCTACGAGCGCTTCCTCAAGGCTACCAACAACCACGCGCGCGCGCAGTTGCTCTACGACCCGAGCCACTTCGTGCTGCAGCAGCTCGACCACCTGGAGTACATTGATTTCTACCACGAGCATATCAAGATTTTTCACGTCAAGGACGCCGAGTTCAAGCCCAACGGGCGCTCGGGCGTCTATGGCGGCTACAGCGGCTGGCTGGAGCGCGCGGGTCGCTTCCGCTCGCTCGGCGATGGTCAGGTGGATTTCAAGGGCATCTTCAGCAAGCTCGCCCAGTACAACTACCCGGGCTGGGCCGTGCTGGAATGGGAGTGCTGCCTCAAACACCCCGAGGACGGCGCCCGCGAGGGAGCGAAGTTCATCCAGGAGCACATCATTCGCACCACCGAAAAAGCCTTCGACGACTTCGCCGGCAGCGGCGCGGACGAGAAGCGCAACCGCCGCATCCTGGGACTGAGCTAAACCCCGGCGCCGGCGTTCCAAAAACGTTTGATTTTAAGGCTCATCCGAATAATGCGTACTTTTCAAGAGTTTTCACACGGGACCACGATCTGGCATGGTGGGAACCCCATTGCAATACCGGGGGGATTTTTCCACAGATGACACAGATTAACACGGAAAGTACTCAAGAGCTGGCCTCTTTATCAGTGCCCATCGGTGTAATCTGTGGATAAATTCGAGTGAAGAACACGGAGCATTCGGCGAAAACTGGGGAGAGGAAACTACCAGAGGTACGCATTCTTCGGATGAGCCGATTTTAAGCCCGATCCCGGGGCGGTGGCAGGGTTTCTCCCAGGGCTTTAACCAGCCGGTCGAGGTGCTCCAGAGGCGTGTCGCAGGCCGGGGCGGCGCGCAGCAGCCCGCGCGGAAAGGAGCCGATCGCCCGGTGCGCCAGCGGCGCGCAGTGCAGGCCGGCTCTGAGGCACAGGCCGTCCTCCTGCCATAGGCGATGGGCGATCTCGCCGGGGTCGGCGCCAGGTATGTCGAAGGAGAGGGCCGTTCCACCGGTTTCGGGGCCATGGACGCGGACGCGCGTGCCCAGCGAGCGCAGCCCCGCGTAGAGCCGGCTGCGCCGCGTTTGCAGCTCTGAAGCGCGGCGCGCGAGTTCGGCGCTGCCCAGTCCCCGCAGCGCGGCGGCCAGTCCCGCGATACCGGGGAGGTTGGGCGTGCCGGTCTCCAGGGCATCGGGAAGAAAATCCGGCTGATCGAGCGTCTCCGAGCGGCTGCCGGTGCCGCCACGCAGCAGGGGTTCCAGCCAGCGTTTTTTGCTTAGCGCGAGGAAACCCACGCCCATGGGGCCGCGCAGCCCCTTGTGGCCGCCGGCAGCCAGGAGGTCCGCCCCGTCGAGGTCCAGGGGTTCACAGCCCGCCGACTGCGCCGCGTCCACCAGCAGTGGCACGCCCCGCGCGCGGCACAGGCCGGAGATCGCGGTCAAGTCCTGGCGCAAACCCGTGACGTTGGAAACGTGGTTCACGGCCACCAGCGCGCAGGCCTCTTCCGCCAGGGATTTCTCCAGCCTTTCCGCAAAGGCTCCGTCCGCGGCGGGCAGGACCGTCCAGACGATGCGCCCTGTTTTCCGCAGATATTCCAGGGGCCGCGCCACCGAGTTGTGCTCCAAGTCCGTGCTGATGGCCCGCCAGCGTTTTTCCGAATTTGTAAGGAAGCCCATGATGGCCTGGTTGAGGGCAAAGCTCGCCCCCGGGGTGAAAACGCAGAGCTCCTCGCGCGCGCTGCCCAGGAAGCCCGCCAGCGCCAGCCGCGACTCATAGAGCAACCGGCTGGCCTGAACCCCCGGCCCATGGCCGGCGCGATTGGGATTGGCGGATTCCAACGCCGCGCCCATGGCCGCCGCCACGCCCGGCGCCTTCACCGGCGAGGTCGCGGCGAAATCAAGATAGGCGATGGCTTTTTTCAGGCTCATCCGAATAATGCGTACTTTTCAAGAGTTCTCACACGGGACCACGATCTGGCATGGTGGGAACCACATCGCAATACCGGGGGGATTTTTCCACAGATGACACAGATTAACACGGAAAGTACTCAAGGGCTGGCCTCTTTATCAGTGCCCATCGGTGTAATCTGTGGATAAATTCGAGTTAAGAACACGGAGCATTCGGCAAAAACTGGGGAGCGGAAACTGCCAGAGGTACGCATTCTTCGGATGAACCTTTTTTCACAGAAACTTAGTATCTGGAACTCAGGAACTCAGGAAAATACAAAAGGCTGTTTGCCCCGCATCGGCTCTGAGCATAAAATTCGCCCATGATCGTCGTCATATTCTCTTTTCCTGAGTTCCAGATAAAAAATATTGATTTCACGATTGCGAACTTACGAGAGGGAAGGAGATACCCCGTCTGAGCATTTATATTTTCTTAATACGCACCTGCCGAGAACGCTTACGGCACCTCGATATCTATTGTTTTTTCTTCCTCGCTGACAAAGGAGATGTCCGCCGACTGGATTTCTGGTTCCCCGGGTTGGGACGGCAGGACTTTGACGCGGTAGGCGCCGGGCGCGAGCCCGGAAATATCGAGGCGACCTTCCGCGTCGCAGGCCACGGGGCCCGGCAATTTTGCCGCCGTGCCACTGGCGGCGCTTTGGAGTTCGAGCATCCGGCGGGCGCTGCTTTGCCCCTTGAGCTGCACCCTCAGGGTGGCCCCGTGCGTCAACACCACGGCGAATTCTTCTCCGGGCCCGGCATCCACCGTGGCGGGGAGATACCCCGCCGCCGTGAACCGCGCGCGCAGGAAGGCGGGAGCGGCGGGGATTTCCAGCATGCCAGCGCTATCCGTGAGCCAGCGCGAATTATCGGACAGGATCAACCATGCCCCCGCCGCGTCGCGGAATTGCGCGCGCGCGCCGGCGATGGGTTGACCCCGGAAATCCTTGGCGCGGAAGCTGATTTTATGGCCTCGCTCCAGGACAAGGGTGCCGAGATCCTGGAGTGTTCCCTCTTGAACATCGAGGTTTTTAACCAGGGAGGAAATAAGGCCATGGCTCTGGGTTTGCGGCACGATGGCGAGGTCATAGCGCCCCGCGGGCAGGCCTCCAATCTCCAGTTTGCCCTGGTTCAAGGCCGTCCTGGCCACACTCTGACCTAGCGCCGTGTCGGCGTTATCGCCGGAGAGCGCACCGGCCGGATAAACCAGGGCGGTCGCGCGCGACACGGGCTCGCCTTCAGGTGAAGCCACTCGGGCGCGCAGACTCCCGGCGGGCCGCCGCACCTCGACGTAGAGCCGCTCCGCCGCGCGCACCGCCACGGGGATGGAGAACGACGCGAGGGTCGGCTCGGTCACCACCAGGCGGTAGCTTCCGGGGTTCACGTCCTCGAAAAGAAAGCGTCGGTCAGCTCCTGGTTGAGTCCGGTAGGACTTGGACACAGCGCCAGGAGCAGCGGCTGCGAGTTCCAAGCCTTGTACCCGTAGATCCGGGTCCAGCACCAGGCCCTCCACCACGGCTAAACCCGCGCGGGCCGCGCCGCCGAGGTCCAGGGTCCGGTTCTCGCCTTCGGCCAACACGAGTTCCAACCCCTCCGTGTTGTTTTCCAAAGCCTCCTGCTGGCCGACGGATTGCACGGTGTAAGCGCCGGGGGGGATAGCAGCGATGCGGTACGCCCCGGTCGCATCCGTCGCGGCGCTGGCGATGCCAAAGGCCCCGTACCAGGGCGGCGACGCTATTTTTTGCAGGACCCGGACGATCCGGCCCTTCAGGGGCTGGAGCTCCGCCCCGCGCACCACGCCGCTGAGCACCGCTCCCTTGCCGAGCTCCACGCGCACGGGGGTGGCGACATTCTCCTCCACGCTGACCTCCACGGTCTTAGGCGCGAATCCAGGCGCGCCGCACGTGAGCGCGTATTCTCCCTGCGTCAGCCCCGGGATGCGCGCGCTGCCATCCGCGTGGGTGGCCACCTCGGACAAACCCGCCACCACGGTTTTGCCGCCCGTGACCGTCTTTTTCACCACGCTCACCCGCGCTCCGGAGATAGGCCGCGGGCTGCCGGCCTCAAGGACGAGCGCCTCGACGCCAAGGCCTTTCTGCAAAGTGATGAGCAACTCTTCGCCGTTGTAAGCGCTGGGATCGAAACTCGGGGATCTCCCGGGACCGTAGCCCGGCGCGGTGGCGAGGATCTGCAAGGATTTTGCCGTGGCGAAAGGCTGCGGGAGGGGAGCAAAGCTGAAGGTTCCCTTCCCATCGGGATTCCGCGCGAGGTTCTGTTCCAGGTAAGCCGTCTCTTCCCCGCCGAAATTATAGACGCTGAAAATCTGGACTTCCTCGATGGGCTTGCCTTCCGGGGTGACCACCCTGCCGCGCAGGACCGTTTTCTTGCGCACCCGCAGCAGGAGGTCCGCGCTGCCCGCCTTGATGCGCGCACCGGGCTCGGCGAATTCCAGTTTCTGGCTGGCGAGAGGCGCCAGGTCGTACTCACC
>JAHFOS010000099.1 GCA_023261545.1 bacterium
AGAAATTTTCCCATCTCTAAAGCGCCATTTTGGCAGCATCCGGGGCGCCTGGCCGAGCGTGCGGGAGCAACGAACGGGTCTGGGAATGAAGCTCACCCGCCCGCCACGATCCCCCGCGCGCGATGGAGCATGGCGAGGTACTTGAGGCCGCGGCGGGCGTAGCCGGCGAGGCTGGTGGCCGTCTTGGACTCGCCGCGTTCGCGGTTCTTGAAGGCGTAGGGGATTTCCGCGAAACGGCAGCCGCGGCGCTGCAGGCGCGCCACCATGGCGATGAAGTATTCGCCGTAGTCGCCCTGGAGCCAGCCCGCGTCCTCTAGGAGTGCGCGGCGCACCAGGATGTAGCCGCTGGTGACATCCTTCACGGGGAGGTGCGCGTAGCGCTGGCCGAGGCTGAGCAGCACCAGGCTCAGGCGGCGCTGTAGGGCGTAGGAGCCGGCGCGCGCGTCGCGCCCGCCCGGAACGTAGCGCGAGGCGATGGCGGCGTCCGCTCCCCGTTCGAGTTCCGCCATGAGCGCGGGCAGCAGGTCCGGGGGATGCGAGAGGTCGCAGTCCATCCAGCCGACGATTTCACCCGCGCTGGCTTTGAGCCCGGCGTTCAGGGCCGAGGTGAGCCCGCGCTCACCCTTGCGGTGCAGCAGCCGCGTTTCTGGGTGGGTCGCGGCATGGCGGCGCACCAGCTCGGCGGTGCCGTCCGGCGAGTCGTCATCCACGACGATGGCCTCGTAGGGGCGGACGGGAGCGTGGGCGGCGATGGCTTCGATCAGCGGGAGGATGTTCTCCGCCTCGTTGTAGGTGGGCAAAATGAGCGAAAGTTTCACGACGGGGCTATGGGCCTCAGAAAAAAGAAAGCTCTGGCACCATCCCCGGGGCCAAACCCCAAGGCAACAGGGCTTTTTTAAAGGACAACTGGCAGCCCGGTTTCAAGGCACCCGCCATTCTAACCCTATAGGTCCCAAGCCAACCGCATCTCCCGTTCGCCCCCCTCCAAACGGGTTAACCCGTTGACCTTACCCATCGTCTCAAGAGGCGTCTCAAATTCACAAATGTTCTTTACTATTCACTTTAGTGAATTAAATTGTAAGTATTCGGTTGCAGACTGGAGGACTCGGTGGACGGAATCAGCCGTGGGGACGGCCGGTGATTGGGATACCGGGCGGCCTAGAGCCGCCCGGTTCTTTTTATGACTCACGTAAGGGTGCTCGGAACACCCTACCGATAATCCGATTTATCTATTATAAAAACAACAATATAGCTCGCACAGCGATTCAACGGCCTGGAATTTGAGTTCTTCAAGATCCAGCGCCGCCGTTATCGTTCCCTGCCTATACTCCCCCGAAGCAGCCAGCCGTGCTGCGCGACATCCATGAATCACGCCTTTGCCATCGGCCTCGACTTCGGCACTAATTCCGCGCGGGCGCTGGTGGCGGACTGCGCCAACGGCCGGGAAATAGCCACCGCCACCTGTCCCTACCCCAGCGGCAGCGAGGGCATCCTCACCGAGCGTAGCGAGCCGCTGCTCGCGCGCCAGAACCCCGGGGATTATTTTTTTGCGCTGCAAAAATGCCTGAAGACGGCGCTCACCAAAGCCGCGAAGGTGCGCGGCTTCCGCCGCGATCACGTCATCGCCATGGGCGTGGACGCCACGGCTTCGACGCCGCTTCCCGTGGACGGCAAGAACCGCCCCCTGGCCAGCGACCGCCGCTTCAGCAAAAACCTCGCCGCGCAGGCCTGGCTCTGGAAGGATCACACCGCCAGCGCGGAAGCCGCCGAGTTCACCGCGCTCGCGGCGAGCATGCGGCCGCAGTACCTTGCGCGCGCGGGTGGCGCCTGTTCCCCCGAGTGGTTCTGGGCCAAGGTCTGGCGCTGCCGGCGCGTGGCGCCCGAGGTCTTTCAAGCCGCCGCGAGCTGGATCGAGATCAGCGATTGGATCCCCGCCGTGCTCAGCGGCGTGGAGGATCCGGCGCTGGCGGCGCGCAACATCTGTGCCGCGGGTCACAAGGCCTTTTACGCCGCCGACTGGGGCGGCCTGCCTGACGAGGAGTTCCTGCGCGGGCTCGACCCGCTGCTGGCGCAACTGCGCGCCGGCCTTTATGCAAAGGCCGTACCCGCCAGCGAGTGCGCGGGCCGGCTTTCAAAGGAGTGGGCCAGGAAGCTGGGGCTGAGCGCGGGAATACCCGTGGCCGCGGGCATCATTGACGCCCACGCCGGCGCCTTGGGCGCCGGCATCCGCCCCGGAACGCTCGTCAAGATCCTCGGAACCTCATCCTGCGATCTCGCGCTGCTGCCGGCGGGCGGCCCCGTTCCCGCTATTCCCGGCGCCTGCGGCATCGTCGCCGACTCCGTCGTGCCGGGGCATTTGACCGTCGAGGCCGGCCAGCCGGCGGTGGGCGACATCTTCAAGTGGTATGTGGAGGAACTGCTGGAAGGCGCGCCCGCGCTGCACGCCGAACTCAGCCGCGTGGCGGCGCAGCTTGCGCCCGGCCGCTCCGGACTCCTGGCCCTGGACTGGCACCACGGCAACCGCTCCATCCTGGCGGACTCCCGGCTCTCCGGCCTTTTCGTGGGTCTCGGGCTCCACACCACGCGGGCCGAAATGTACCGCGCGCTCATCGAGGCCTCCGCTTACGGAGCGCGCGCCATCCTGGAGCGCCTGCGCGCGGGCGGCGTGCCCATCGCACGCGTGATCTGCGGCGGCGGCATCGCCCTCAAGAACCCGTTGCTGCTCCAAACCTACGCCGACGTCCTGGGCTGCGCGCTCGAAATCGCCGCCTGCACCGAAACCTGCGCGCTGGGCGCCGCCATCAATGCCGCCGTGGTGGCCGGCCCCGAAGCCGGAGGCTACGACAGCCACGAATCCGCCGTGGCGGCCATGACTTCAGTGCGTAAAGAGAAGTACCAACCCGACGCCGGGCGCGCGCGCCGCTACAATGAAGCCTACGCCCTGTGGCGCGAGTTGCACGACGCCTTCGGCGGAGTCGCCAGCGGCGGTAAAAACCTGGGCGACCTCATGAAGCGGCTGCTGGCGCTCAAAGAACGCTGAGGACGGCTTGAGCGGCAACGCGGTGTTTCAACTTGCGGTGGCGCGACGCTGGAAGAACACTATTTGTAAGCGTTCAGCCCTTTCGGTGCCACGACAACACGCTCCCCGCCGTTCGCCCTTTATCCCCAGTTTTTGGGGATGAGCTTGTCGAAGGGCCACGAAGCGGGCCACGAGGGGCGGACGGCGCCGACGGCACTGAACTCGCGCCCGCTCATCATGCCGCTCGCACAGGTTCGCGATCCGTTCGGCTTCACCGATCTGCCTGACGCCACCTACAAACGTTTTCTAGTTTTGTGTCTTATAAGCTCCAAATAGCGTTCGTTTTTAAGTTTTGACGCGTATAGTACACACATGCAAAATCCCGACCTACTTGAACGGCCCATGTACTTGGACCGCCTACGTCCATTGATCGGCAAAAACTTGATCAAGGTTCTGGTTGGCCAAAGACGAGTTGGTAAAAGCTGCCTCCTGCTCCAGTTGATGGACCCAATAGCGGCCCTCGATCCCTCCGGCCAGGTCCTCTACATCAACCGCCATCGCCACCTGGCCCCGCTGCACCGCAAAAGCCACGCTCCCTGAGCGCGAAATCAAACGCATTCAATCCCATCACAAGTCGCTCCGCGACTTAAACATGAAATGAAGGAAGGGTGCTGCCACGTGGGCCAGGAGCAAAATGCTGGTCGCTTCAACATTCCAGAGCGCGGGGGATAGCGCTCGCTCAAGGGGTCACGCTGAGCCGCCACAAGACCAAACTTGCGCGCCACTGTAAACACCCCACTGGAAATCCGGCGGTGCACTGGAAAATGAGTTCCCGGCTGGCGCAAAAAGGAAATCGACTGACGAAATATATGGGAGCGAACCGGCAATATGGCAAATCGCATACGCCTTGGCTGGCGATTTTTCCGCACGAGCCCAAGGATTTAGACGCTAGGAATGCAGATCCTTCATGACTTTGGAGGGCTTGTCATCAGCCTTAGCGGCGAGCGACTCGCGCATATCCAAGATCACCCTGAAATGCAAGGGCTGGAAAGCGCCATTACGGAGACTTTGCTGCATCCACGATGTGTCTTGCAGTCCAAGAGCGACCCCGAAGCGCGTTTGTACTATCGCTTCTACTATGGCACATTGGTGGGGGACAAGTACATGTGTGTCGTCGTCAAAAAGACGCCCTCGCAGGCCTTTATCCTGACAGCCTACCTGACGGATCGTATCAAGAAAGGAGTGCAGCTATGGCCGGAAAAAGAGTAAAGATCTGGTATGATCATGAGGGAGATTACCTGGAAGTCACCTTCAAGCGCAAGCAGGGCTTCTTCCGGGGGACCAAAAACGATCAGGTCATGGAGAAGGTGGATGAGGATGGCAACCTCCTCGGTTTCTCCGTATTGCGCATCAGCGCCCTCAAGAAGAAGCCCCTCAACGTCGCGCTCTGACGACTCCGCCGTCGCCATAAAAACCGAGATCCCGAGCCCGGGACCCGCCAGGTTCCGGCCTACTTCTTGACGTCGAAGTTCTGGATGTCGTCCTTGCGGCCGGCGTCGTCCAATTCGTTCTTGCCGCCGGAGCGCAATTGGTAGGTGTCGAACTGGTAGAAGATCTTTTCCGCCGGGATCAGGGGATTGGGATAATAGGCGGCGCGGCCAATGAGTTTCGCATCGGGGTCGCCCGTTCCCCCGTCCGTCGTCGGGAGTGAGGTCGTATACTCGGACGCGGGGATGTAAGCAATGGGTTTTTCCCATTTATCAATGAACATTCTCTTGCCCGCAGACGAGCCATCCTTGACGAAAACATCGTTGAGCTGGCAGAAGGGCCCACCTTCCTTGGTGGTCATCAGCGAATCGTAAAGCAGCTCGGTGCGGTACTTGGGAAAAGTCGTGGACGGCGCGTCGGTGTTGACCGGCGGCAACCTCCCGTGCACACTGCGGTACTTCTCGATGCCAATAGTGAGCTCCTCGATGGCCGCGCGCGTCTGCGTCTCGTCCCCCTTGCGGCGCACGGCGGCCAGGGCTGCGAGCAACAGCCCCACCAGGATGATGATGATGGCGATGACGACCAGCAACTCGATGAGCGTGAAGGGGCGGTTTTTTCTTTTCATGGCGGAGGAGGTGTTCCGTATTAGGGTGGTTCGCTGGGGCATCAAGGTCAGCGCGCGCTCAGGACGGTGGTGGTGCCGGGGTTGCGGCGGCCGGGGGGCATCTGGTATTCGGCTTTGACTTGGAAGACTTGCGGGGAGAGCAGCCTTTCCGTGTCCGGCTGTGTCATGGCCTTGGTAGAATCCATGTAAGTGACGGTGTCGAAATCAACAGCGCCATCGCCGAAGTGAATACGAATGAAAAGAGTATCCGAACTGGTTTCTGATGCAACCAACGCGCCTCCGTTGGTTGCTGTTTTCCATGTGTTGGCTTGGCTACCCCGATACCTTACAGTTACGGGGGTGGCCGTGCCATTGCTATCCTCAACCCAACTCAACTTGGTCCATTCGGCCCCTTCGCGAATCAATACCGTCTCGTATAGAGGATCTATGTTGCCCGTATTGGCGGCGTCCCACCAATTCATTTCCAGCGGATGGAGCTGCACCAGATCGCCTATGATGGGATCCGGTGGCGTCGGTGGATAACTGGTCAGCACGCCTCCAATGTTACTGACCAGCGCGCCCCCAACAATGGTGAACGTATTGACTCCATTGTAAGTACTCCATTTCCTGACGACGTAATCCCCGGGATTGGCGGCGCTCTGGAACACAAGGTAGCCGAGATAGTCTATAGGTCCGCAGCTTGGGAGTGGATTCCCGCCCTGGTGCGTGATCGTCACGGTCGGCGATGTATAGTTCGATACAGTTCCCAGCAGCGCGTGATGTTCCCATACAGGCTGGACGCGAAGACCGAAATCGGCGCAGGCTCCCGCCGCCACACTACCGGCGGGCGGGGCCGACGATACAGCGTATTCCACGTAATCGGCCGTCTGGGCCTTTTTGAGGGAACCCAGCGTGAAAGTGCCGCCGCCGACGTGTCCCTTGAGCTTGGCGCCGGGAACTCGCGAATAAACCTTGTTGCCGGCAGCGGCCGGCTTGCAGCGGAAACGCACGGGGTTCGTAGAGCCATCGTAAAAGGGAATCACGTCCGCCGTCGTGGAATAAAACGTACTCAGGCCTTCATTCCAACCGTGCTTGGCATCGAGGATGACTTCGTAAGTATTGCTGGCCGAGTAGCCCTCGGTGATGTCCTTAAAAATGGTGGCCTCTGACTCTGTCATGATCGGCTTGCCGCCCTGCCGCACACTCACCGTGGCGGTGGCGCGGCGCACCCGACCCGTGTCGAAGGCTATAGGCGTGGTGACCTGCTTCTGCGTGCTAAAGAATTGACGATGGTTGCTGAAGCAGGCGTGTTTTAACAACGCATGCTTTTCCTCGGCTGTCAACTCCGTGACGGTGCCCAGAAATTCCCTGAACTCGTCAATCGCCGTGCCGATCTTCGCTCCTGTAACCTGATTGACGCCATCGAAGGGGTTCTCGTTGCTACCGAACTCGTTGCCATTGAAATAGTCCGGACGTGTATTGATGGCTTCTCCCGAGCGGTAGGCCTCGATGCGCCGCGCCACGGTATTGGCGTTGGCTTGGGTGGGGCCTGGAACCCCAGTGTTGAGGGCGAGGTTGGTAATGACCGCTTCCATCACCGAGACCGAAGCAAGGTTGAAGTTGACGGGGTGCTGCAGGATGCGCTGTGGGCTGCTCAAATTTCCCCATTCCAAAGCCCCTGATACGGGGTTTATGACCCAAATCTTTGGCGCCCCATCAGCATATAAGGGGTTTGTCGTCCCCCCGTACAAGTAGGCTCTGGGTCCAGGAGTCGCCAGAACCCGCGCGAAATCCGGCTCGCTGCAGGTCGTGGCCATGGAGAACAGGCGCGACTTCAATTGCGGCAGGAAAAGACCGCCATTGGCAAGCTGGAGCACCCCGTCCGGCTCGACGAAGGGATAGAAATTATAAGGGCTCAGCACGGCGTTCTTGTAGGAATCCTTGAAGGCCATGCCGTCGTAGTTGAAAAGGTTCTCCGCCATCCTTTCAGAAAGCGAATTTACGTTGATGCGCGAGCGTTCGTCGCTGATCTCGATGTTGACGTAGCCTTCGTAGCTCCCGGCGCGCAGGTAGGGGAAGGCGGGGTAAAACTCGGCGACCGCGCCAGCGGCATGCGTGACGGCTTTCGTTCCAGCATAGCCGCGCACATCCACGACAAATTGCTTGGCTGAAGCGCTGTAACCCTTCACGGCAATCCACTCATCGTCAATTTTTAGATATCCATAGGCCATGGCGCCGGTGATGCCGTAAACGAGTTCCCCGGCCGCATGCGCGGACCAGCAACCGCCGAGGCCCCGTGCCGCGCCGGCGCCCGCGATGACGAGTTCGTCGCCCAGGATAAGGTAATAGCTGCCGCTGGCCGTGTAGAGGTCGCCGGTGGCATTGTTGACCCCAGGGGCCCCGTTCAGATCAATATCAGCGGTCAGCGTGAACTCCGTGCCATTTTCCCCCACCGAGGTGGCCGCGCGCATGAAATAAGGCAAAATATTGTAGACGGTGATCGTGCCGCCCCCATCCGCGCTGAGCTTCAGCCGGATAGGAAAATCCTCCCACCCCGGCAGGTTGTAAACGCGTTGCAACTTGCTGCGCCCCGCCTTCCCCGCGCGGCTGGAAGCGAACTTGGAAAGCGCCCGGCTGCTTTGAAGGATCCACTGCGCCTGCTCTCCGCGCACCTGCGCCTCGGCCTGGGGAATCTGCTGCCGGTTCATGAGGGCCAAAGGCAGGATGAGCGAGAGCAGGCCGAAGAGGATGGCCATGACCATCAGCAGGGCAAAGCCCTCTTCATTCCTGACGAGCACGTGCTTCATCGTGTCACCCATAATGTGAAGACGTAATCCAGGGAGTAGGTCGTGCCCGCTCCGGGGGTGTTGTTGGGCGTTTTAGTGAGGTTGTTGAAGGTGATGCTGGTGGCACTGGGAAAACTCCGGTCGCTGGAACTGAAGATCCCGCCGGTGCCCCCGGTGCGCTGTTGGTAGATATTGCTGCTGGTGGAATAAACTTTCTTCTGCACGGGATTGAGCCCGCTCACGGTGATTCCGTTCGTGCCCCCAAGAGCGCCCGCGGCCGCCGTATCCTCGGGGGGACGAAAGGCGATGCCCAGCTTGAACTGCACCAGACCTTCGGCCTCTCTTTCACTGACCAGCACATAGTGGAGCCCGCGGTAGCGATCCACCTGGGCCAGTCCCGTCACGGGCTCGAACTTCATATCCCAATTGCTGTCGAAATTGGGGTTCATGGCATAGATCTGGAGCTGCGCGCGGATCTGCGAGGCGAACATCTGCGCCTGGATGCGCTTCGTGTTCTCCCCGTGCAACCCCGAGGCTGCGGCCATGACGCCGAGGAGCGGACCGACGGCAAAAACGAAGATGGCCATGGCGAGGAGGATCTCGACGAGGGTAAAGGGCCGGCGACTCATCGGGCCTCCACGGGAAAAAGGCGGGTGAAGGTGCTGCCGACCACGGCCCAATTCCCGCCTGGGGAGCTGACGGACGGCGATCCCGGCGCAAGCACGCAATTGAAGCGGTAGATATTATCGCCAAGGTAGCCCGTGGCATTGTTGTAATTGTAGTAGAGCACGCCCTTGCTTGGAACGGCGATGAAGCCTTTGGCCGTGCGGTTGAAGTTGTCCCCGCGCAGCCGGATGTCAACTTGCACGGAAGGGGACGTAATGACCCCGGAGCCGTTCACCGTGCCTGAACTGGAAACGCTCGCCGTTGATACCACGTCACCGTCCATCTGGGCGCTGCCGGAAGACGCGGCCAGTGAGAGCGACGCTTCGAGATAATGGGGGAATACCAGGGGATAGGCCGCGGATTCGCTATCCCAGTCGGCGAAGACCTCATTGGCATCGTCGAAATCCCCATCGCCGTTGCCGTCACAGAGATAGCGGCACCCCAGATAGATGACGTTATCGGCGATCACGCGGCGCGGCACGACCTTCGGTCCTGTTGACACCAGAGTGGCGTCCGGGTAGTACCAGCCTTTGCTGAGAAAGGCCCCGCCAGGGTCAGGGACGGTGCCGGTGTCCACGCGGCAGATAGGACTCCTCTCGATGCGGTAGAGTTTGAGAAAGGTTTCTCCAAGGCTGCCAGACGCAGGAGCAGTCGCCAAGGATGGATCGGGACGCACGAAATAGCAGACCTCCTTGAGGCCGCCACTGGGCCTGAAAACCGGACTCGCGGGAAAAGGTCCCACCCAGCCATCGTACATGACGTTGATGCTGGCATCGTTCTTAGTCCCCTCAAGGTTGAGATCGCGGTCCACACGCGCATCGGGAAAGGTGGTCATAAAGAACAGCCTAGTCCAGCCGTTCGCGCCACCGGTATCCCCAGCGCTGGCGAAGACCCCCTTCATGCTGAAGTGGACGACTCCCGGCTTGGGATTCCGCGTCATAATCCCCCGCAAATCCTGCTCCAGGGCCGAAAATACCGCCGTGGCGTCGTCGTACATCTTGATGTTACCGATCTGCTTCTGGGAAACATCCAGCGCGCCGTTGAACAGCGTCATCATGAAGTTGGTGACGAGGAGAATCAGCGCTGTCGCCAGGATCAGCTCGACGAGGGTAAAGGCGCGCCTCACTTTACTCCCCCGTTGCGGTAGAAGAGCACGGGCTTGGCCAAGCGCACTTCGGAGACGTTGACGGTGTGCGCAGCGGCTTTCGTGCCGCCCACTCCGCGCTCGCAGCCCTCGAGGATGGGGAGGCCATCTTTATTCAAATAGGCATAGCGGATAAGTTCATAATCAATAGTCACATAACCCCCGTCTCTGGAGAAGCTGGTCAGCGTGGGGCTGGGTTTGCAGGAAATGGTGGTTCCGGCGGCGCCTGGATCCGCAGCCAGCGACATGAACGTGACCGTGCTGGCCACGGAGATGCTGGCTGAGGCCTTTTCAGAGATCCCTGTCGTTGGGACGGCGTCAGCAGCCATGTACTCCTCCAGCGCGCCGCGTGGGTTGATGGGAAAAGAGCCGTGATGGGGCATATTCGCGGTGGGAAGCAATTGGGAGGAACAAACGATGATGGAATCCTTGGGATCGGTAACGATGGTGTCGCCGACGCCGAAGCTGTAAATCTTGACTTCGTCAATGAAACCGCGATACCCGCCGCTGCCGATGGTGACCGTTTTCCCACTGGGGTTTCCCACAGCGGCTCGCCCAATGAAAACATCGTCGAGGTAGAGGTCCGCATTGGCCGTCGCGGCAATGGAAACCTTTAGTCCCACCTTATGCCAACCGTTGTCAATGGCCATCCTAGAGGTCGCCGTGGCGGGAGCGGAACTGACGGTGAACCCCGGGGGAGTAGCATCTTTGGCGACGTTCAGCGTGCACCCGAAGGCGCTCAAGACGGCGGCACTGGCCGTGGACCCGTAATCCGGCTTGATCATGGCTTCCATATAGAAGCCCCGAGGGTACTGGAATTGGCCGAAGGCCGCGTCCGTGGCGGCGGCGGAGCTCACGGTGTACTGCGTGCCGGCGGCAATAAGCCCGTTGCCGACGAAACCCTCGCCGGGCGCCGGGGGCATGGCGGTCAAGGTCTGCCCCAGGATCCCCACGTTAGTCGTGCTCTCAAAACTCCAGTAACTGATCAGCGCCGCCGCGCTGGTCTGGACCGTGCAGGGCGCGAGCAGCGAAGTCACGGTGGTGGTGCCGTCCAGGGGAACGTCCACGTCAATTTGCAGGGGCACGCGCTCGCTTTTGGCTGATTCCAGGGTATTGCGCACGAGTTGATGCAGCGCCGTGCCGCGGGCGCTCAAGGTGGCGTCGCGGCCGATGCGCTTGATGCCCGAGATGCCCACGCCCAGGATGATGAAGATGATGGCCATGACGGCGAGCATCTCCACCAGGGTGAAGGGGCGGGGTAAACGCGCAGCTCTGTTGATAGGTCGTCCGCCGTTCGCCCTGAGCTTGTCGAAGGGCCGTTTTCGGGCCACGAGGGGTGAGCGGCGGGAAGTCGCGGCCCGTTCATGCTTCGACAAGCTCAGCACGAACGGGTCTGGCCACATGAACGGACCCGAGTGCATGCAATGTAAAGTTAAAACGCGTTCCATAGGCTGAACTACTATGGGGTTTCCACCTTATTTTTCAAGGTCGGGGTGATGGCCGAAGCCGGGCCGCTCTCCAGGGGCCGTGGCGTGAAGTCCGCGCCAGCGCCGGCCTCGATGAGCTGGCCGGCTTCCAGGGCGGACTCGGCGCCGTCGCTGGCGCGCTGGATGGCGAGCCGGCCTTCCCGGAGCTCGATGACGCCGCGACCGGCTGCCGTTCTCAAAGTGAATTCCGTGCCCAGGACCGTGGCCGAGAGTTCGGCGCTGCGGAACAGGGCGGGTTCGCTGCCTTGCTGGGGGCTCACTTTTGCCGTGAGTGAACCTTCCAGGAGTTGCACCGCCTTGCCGGGCTTGAGGCCCAGGGAGCCGGTGCCGCGGCGCAGCCCGAGCAGCACGCGCGATCCGGGCTCCAGCACCAGCGCGCTGCCGTCGGCATAGTGGATCTCCAGCGGCTCCGCTGCCGCAGCGGTCACCAGGTCGCCCTCTTTGAGCTTCATTCCACCGTAGCCTTTGAGGGCAGCGCCTTGACGCAGCACCGCCGCGGGCGCGCCGGCGACGATGGCCGCCAGGTTCTCGCGGTTGGGTTGACCCAGGCCACCCAGGTACATAAAAGCGAGCAGCAGCGCGGCCAGGCCCGCCGCCGCGGGCATACCGATCCACCAGCGCAACCAGCCCGGGGTGAAGGACGACGACGAGGCCATGGGGGCGGGCAAGGGGCGGGTCAACCGGCGGCTGGCTGATGCCGCCGTGGGACGGCTTGAGGCGTCCGCAACGATAGGCCCAGGCTGATCTACCGCCCCAGCCAGCCGCAGGGATTCGATGAGCGCCGCATCCAGCCAGCACTCCTGGACCAGCAGGTGGCGCTCCTGGGGATTGCGCAGCCGCTCCTTGAGCTCCGCGATGTCTTGCGGAGTCGCCTCATCCTCGCGGAAGAGGGTCCAGAGTTCCCCGACGCGGCTCATGCTCCTGAAAGCTGCACGCGCTTCTCGATGCACTCCATGAGCACGCGGCGGATGCGCGACAACGCCATCAGCACCGCCGCCGCGTTTTTCTCCAGTTCACGGCCTATTTCGGCGGCGGAAAGCTGTTTGTCGTACTTGAGGTCGAGCATTTCCTTGGAGCGCGGGGGAAGTTCCTCAAGGCAACGGGTGAGCGCCTCGCGGCGGTTGCGCCAGCCCTCTTCGGCCAGGTCCGTCTCGCGGAAGGCCTGGTCCACGAGATCGAGGATTTCGCTGTCGCCCACCACCTTGGCGTTGCGTTGGCCGCGCCAGTGGTGCAGCAGCAGGTGGCGGGCGGTGCCCCGGCTCCATTCGATGGGCTTTTGGACGGCAACACCCTTCTCGACGGCCTCGGCCAGCTTGATCCACACCTCCTGCAGGATGTCCTCGGCGACGTGCGCGTCGCGGCACAGGGCGTAGATGTAGGCCAGCAGCGCATGCCGCTCCTTCAGGAACAGTGCCGAAACCTCTTTGATTCCCTCGATGGACATCATGGCTTAATATAGTGTTCCCCAGCGGCTTGAAACCTAACAGGCGGAATGCGGCGCGAGCCGATTTTGTTCAATCTCTCCCTCCGGGAGAGGGCTGGGGTGAGGATCTTGTATTGCCTGCGGCGTCAGAAGGGTAAGCGCGTTTTTGCGGGCGAGACGCCCGCGCACCCAAAAACTTATTCTGCGCGCCAGCATCCCTCCCGTCGGGCACCCCACCCTCATCCCGACCTTCTCCCTCCGCCTGGGGAGAGGGGGGAGTACGGGGGAGGCTTGCGACGAGACAAACGCCGGGATAAAAGCCTGCTCCCCGACCCTTGAACCCACAAAGCCCTTGAGCCAATTCCGCAATCTCGCCTTTGAGGGCGGCGGCGTCAAGGGTATCGCCTACGCTGGGGCCTTGAAGCGCCTGGAAGCCGAGGGGGTGCTCCAAGGCGTGCGCCGCGCCGCCGGGACCTCCGCCGGGGCCGTGACTGCCACCCTCCTCGCCCTCGGGGCGCGGGGCGAGGAGCTTTTGCGCCTCGCGGGAGCGACGCCTTATCACGCGTTCCTGGATGATAGCGCCGGCCTGCTGCGCGACGGCTGGCGGCTCATGAAGAAGTACGGTTGGCACAAAGGTGATGCCTTCACCCAGTGGATGGGGGCACGCATCGCTGAACTTGCCGGTCGGCAGGACATCACTTTCCGCGAACTTGCCGCGCGCGCGCGCTCGGAACCCGGCCGCTTCCTCGACCTGCATGTTATCGGCACCCACCTTTCCGAGCAGCGGGCGCGCGTTTACTCGGCGGAACAAACCCCGGATTTTCCCATCCTGCGCGCCGTGCGCATCTCCATGAGCATCCCGCTGTTCTTCACCGCGGTTTCCCTGGAGGACGGCCTGCACGTGGACGGCGGCGTGATTTGGAATTACCCCATCGACCTTTTCGACGAGCCGCGCCTGCTCGCCGATGCGCGCGCGGGTTGCGTACCTCCGGACTGCGGAGCCGGCCGCTGCTACAACCGCGAGACCCTGGGACTGCGGGTGGACACCAGCGACGACCCGCGCCGGCCAGGCCCGCGCCCGCGTCTGCCCCTGGAGAACCTCTCCGACTACCTCAAGGCCACCGTGAACCTGCTCGCCGACCTCGCCAACAAGGTGCACTTGAGCCCCTACGACTGGCAGCGCACCGTGTACATTGATACCGGTACCGTGCGGGCCACGGACTTCCACCTCAAGCCCGAGCAAGTCCAGGAACTGCTGCGGCGCGGGGACGAGGCCGTGGCGAGCTATCTCGCCTGGTTCCGCGATCCCGGGGAACGGCCCCTGAACCGCATCGAACCGGCTTGAAAATGATCGGCTTCTCGGAGAATTTGAAACCCCGTTCACGCGGAGCCGCGGAGAACGCGGAGGAAGACAAGTTATGGAGTAATAGTTCGGCCCATAGAACGTGACTTCATTTTATGATGTCGGCATACAGGTCCGTTCGTGCTGAGCTTGTCGAAGCATGAGCGGACCGCAACACCGCCGCCGTCCCCCTTCGACAAGCTCAGGGCGAACGGCTGGTAGCGTTGTGTCATGTCAGAATTATTGCGTTGTGAGTTTGTATCCTCTGCTCCGCGGCTCCGCGTGATACGTTTTTAAAATAGTTGGAACCGCGCGCAAATGGCTGATTCATCCGCTCCAGATATCTCCGGACTCCTGCGGCGCTTCGCTGTCACGGGCGAACTGCTCGAAGCCCGGCCTTATGGCGCGGGCCACATCAACGCGACTTATCTTGTGACCCTTGACCATCACGGCGCGCGCGCGCGCTACATCCTGCAGCGCGTCAATACCGGAGTCTTCAAGGATCCTGCCGCCGTCATGGAGAACATCGCGCGCATCACGGCGCACTTGCACGCCAAATTCGCCGCGGCCGGCGTGCGCGACGGGGCTCGGCGCGGCATGACCTTCCTCCCCGCGTGCGCGGGCGGCAACTGGGTGCGCGCCGAGGATGGCGGCGCCTGGCGGCTCGCCGTTTTCATCGAGCGCGCGCGCACCCTGGAAATCGCCGACTCCCCCGGCGCCGCCTTCGAGGCCGCCAAGGCCTTTGCCTGGTTCCAAGCCTTGCTCGCGGACCTGCCCGGAAACCGGCTGCACGAGACCATTCCGGGCTTCCACGATACGCCCGAGCGCCTCAAAGCCTTCGAGCGGGCGGTCAAAGCCGACGCGGCGGGACGGGCCGCGGGCTGCGCGCGCGAAATCGCTTTCGCCCTGGATCAACGAGAATGGGCGGCCACCCTCGCCACGGCCTATCACCGCGGCCTCATGCCCGAGCGAGTGACGCACAACGACACCAAGATCAACAACGTGCTGCTCGACGAGGACGGCACGGGCCTGTGCGTCATTGACCTCGACACGGTGATGCCGGGGCTTTCGCTCCACGACTTCGCGGACCTCGCACGCTCCACCCTGAGCCTCACCGCAGAGGACGAGCCCGACACCGCCAAGGTGCGCTTGCGCCTGGACTACTTCGCCGCCCTGGCGCGCGGCTATCTGGTCCATGCCCGCGCCTTCCTCACCCGCGCGGAGCTGGATCTGCTGCACTTGAGCCCCATCGTCATCACCTACGAACAGGCGCTGCGCTTCCTCAAGGACCATCTGGAAGGCGACGCCTACTACCGCATCCACCGGCCGGGGCAGAACCTCGACCGCTGCCGCACCCAGCTCCGGCTGGTGGAACTCATGCTGGAAAAACGCGGCGAAATGGAGCGGCTGGCGCGGGAAGCCTGCGCGAGTTGAGGGGTGCCTCAACGCCGCGCGTCGAGCTTCTTCTTGATCTCCTCGATTTCGGCGCGCTGACGCGCTAACGCCTCGCTGATGCGGCGTTCCTGCTCCGCAAGAGCCTGCTTCTGGCTCTCGATAATCTCCTGCTGCTCCTGCACCGCGTGGATGAGCACAGGCACCAGGTCCACGTAGCGCACGCCGAGGGTCTGGGCGGCATCATCACCCGTGGACACGGCCTCGCGCATCACCGCGCGCACCTCCTGGGCCAGCACGCCTATTTTGGTCTGCTGGCGTGTATCACCCTTCCAGGTGTAGGTGACGGGGTGCAGTTTCATGATCTCCCCAAGACCGTAGGAAAGCTCCCGCACGTTCTCCTTGAGGCGGGCGTCCGATATCATGACGAGGTCCTGGGTCACCACCTGCCTCCAGGCGCGGGAGGTGGATCCCAGGTCGTAGGTCAAGTTCGCCGAGGGCAGCACGTTTCCAGCCGCCACGATGTTGCCCGAGACTTCCAGCTTGGCGGTGGGGAGGGTCGTGCCCACGCCAACGTTGCTGTCGCGGTAGATATCAGAACCACTCACCGTCCACAGGTTCGTTGAATTGCCGCTGGTGATCTGCGCCAGATTGTTGCTGGGGTCCTTGAAAAAAAGGTTGCCGCTCAAATTGTAGAGGACACCGTTTCCGGAAACCGGCGAGGGGGCGCTGGAGTTCTGACCCAGAAGCAGGTACTCGCCGAAACGCCCATTGCCACTGACGATGAGGTTGGCGCTGACGGTGAGGTCCTTGGTGAGCGTAGTCGTCCATTGCGGAGAGGTGCCGGCGCTGTTCATGGCCAGCAGTTTCCCGGCGTTCCCCGAGGCGCCGAGGGCCACCCAGTTATTGCCATCAAAGTAGAGCAGATCGCCCGTGGAGTTTCCAGAGACGCCAAACTGCGTACCGTCAAGCCTGGCGCGGCGTACCCAGTTTGTGCCATCGAAGGTCAGAAGATCCCCGGATGTGTTGCCCGCGACTCCGAATTGCGTGCCGTCGAGCCTGGCGCGGCGTGCCCAGTTCGTGCCGTCGAAACTCAGCAGATCGCCCGAAGTATTGCCCGTGACTCCGAACTGCGTGCCATCAATCCGGGCGCGGCGGATCCAGTTATTTCCGTCGTAAACCAGCATATCGCCCGTGACATTTCCAGAAACCGCGATCTTGTCGCCGTTCACGGAATTGTCCGCCGGAACGGTGCCCGTCGTGCGCACCCAGTTG
>JAHFOS010000100.1:0-4865 GCA_023261545.1 bacterium
CGCGGTGATGACAAGGCTCCCCGCCGCCGCGGCGTTGCTCCCGTTGCCGCTGTAGCTCAGGCTCACCGTCGGCGCCGTGGTGTCTATGGTGAAGCTGTTGCCGGAGGGCGAGCCGGCGTTAAAGCCGAAGGTGTCGGCGATGGCCGAAAGACTTACGGCGGCGGTGCCGTCAAGGTAGGCCCCGCCGTTGGCCGTGTTCACCGCGTAGGTGTAGGTGAAGTTCTGGGAGTTCCCGCTGTCGGTCATGGCGGCGTTGCTGATGTCGGTCGTCCCCGGTTGGTTGATGCTGATCAACGGCGCCGCCTCCATCTTCTTGTTGTAGCTGGCCGTGATGCTCACGTTCCCGGACTTGGCGGGGTTGGCGCTGTAGGTAAGGGCCGGAGCGGCGGGGGTGAGGTCGAAGATGTAGGCGGAGCCGGCGTCAACGGCGGGAGAGTCGTCGTAGAAGGAACCCGCAAGGGCGGTATTGCCGGATAGGGCGACGGCGGTACCCATCTGATCGCCGGCGGCGCGATCCGAGGCCGTGAGCTTGGACATTTGGACCCAGGTGTTACCAGAAGTATTGGCGAAAATATAGGTCGCTCCTGTATCCGTGGCGCCGTTGTCGTTTTGGTTGGCCCCGACCATGATCAGATTCCCAGAAATGGCCACCGCAGTGCCGAAATTTTCGTTGGAGGCCCCATCCGCCGCGCAGATTTTCGCCTGCTGAATCCAGGTATTGCCAGAGGTATTGGCGAAAATGTAGGCCGCCCCTGAGTTGGCAGCCACGCCCTCGCCCACATAGGCGCCAACCACGGCCATGTTCCCGGAGATTGAGACCGCCTTGCCAAAATTGTCGTAGGCCAAGGGATCCGAAGCCGTGAGCTTGGCTTGTTGAATCCAGGTATTGCCGGAGGTGTTGGCGAAGATGTAGGCTGAGCCGGTATCGCTGGCGCTGCCGTCATCTAGATAGGCCCCGACGAGGGCGAGATTTCCGGAGAGCGAGACTGAATTGCCGAAGTTGTCAGACGCTGCCGCATCGGAGGCCGTCAACTTTGATTGCTGAACCCAGGTGTTGCCGGAGGTGTTGGCGAAGACGTAGGCGGAGCCGGAGTCGGTGGCAGGAGCGTCGTCCCCATGCGCCCCTATCACGGCCATATTGCCGGAGATGGAAACGGAACAGCCAAAATAATCGGTGGCTGCGGCGTCTGCGGCTGTGATCTTGGCCTGCTGAACCCAGGTGTTGCCCGAAGTATTGGCAAAAATATAGGCCGAGCCGGAATCAGTACCGCCGTCGTCGTTGCTATCAGCCCCGATAAGGGCGAGATTTCCAGAAACAGAGACAGAATCGCCGAAATGGTCCACTGCTGCGGCGTCTGCGGCCGTGAGCTTGGCCTGCTGAACCCAGGTGTTGCCAGAAGTATTGGCGAAGGTATAGGCCGAGCCGGAGTCGGAGCCGCCGTCGTCATCATAGACAGCGCCGACAATGGCAAGATTTCCCGAAACCGAGGCTGAGTAGCCGAAGCTGTCATTGGCTGCCGCATCCGACGCCGTGATCTTCGAGTGCTCCCGCGATTCCCGGCGCACCGTGACGTTGTCGCTGGTCGGATTCGTGAGCCCGCCGTTGTTGGTGATGGCCACGGTGAAGTTCTCGGCCACGCCGCTCGCCAGCACCACGCTGGCCACGCCGCCCGCCACCGTCACCGTCTCCGCCCCGCCGGCCACGCCGTAACTCCCGTCCCCGCTGCCCGTGCTCACACCAGAAATTTTCCCATTCCCCGAGGGGGTGAGGGTGATTTGGGTGCTGCTGTCGGAAGTCACCAGATTGCCGTAGGCGTCTTTGACTTGCACGGTCAATACGGTATTCCCCGCCGTCGTCAGATTTCCCCCGGCGGTGGCGATGACCACCTTAGCCGCGTTGCCCGCGCTCACGGCGATGATATCGTTGCCGGAATTCGTGAGCCCGGCGTTGTTGGTGATGGCCACATGGAAGGTTTCGGCCACGAGGTCCGAGAGCCGCACGGTGGCCACGCCTCCCGCCACGGTCACGGTTTCCGCCCCGCCGGTCACGCCGTAGCCGCCATCCCCATTGCCCGAGACGATGCCGATGATATTGCCGCTCAGGGTGGGCGAGAAGGTGATCTGCGTGGTATTGTCGCTGCTGGCGGGATAGCGCCCCAGCAGGTCCGGGACATGGATGGTGAGCGTGGTGTTGCCGCCGGCCTGGAAGTCGGCACCCGCGGTGGCTATGACAAGGTTGCCAGATGAGGCCGGCGAGGCGAGGTCAAAGACATAGGCGGAGCCGGAATCCGTGGCGGGGGCGTCGCTATAAGTGGCTCCGACGACAGCCGTGTTGCCGGATAGCGAGACTGAAAAACCGAACGATGCTCCATACCCGGCGCCCGTGGCGGCGTCTGCGGCGTTGATCTTGGTTTGTTGAACCCATGTATTGCCTGAAGTGTTGGTAAAGAGGTAGGCCGAGCCGGTGTTCGTACCGCCGTCGTCATCCTGATTGGCTCCGACGATGGCGTGATTCCCAGAGAGCAAGACCGAAACGCCGAATTCGTCGCCTGCCGCGGCATCGGAGGCCGTGAGCTTGGCCTGCTGAACCCAGGTGTTGCCGGAGGTGTTGGCAAAAATATAGGCGGAGCCGGAATTACTTCCGCCGTCGTCATCGTAATGGGCACCAACAAGGACGAGATTTCCAGAGAGAGAGACATAAATGCCGAATTCGTCGCTTGCTGCAGCATCGGATGCTGTCAGCTTTGTTTGATAGACCCACGTGCTACCGGAAGTGTTAGCGAAAATGTAGACTGAGCCGGAATCGGTGGCTGGGGCATCGTCGCGAAACGCCCCTATCGCGGCCATGTTGCCTGAAATGGAAACAGAAATACCGAAGTAATCCAAGGTGGCCGCATCGAAGGCCGTCAACTTTGCTTGCTGAGTCCAGGTGCTGCCGGAAGTGTTGGCGAAGATATAGGCTGCGCCGGAGTCGCTGGCGGGGGCGTCCGCCAGATGTGACCCGACGATGGCGAGATTTCCGGAGAGAGAGACCGCCTGGCCGAAATAGTCGGTTGCTGCGCCATCAGAGGCTGTGAGCTTGGCCTGCTGAACCCAGGTGCTGCCGGAAGTGTTGGCAAAGACGTAGGCTGAGCCCGAGTCCGTAGCGCCGGCGTCATCCAACTCAGCGCCAATCAGGGCGAGATTCCCGGAGAGAGAGACCGAAGTGCCGAACTCGTCGGATGCGGCAGCATCGGAGGCCGTGAGTTTCGCTTGCTGGACCCAGGTGTTACCGGAGGTGTTGGCGAAGATATAGGCCGAGCCGGAGTCCGTGGCGGGGGCGTCATCTTGTGTAGCTCCGAGAAGGGCTGTATTGCCGGAGATGAAAACAGTACGGCCAAACTGAGCAGAAGCCGCCCCATCCCCCGCCACAACCTTCGTCTGCGCCCCCGCCTCCACCGCCCGCCCCATGGCCAGGACCCCGACGACCCCCGCCACCATCACCCACCCCCAGGGCCGCGCGTTCCGGCTCATGCGGCCCTCCGCATGACTGCGCCGGCGCCTGCGATCCAGCCCTTTTGGCGGCCACTCCAGACCCCGTTGCTTTCGCCCCTGGGAATCCGGCTATCATTATCCCACGGGGGGCCAATCATGCACAACGAGTTCAGCGCCATCGTGGAGAAGGACGGTGACTGGTTCATCGCCTACTCCGCCGAGATTCCGGGGGCGAACGGCCAGGGCCGGACCAAGGAGGAATGCCTCCGTAGCTTAACGGAGGCCATCCAGTTAATCCTCGAAGACCGGCGTGAGGAGGCCCTGCGCGGTGCTCCCGCGGATGCGCTCCGCGAAATGGTCACCATCGAGTGAAGCGTCAGGCCTTGCTCCGGCACTTGCGGCGCTACGGGTGCTGTCTGAAACGGGAGGGTGGGAGTCATTCTCTCTGGTACAACCCGCAAACAGGGCAGATGGAAGCCGTGCCTCGTCACACGGAAGTTCCGGACCGGCTTGCCAGAAAAATTGCCGCCGGTCTTTCGGTTCCGGATCCCTGGCGCTAGGCCGGTGAGTCCGAGACCGGACGGCGACGGGATTGCGCTCTCCTGCTCGCGCCCAAAAGCTTCAAACCCAGCGCATTCTGAGGGAAGGGCCTGCGGCGGGAAGGCGTCTTGCCCCGTAGGAGCCGACGCAGGCGTTGCCCTTACCATTTGCCGAACTGTAAGGGCGGCTGGAGTCACCCTCTCACCCTGCCTCTCCGAAGACCCCCACCCTGGCCCTCTCCCGGAGGGCGAGGGTGTAAGAGGGCTATCGCGCTCATGCTATTGCGACCGGCAGGCGTGGATGACCCTTCGGCGGCGGCCCCCCCCCCCCCCCCCGCTGTGATCTTGAGGCAGAGAACAGAGAACCCAGGATACGCACCCGCCTCAAATCCATGGCCTCCACCAAAGACAAGGGCATCTTATGGGTGGTACCAAAAATTCAACAGCCGGAGCCTCGATTTTCCGGGTTTGGCCGGCGTTTTCGCGGCATTGTGAGAAAAATCACGGTTCCTGGATCACGATCTGTTGAAACTCAAGGCCGCATGGTTAGGGAGAAGACTTTCGCTTCGGAAAACTCGATGTTGTACTAGGGGACCGCGACGGCTTCACGACAAAGCCTTCCCGGAACTATTTAGCCAGCTTCCGCATTCGATATCGGGGATACGGCGAAAATGCTTCAAATTCGCCGTCAACACACGGCAGTCGTGGGCGCTAGCAATGGCCGCAATGGCAATATCCATGTCCTCAATCCTCGTTCCCACTCTCTCCAGGGTCGCCTTGATCCGCCCGAATCGCTCGGAGGCCGCCGGAGACCACGGCAGACCGCGCAGCATGGGGGCCCAACGCGCCCAC
>JAHFOS010000100.1:4875-16611 GCA_023261545.1 bacterium
CCCACTCATCCCGCAGCACGCGGCATTTGCGCGAGGCGGGGTCCAATCTTTCGATGCCGTAATGAATCTCAGCAACAGCGGGAGGCACCGTCGCCAGCTCGGATGGCTCCCGCTCCCGCAACCACGCCAGCAGGGCCGGATCACCTCTCATGGCCGCCGAGAGGGCGGACGTGTCCAGCACATTCTTCACTCTCTTGCTCCTTTTCGACTTTTGCGCGCTTTGCGGATAGCTAGCTCCATCTCACGGACGGCGGTCTTCAGCAGTTCCTCGTCCTCCTCGCCAGAGCGATGATCGAAGAACCCCGGTGGCCAGGAAGGGCGTGCCTCGGATAAGACCCTCTCACAAGCCTGCAGGATGAAGCGGTTGCGGCTGATGCTCCGATCCTGGGCAACCTCGTCAATTCTAGAGAGCAAGCGTTCAGGAATGTGGACCGTCGTCGAGGGCATGCTCATCCTCCCCGTACCCATAGACGGATATATTCTATTCGCACGGGTGAGGTCACAAGATCACGCCGTCCCCCGAACTGGGGTGCCCGAAACCCGGCAGTTCGTACGGCAAGCAAAAAAGATCGCTTGAGCGACAAGGTCTTGGAGTATTAGCGGCGAGTGGGCGACGTGCCCGCGGGGGGTATCAACAAAAGCCGCAGATGGGGCATTGCGCCGGCTCGTGGCCGCGAGCGGGGCAATGCTCGCGCCCGAAGTAGATGATCTGCAAATGCAGTTTGGCCCAGGAGGACCGAGGGAAGCACTTCATGTAATCGCGTTCGGCTTCGACCACGCTGCTGTTGCCTTTCGAAAGCCCCCAGCGTTGCAGCAGGCGATGGATATGGGTGTCAATGGGCGCGGCGGGCTGGCCGAAGGCCTGGCACATCAGGACGCTGGCCGTCTTGCGTCCAACGCCGGGGAGCGCGAGGAGCTGCTCGAAGTCGCCGGGCACCTTTCCCGCGTGGCGTTCGAGCAGCAACCGGCTCATGGTGTGGATATTTTTGGATTTGGCCGGCGCAAGCCCGCAGGGACGGACGATGGACTCGATGCGCTTCTGCCCCAGGCGCGCCATCTTCTCGGGCGTATCGGCCAGACGGAAAAGCTCGGGGGTGACCTCGTTCACGCGCTTGTCGGTGCACTGGGCCGAGAGGATGACGGCGACCAGCAGGGTATAAGGATCATGGTGCCGCAGCGGAATGGCCGGGGCGGGGTAGAGCCGGTCCAAAACCTCCATGATGTGGGCGATTTTTTCCGACTTTTTCACGACGCGCTGACGGACTTTTCAGACCTGCGGCGGACGATCGAGTCGGCTTCTTTTTCCAACCCGTCGAACACCGTTGCTATAGCGTCGGCCAGCATTTTCCGATACGCCTGGAAAGTTTTGCCGCCTCGACGCACGATGGCCTGATTGGTCTCGATCTCAATGCCGCCGTATGAATAAAACTTGTATCGCACATGGACAGGATCGGCTATCCCTCTGAGCAAGGAGGTGAAGCTATTGGAGGTGCCGCGATAAGGGGCGTTGAGGCGCACGCGTAGCGATGGCCTACGTCGCCGTAGCTCAGCAGCGAGCTGTCGGGCAAACTTGACTTCCAAGGGACGAGCTGGGTCAAAAAGGAGACCCACGTCAACCGCGCGCTTCCGGCCACGGAGAACGGGCGTAAAGGTATGAATCGAAAAGTGGATGGCAAAATTTCTTTTATCCCTGATCCTGCGCACCTCCCTCCTCACGGGTGTGATATAGCGAATATATTCGCCCATGAGGGCAATGCGTTTAACATCTGCCAACCCCCGGGTCACTTCGGAAAAAAAACCTGGATTCCAGGGTGTGCGATTGAGGTCCACCAACAACCGGCTGGCCTTGCCGGCCGTGGCGAAACAGCCGAAGCGACGCTGCAGCGTCCTCATGATTTCAAGCGCGCCGGGATCCCAGCCACGATGGCTGGCGAGCAGCCGGCGCTTATGGGCGAAGAGCTTGCGCCACTCCGGAGGGATGGCGTTGCTCGCGTGCTCGCAACTCAGAATGATTTGGGCGTACTTTCCGTAGTCTTTCGGAGACTTAGCTAAGACCACCTTCTGATGCTGACGTAGCCCCGGGGATTTTGATCGCGGATTTTTCGGCGTTTTTTTCAAGGCAGTAACAAGCGATTCCCCGCCAGACAGGCGCTGAGCGTGCGGCACATCTCCACCAGATCTTCGCGGCTCGGCTGCATTCCCAACGCCTGGATCATGCGCCGCGCCAGCGGCCCGCGCTCCAGGATCACCCGCAAGGGCTCGCGAAACCGCGCGCGTTCCGGCTCCCGCAGCGAGCTTTCCGCCAGGTGACGCCAAACCTCCAGTGCGCGCATTTCTTTAGCGGGACAGCCCAGGATCCGCAGATACTCGGCATCGCGGATCACCGTGGTGTCGGCCTCGCGCATGACCTCCAACAAAATGGATTCCAGCCGTTCTTCCGGCCAAGCCATTTGTTCGTTCAGGCTGATCCAGCGCTCCTCCACCAGGGCGCGCACGGCGGCGGTGACCAGGGCCAGCGCGGCGAAATCGGCCTCGGGGCATTCCTGGGCGTCCATGAGCCGGATTTCAATGGCCATGCGGTCGAAGCGGGCGATGGCGCCACGCGAGTTCAGCCATTCCTCTTGCAATAATCCGGCGGGGTCCCATGGCGCGATGGCGGCGTACATGGGTTCCAGGATGCGCTCCTGATACGCGCTGCGCGAGAAAGCCCGCTCGGGAATGACGTGCCCGGCCACGGCGGGGACACGCACCTGGTTGCGCCGGTAGTAGTCGAGACGGCCAGCGAGAAAGCCACAGAAACGCCCCTCGAAATACGGCGAGGCGGCGGCCAGCGCCGGCAGCAGGGGCAGCACCAGACGCACGGCGGCGTGCAGGCGCGCGAACTCGTCGTCATCGGCGAAAGGCAGGTTGAGCTGCACGCTCTGCAGGTTGGTCCAACCGTGTCCCGAACAGCCGAAAATGCGGTCGTAGGCCGCGTAGATTTCTCGGTCCTCGTGGGGCCAGAGCACGGCCTCGCGCGCGGGGTTCATCAACGGGTGCGCCCCGCCCGGCATCAGCACGCCGCCCAGGGGCGCCAGCAGTTCATTGATGCGGCGCACCTGGCGGGCGAAGAGCCCCGCGGCATAGCCGAGGTCGGGATGGGGAGCCAGGGTTTTCACCTCGATGAGGTGCAGCGCCAACTCTTTGGACCAGCCCGCTTCGGCGAAGTCCACGCCGCCGGCCTTGCGGCCGCAGGCGGCGGCGATGAGCTTGTCGGCGACGGGCATCACGGCGCGGTCCGCGCGCCCGACGATCATGTACTCCGTCTCGATGCCATGGACCTCGAAGAGGCGCCAGTAATTTTTAGGTCGGACCAAGCTATATTATTTAAAAACGATAGGATAATATCAAATTTGCAGCAAATTTACACCTTAGAGGCCTCTCCCTGGGTTCGAAAACACGCCGATTAGGATTTTCTACCACAACCCTGCCGCCTTCAAGAAGGAAATGTGCGTTATCATAAAGCCGACAGCCGTCCTGCGCCGGAATCCTTGCGGTGAACCGCTGGGGAATCCTGCTGGAAGTCCCCAGGATTGCCTTGACAGCGCAATCCGGAGCGTTTCATGCAGTCTCAGCGCTTTGCGAAGCGGGTTCTTTGAAATCTGAGAGCTGACCGGGAATCTGCGGCGGCATGTCTCCATCTCTCTGGATTTTGGGAGATGCGACCTGAAAATAATAACTTAGAGGGAAAACCCTGAACTGCAACCGATAGCCCGAGACGCCACCATCTATCGAGACTGGTTTCAGTCGCTACCCCTCGTTATCCCCGAGTGCTATCCCGATTTTTCCCCTGAAATTTCGGGGTTTCTGGGGTTGATCGCGCGGATCATTTTCGCAACACCGCGAATTGCTGAAAGTCGCCGGTGTTTTGCGAACACTCGGGGATAACGAGGGCCATGCGCTGAAATCACCCAAAGGAAATATGACTGGGCCCGTGTATGCCCAGCGAAAAAAAACTACACGGCTTTTTTCAAAACCTGTCATTGCACGCATTCAAGTGCTCGCACTGCGTGCATTGCGCGGCGGTGGCCGGCGAATCGGGCACCCGCTGCGCCGCCATGATGGCGCACAGCCTCCCGGCCGCGGCTCGCACTTCTTTCCGCAGCGCGTCGCCGAGGGTGATGCGCTCGAAGCCACGCTCGCCGAAAAGCAGGAAAACCTCCCGGCACGGCAGCGCGAAGTGCGCCTCGGCCATGAGACCGTAGGCCGCCAACTGTAGGCGTTCGCCGCGGCGGACGCCGCCGGAACCGAGTTTGATTTCGACCACGGCAACTCGATCCGTTCCCACGAGAGCGAGATCCGCGATGCCGTGCAAGCCCAATGCGGGCGACCTCAAAAATGGCCGCTTGTGCCAAGCCGCGTCATCCAGGCCGAAGCGCGCGAGCACGCGCCGCTCCAGGCGTTGCTCCATGACCTCCTGAAAGCGCTCTCCCTGCCGCATCCAGGGTTGGGAGGGCGCCGCGAGCCCCAGCACCTCCCGGAACCAGGGAATGCGCGGGCAGAACAACATCTGCCGCAATAGGTTCACGGGCCAGGTTTCTTTGGCGCCTTCCGGCTGCGGATTGCTTTCCATCACAGGATCTCATGCGCCTTGGGCGGCGCGAAATCTCCGGGACCGTAGCCGAAACCGGCGGCACCACCCTCGCTCGCCAGGTCGCTGCGCAACACCACGGCGCGATCCGCGCCGCTCTTGAGCAGCTCCTTGAAGATCCTGGGAACCTCGCGCTCCTCGGCCTCGTTGAGGAATCCCCACATCACCGATTTCTGCACCGGTTCCAGCCCCAGGTCCTTCAGGCGATCCGCGAGCTTCTTGCGCGCTTTGTCGTCTTCGACATCGTAGCAGACCAGCACTTCCCGGAAAACCTCGCGCACGGCCTCACCACTTGAAAAGGTAGGCTTTATAGGGCTTCTCGCCGCAGAAAGCGGCGGCGAGCCGCCAGGCTTGACGCTGCACGATGGACTCCAGGTGCAGCCGGCGGTTGCGCCAGGGATGGCGCGCGGCCATGCTCTCCTGAATGCGCTCCGTCAGCAGGCGGCGTGTGGCCAGGGATAGCCCGCCCTCCTTCTCCCTGCCGAGCTGCGGGCGCAGCCGGATGACCTGCCGATCCACCACCCAAGCGCGGAACTCTTCCATCAGATCCAGCACCAGGGAGGGCTTGCCGGGCCGCCGCGCGTGCAGCACGCCCTCATAGGGCTCCATTCCGGCGTTGATGACCGCGTTCCACACATAGCTCTGCAGGATGGCGTAGCCGTAGTTGAGCGCGGCATTGACGGGCTCCAAGGCCCCCCGGCCGATGCGTGCGGTGAAGCTCGGTGGCAGCAACCCGCTTTCCCGCAGCGCCTCGAAGTAGGCACTGGCACCCGCGCCTTCGCAGCCCATGGCGGCGTCGCGGAAATCCGCGGAGGCGGGGATCGCCATCAGGGATTCCGCCACCGCTTCCAGGCGCGCCGCGCCGGCCTTGAGCCTCTCCCCAGCCTCCGGCTCGGCTCCCTTGGAGAAGTAGAGCAGCAACGCCCGCTGGTTGCGCAGCTTGCCATAGGCCATGGCCCGGGCCGTTTCCATCGTCACGGGCGTGTCCGCCGCTTTGAACTGTGCCCGGCGGATCTCCACCACTGCGTGCTGGTGCTGATCCACGAGGGCCGCCGCGATGCGGCCGCGGAAATCCGTGAAGAAGACGCGGATGCCACGCCCCGCGCATTCCAGGGCCAAGGCGCCCGAGAAGCCAACCCCGGTCTTGCCTACGAAGATCGTGCGCAGGCGCGAGAGAGGGATCTCGCGCACCGTCCGGCCCTCTGCGCTCACGGTGAGCCGCGCTCCCGTGACGCCGAGGAATTTCCCGTGCTCCAGGATGGCGAGGTGTTTCACGATGAATGCCTTGTTCCGATCCGCCGTGTTTTATGATCCACGCATCGTTTGCGGGAATCCGTCGTCTTGATCGCGCAGAAGAAAATCGCAGAGGCCGCATCCCTGTTGCAACTCAGCGCCCCCGGAGCCACGGTCATCCTGTTCGGCTCTTATGCCCGCGGAAACGCCCACGAGGACAGCGACCTTGATTTCCTCGTGGTGGAGCCTGAGCTTGGGTCCAGCCGCAATGAAAGCGTGCGCCTGCGGGATGTATTGCGGCCTATGGGCTTGCCGGTGGACATCCTCGTGACCAGCCGCCGGATCTTCGAGGAATGGTCCACCGTGCCGGGATCGGTCTTGAATCAAGCGGCTTGCGAGGGGCGGATCCTTGGCGTCGCATCCTGATCTGGCGTCGCTGTTTCTCCGGAAGGCGGCCCACGATGAATACGTCGTTTTGCGTCTGTTGTCGGACCCGGAGGCTCCAGATGAGGTGCTGGGATTCCACGCCCAGCAATTCGCTGAGAAACTGCTCAAGGCCGTTTTGGCGACCCGGGGGTGCTCTTTTCGCAAGACCCACGATTTGGTGACGCTCATGGATGATCTAATCCGGGCTGGAGTCCAATGGCCCAAGGACTTGGAAGAGATACGACGCTTGAACCCCTTTGCCGTGGAGTTCAGGTACACTGACTTCCCCCAGGCCGAAGAGGAGTCTTTGGATCGCGTCTGGCTCAAAATCCAGATCAAAAGGCTACGCCGTTGGGCCGCCACCATGATCCCGGCGAATCCAGGTCGCGCACAAAAAGGGAAACGGAAGACCGCCAAGCGCAAATCCCATCGGGGAGCAAATCCGTCTTAATCCAGCCCGGGCACGCCAGCCCTTCGAGAGGGAGGACTCGCGGGAGGTGCATTTCATTGCCGCGGGATGGGTCGTCCGGAATTATAGACTCTCTGCCATTCCGGCTTGCTGTCTGTCATGTAAGACAACGCGCAGAAATCCCTTCCGACGGCTTCAAGGTGAAGACCCCGCGATCTCTCGACTCCATTCTTTTTCTCAAACACCGGAGCCGGGGCATTGCCAAGACGCTCGTTCCAGTCCGCCTTGAGGACCTTGAATTGCACTGGCAGGGACTCGAAGCCGGCCACACCGGTCAGAGCCGCAACGATTTCCGTCCGCGCCTCGAAACGCACCTCAAGGCGGCCCTCGGATCCCGGTCGGATGCGCAGAGAACGGATCGCCACATTCAGATTTTGCGGTACCGCGCACTCGCGCCACTCGCTCATGGGCACGACCGGAACGGATGCCTGAAAGCGGTGCCCATCCGGCACCAGATTGCGCGAGGCGAGCAACTTGGGCGCTAAAACTGGTTTTTTGAAGTCCGCACCGCCTTGGCCGTCGGCAACGAATCCCGAGAAAACGGCGCCATCTGTTTGTATGTGCTGCCAGCACCAGCCTTCGGGCGTGCGCCGTCGCACGCGGAAACCGCCGCTGGGGTCCGTCAGGCGCGGCAGGGAGAAGACTTTGCGGACGCGGTGGTGCCGGCAACGGGCATTCAGATCTTCGTCTGGGAGAAAATATTTGCGGATCCGCTGCTCCAAACCTCCGGGGGCCTCCCCGCCAAGGTGCGCCGCCAGCCCGGTTCTTTCAAGCAGGCGATCCCAGTCATGCCGGGCCGGAATGATGGCGCCACCTTGGATGCTGAAGTCGGATCGAGTGCCGCCGAATTTGACCTTGACCAGGAAGTCTTTCTCCTTGAGGATGGCCTCTCTGCTGTTGCATTTTCTGCCGCCCGAATCGATGATAACTTTGATCACAAGGCTTTTCACTGTGGTGTACCCCAGAGCCTCCACCAGATCCGCTCGCAGCTTTTCGCCCTCGCTCGACGCCTCATGCGCCACCTTGCTTAAAAGCTCGAAGGCCGCGGTGCGCTGGATTTCCAGCGCCAAGCGGCCCTTGGGATGGGCGGCGGCCCGCCGGGCCAGATCCTCCACGTTTCCGTCGCCGAGGGGCTGGTCTTTCTCTCTGAGCAGCGGCCGGAGCAGGTTTAAAAAAGCATTCTTGTTGCCCTGGAGCTTGGCCCCGTTGTCGCGGGCGAATCCGGCCACAATCTCGCCGTCGCCGAAGATCAAGATGGGCAGGAAATGGTCGGCGAAGATGCTGTCTTTGAACAGGGAGGCGCTTTCAGGAGGCTCCCGCTCCCATTTGGGCCGGGCCTCCATGCGCTCGATGCGTGCCTCTGGGGGCAGATGGGATGCCAGCGATTTCGGGCTTTCCAAGCTCTCGGGATCCGGAGCCTCCGCGTGATCCTTAAGCTCTTTCTGCCATGACCACGCGGGATAGAGCAGCGCCGCGTCCACCACATGGCTGTAGGCGCCCTGCGGCTCGCCCTTGGCAAGCTCCGGGCGATGCGCCGCCAGGACTTCCCGCAAGCGGTGCACCAGGAGGCTTTCTACTCGGGCCGTCTCGAAGGTGATCATCACTCCTGGGAGTTCTCGCTTTGCGAGGTCGCCCAAGTGTTTTCGAATGAGAGCGGCGAAAAAGCGCTGGGTACCGTTCACACGGGTCTGGATCTGACCCGGCAGGATGTTCAGAACCGCAGCGCGCAAGTCGTCCACGAACAGGGCATGGCGCAGGGCGCGGCGCTCTTTATCAGAAAGCTCGTGAAAAGCGGCGCGGATCCCCTTGCTATCCTGCATAGGCGCGAATTCCCGTCGGATCGTATTTTCAACCTCGCCGGTGTCCGCCGTTCCGAATACGGCCAGCAGATAGTTCGACGCGAGATCCCCCAGCGTGAAGAAATCGTCGCCTTTCTGGATATTGCCTTCGTTGCTGCAAGCTATCAGGTTGGCCTCGCTGTTGAAGACCTGCCCGCCACGAGCTTCCCGTGTAATCGAGCGGGGCACGATATGGTCGAGTTCGAAGGCGCCGCCCAGAGCTGCCCCAGTGTAGGGGCAGAGGCCCTTGCCGTCATAGCGGATGCGCTGACTGCTTTCGCGCCAATGATCCTCCTCGTGTCCGTAGCGCTCTTTCGCCTCCTTGCTTTTTCTGTTGAGCTTTTTCGCCTCCGCCAGATCGCTGGCGAACAGGAAGCGGTTCTCTTCGATGAGCAGGGGAATCAGCACTTCACCGCAATGGACCCCGGCGTCTAAGAGCTGCTCCGCCTTGGCCCGGGCGATACGGCGCGCCTGAATTTCCAGCATCCGGCGCAGGAAGCCATCGAAAGGCCGCAAGGCGCGGGAGGGCAGGCGCCGGGCCAGGGCGTGGCCTTCCGATCCCACGCGGCTGCGCCGGGCGTCTTCCTCCGCGCAGACTGGGCAGGTGCGGGCGAAGCCGTGGCGATCTTCGTAGAGGATGTTGTAAATCTGAGAAAGACTGAAGGCGCTGCTGAAGGGCCGCGGATCCAGTTTCAGGCGCTCGGCTAGATGGCCGGCGGCTTGATGGGCTCGGTCATCCAGACTCAGCAGTTTCTTGTCCTCTTCATCCTGATCCCCGTCCCTCTTTTTACGCGCCATGTCTATCCGGTGCTTCAGGCCATTGCCGTAGATTTTTACCGCCTTGGCGGCGTCCTCGCACAGACCCTTCACCGTCTTGCGGCCCTCGAAAATCTCCGGCATTATTTTTTCCAGCTTCGCCAGCGTGTTTTCGCCGGACCCGCTCTCGGGCTTCGCTCCCAGGATGGCTTCCAGCAGCAGGTCCGCCATATTGCCCTTGTGCCGGGGCCGACCGCCACATTCACACAGCAATCTGGCGTTCTCGGCGTCCAAGTTCCCGCGTTCGGCCTGGCGGCGCTCCTCGACGTAAGTTTCGGAGATCACGAGCAGCATTTCGGCGCAGTTCTCGCCTAAATCCCGCTCGCGCTTGGTCATTGCCGCTGCCATTGCCTCGCTGGAATCTCCCCGGTTTGGACCCTGCAGCCGCCAGGGGTCCGTGTCACGGCTGCGATCCAGGCAGCGCTGTAAGACCCGCGCGGCCTCCCGATCTGAGGCATGGGGTTTCATGTCGCCGTAGACGTCCGGGTACAAACCGGCGATGCGCGCCGTCAGATCCTTCCAGCCATGGTGGCTCTTGTCAAGTTTCTCGATATCTAAAACCAATGCCTGACAGCGCGGCGGATGGCGGTTGTCCATATCTTCGTAAGGCGGGATGGATAAGGCCGGATCTGTTGCGGACCACGCGTGCAACAGGCCTTTCGCCCCTATCGTATCGAGAAGCTCGCGGCGGTTCCTGTTGAAATTCCCGGCATCCCCATCTCCCTGGCCTTGCAACCCGCACTTCCAGGACAACAGCGCGCGGCACACGCAATCCTGAAGGCGCGCCTCGTTCCAGCGGTCCTGTCCGCCTTTCATGCTCCGGTCGTTAAAGTAGCGGCGCAGCGGCCTCAGAGGGAGGTTGGCGAGGTGGCTCAGGGCATTGATGAAGGCACTGAGGCGAGACCCGAATGCCGCGCGCAGGAAGGCGAAATTAGGATGGGTCTTGATGTCCTGGCCGATATTTTCAAGGTAGTCCACACGGGCATGGTGCCCGCCCTCGTTCGATTTGGCGGCGTTCTCGGCCATCTGCCGGATGGCCACCAATGCCTTCTTGCAATTCTTGGCGGCCTCTTTTTCCGGATCCGCGCCGAGACTTTCCTGCAATCGCTGCCGCAAAAGTTTTTCGCCGTGACCTTCCGCCAGCTTCAATGCTTCGTTCTGGCGCACTCTGTCACGCCCTACTTTGTCCTGTAAGTGCCGTTCCAGCAGTTGCACGGGATCGCCCTCCCCGGTGAAGATATCGGGCATCAGCGTTTCAAGATGTTGGCTGTTGGCGCCACGCAGCGCCTCCAGCATTTCTTCATTATCTTCCGTGAGATAAGTGTAACCCCGCCGGTTGATTAGGCCCCACAACGCCTCGCGCTGGCGCGGCTCCAGATTACCGACGCGCAGCCCGAAACCTTTTTCCAGCAGCAGCCCCAGCAGCCGTCGCGCCAGGCGGTGGCGCTGCTGGCCCCGGCGCTGGTGCCGCTTGGCGCGACGCTCGCCCTGGAGCAGGGTCATGCCATGGTCCGGGAACTCCAGCACCAGGCCGTGGCTCAAGGGCTCGGCTTCGGCACCGTAGTGGGTCAAGCAGACGCCCGTGTGCTTGGCACCCTGATCCACGGCGATGGGGGAAAGCAGCATGGGGTGTTCCATCAACGGGGGTTTTGGCGATTGCGGATCAAGCTTTTTTTAGAGGGATATTTCTCGCGGCGTTTTTCGCACAAGCACTGGAAAACCAAACCGTCCTCGTCGGCCAATTTTTGGAAGTCGAGAGTCGGAAAGATCAATTCCTGCGAGGGAAAGCTGGCCATGGATTCTATACTCAGGAAGCCTTCCGCTTTCTCGAACTTCGTCTTTTTTCCTTCCGTGTGGATTTCTTCCAGCACTCGGGCCCGGAGCCGTTTCTCCGTCTTGCCCCTGAACTCCGGCAGATCCAGGATGCGGTTGATTTCCGCGACCCAGGCCGGGGTGTTATGGGAGTCGTTCTTACCCTGGGTCTCGTAAAGCTCGGAGACGGCCTGGTGCATCATTTCGTGCAGGAGTGTGACATGGGCCTCTCTGACGCCGAGTTCGTAGCCCAGCCCCCAGCGCGTCAGCGATGGCTTGCGGATGAGGTTGACATTAAGGACGATACGTTTTTCCTTATTTTTCCTCTGGAAAAAACCCAGAGGTGACTTGTAGCCCGAAAGCCCCCACTGGATGATGATCGGCCCGAGCTTGCCGTCAAAGAAGCGCTTATTGAACGCTCCCCAGGTCCGGCCGCACCATTCCCCTTCCAGAGGCGATAGCATTCCCGCGCCTCGGAGGTCCCGCAAGATGGCACTGCGCTTTCTAACGTC
>JAHFOS010000246.1 GCA_023261545.1 bacterium
CGGCGGGGAGTCCGACTACAACCTCGTCATGCTGGATGGCGTGAAATTGAACCTGGGCGGCGGCGCCTTCGACTTCGGCAACCTCGCCGCCGATGATATCGAGCGCATCGAAGTGCTGAGAGGCCCGCAAAGCAGTCTCTACGGTTCGGATGCCATCGCCTCAACGGTGAACATCATCTCCAAGCGCGGTCGCGGCCCTTCCCACACCGCGATATCCGCCATGGGCGGCACCTTCTCCACCTTTGATGAGCGGTTTCAAACCAGCGGGGGTGAGGAATCTTTCGGCTACGCGCTCTCCGCGGGCCGCAACGCTTCCAAGGGCAGCTTGCCGCTCAACAACCAGTCCTCCAACGATTCCTTCCGCGCCCGCTTTGACGTGGACGCCAGCAAAGTGACGAAGCTCGGTTTCACCGCCGCCTACACCGACAGCACCTTTAATTTTCCCACGGATTTCGTTTTTGGCAAGGGATTCCAGCCGGTGGACCCGCGCCAGGGGCGTGAGACCCGCGACTATGTGCTGGGACTCGATGCCGCTTGGTCCTGTGGAGAAATGTTCGAGCCGCAGCTCAAGCTCGGTCTTTCCGGACAGGACCAGCGCAATTTCGACATGTTGGACCCCATCGCCTCGGACTTCTCCAACAGCGAATTGCTGAACCGCGAGCGCCACTTCAGCATTGATTACCGTATTCTGGCGCGCACGGGAGCTTACGGCACCTGGACCCTGGGCGTGGAGCGGGAGGTCGGGGAATTCGATCAGAACAGCAGCTCAGTGAGCCCCACCCGTACCACGGCGAGCGTGAATTCCTCCTCGCGACGCAGTTATGGCACGTATCTCCAGGATGAGTTTGATTTCGGCGAACGCCTCTTTTTCACCCTGGGCGCACGTCTGGATGACAACTCGAAGTATGGAACCGCGGTGAGCCCGCGCGCCTCCGTGGCCTGGTTGTTCCGCGAAACGGGCACCAAGCTGCGCGCCGCCGCGGGCCGGGGCATCAAGGAGCCGACCTTTAACGAGAATTACGGAACGAGCTTCTCCAGGGGCAACCTCAATCTCGACCCCGAGCGCGCGACTTCCTGGGAAGTCGGCGCCGATCAGGCTTTGCTCCACGAGGATCTGCGGCTGTCGGCCACCTATTTCAACAACCGCTACAAGGACATGATTGCTTATACCGGTGGCCTTGTGGGGTCGCCAACCACCGACTTTGTCAATCTCCAGGGCGCCGAAAGCTCCGGGGTCGAGGCCGAAGTCCGGTTGCGCCTCTACGAGATCTATGCGCTTGGCGGCAGCCACACCTACCTCAAGACGGAGGTGAAAGATGACGGCGGAGTGGGCGCTCCGACCTTCGTCAAAGGCCAGCCATTGCTGCGCCGGCCCAAGAACAGCAGCGCGCTGTTCGCCGAGGTGGCGACGGGTCCCATGAGCGCGCGCTTGGATGCCTTCCTCGTGGGCACGCGGGTGGATGGTGATTTCTCAACCTTCCCCGGAAAGCGCGTCAACCTGCCGAGCTATGCGCGTTTTGACCTCTCCGCCGCGCTCAAGGTTTACGAGAACAAGCAGCGCTCCATGAAACTGAAGCTCCTGGTGGAGAACCTGTTCGACAGGAACTACGAGGAAGCCAAGGACTTCGCGGCCCCCGGCGTGAGCGCCCTGGGCGGTGTCGAGGTGGCGTTTTGATTTCGATATCCCAAAAGGCCGGCGGCGGGAAAACCCGCCGCCGGCGGGGTAGTCGTTCAGCCCAGCCTTCGTGCCTTCGCATTGCGGTATCAGCTGCCCAGGTCCGTTCGTGCTGAGCCTGTCGAAGCATGAACGGGCCGAGATCTCCCGCCGATCACCCTTCGACAAGCTCAGGGCGAACGGCGAGCGGCTTCTCACCAGGGCCGAACGCTTACCAGACTGGTGATCATGTCAGAATCCGAAGAATCGGAGCCCATGACGACGAATTCGGCGCTGGCCCGCTATTGGGGCACGGCTCTCCGCTTGTTGCTGGTCCTCGCCGTTTGCGCTACGGCGTGGTACTGGCCGCGTGCGAAGAAGGTTTCGGAGGTTCCGCGCCGTATTGTTTCTCTGAGCATTGCTACTGACGAAATGCTGCTCGATCTGGTTGCGCCTGAGCGCATCCTGGGAATTTCGGAGGCGGCAGCGTATCCCGGCATGTGTTATGCCGCCGCCAAAGCCCAGGGACTTCCTGTCCTGATAGAGACCACTAACGCTGGGAAGATAGGGGCCCTAAAGCCGGATCTCGTGGTGATGATGGAACCGGCGGGCGGGGCCGTCGAGGTCGAGTTGCGCAGATCGGGAGTCCAGGTGTTGCGCGTTGATCCCCCTAAAAACGTGGCTGATGTGCGCAAGGCCCTAACGGCGGTGGCAGTCTCTGTGGGAGAGGGAAAAAAAGGAGAAGCACTTATCGCGGAAATGGACCGGCGGTTGCGAGAATTGAAACTACCTTCGGATTTCAAAACCTGGCCGGAAGCGTTTGAAGGATCCCAAAGGCCTGATGTTATGATCTTTTTCGGGATTCGCCCTCGCATTTTCAACTGCGTTTCGCATCACTTACCAGATACCTTTGAAGAACTGCGGACGCTTCATATGGATGCGGGCCTGCTCCCGAAGCCCCAACGCATCATCGCCCTAAGCCTCGGCATCGCCGAAATGCTGGTCGAGCTGGTGCCCCCCGAGCGCATCGCCGCCGTGCACGAGATCTGTACCACCTCTTATTCTAATATCCGCGAGCGCGTCACGGGCCTCAAGATCCTGAAGTCCGACACCGAGCGCATTGTTGCCCTCAATCCCGACCTCGTTTTGGCCGCGAGCTACAGTCCCCGGGAATTCCTCGATCAGCTCGACCGCGCGCATGTGCCGGCCATCACCTTCACGGATTTCAGCGGCATCGAGCCCATCTACGCCAATCTGGAGCGTTTGGGCTGGCTGGTGGGCGAGCGCGCCAAGGCCGAAGAACTCATTCGCCAAATGCACGAGGAGATCGCAGACATCCGCGCGACTATCCCCAAGGGAGCGCCCGCCCCGCGCGTGGTTTCGCTCGCTTCCGACGGCGTGGTGGCGGGGTCGGAGACCACCTTTAACGAGCTGGCCCAGCTCGCGGGAGCGCGCAACCTCGCGGCGGAGCAGGGGTTCAAGGGCTTTGTGCCGGTCTCCATCGAGCAGCTTTTGGCCTGGAAACCCGACGCCATCGTGGTGAGCAGCGATTCTGAGGGCCAGAAACTGGGGATGAAACAGCGCCTGGGCGAGGATCCGCGTTATCGCCCCTTGGGCCAGCCGCGCATCGTCGAACTAGAATCGCGGCAGTACAGTTGTGTTTCTCAGCATATCGTGGAAGCCCTGAGATCGCTGGTGCGCCAGCTCCACCCCTGATGCGGCGCCTTCCCCTCACTCTGTTGCTGCTCGTCGCCGGTCTCGCTGGCGTGCTGCTGCTCGCGCTGCTGATCGGTCCTTATGATCTAAGCTGGCGCGATGCGCTGCGCGCGCTGCTGGCCGAGGCGCACCTCAGCGACGGCGGCGGCATCGGAGAGCGCGAGCGGGTGGTGGTGGCGTACATCCGCTTGCCGCGGGTGCTGTGCGGCATGTGTGTCGGCGCGGCGCTCGCGCTATCCGGCGTGCTGTTGCAGGGGCTATTCCGCAATCCCATGGCCAGCCCAGGCCTCATCGGCGTGAGCGCGGGCGGGGCGCTGGCGGCCAGCGCGGCCATCGCGTTGGGTTGGGGGGCGCTCACGATTTGGGCCGTGCCCACGGCCGCTTTCCTGGGGGCACTCGCCTGCGCCTGGATCGTCTATGCCATCGCCAGCCGTGGCGGGCGCACGCCGCTGGCCACCCTCATCCTTTGCGGGCTGGCGGTGAACTCCATGACCGGAGCGCTCACCTCGCTGGTGCTGACGCTCAGCGCCAGCCGCTGGGAGGTGGCGCGGCAGATCCTCTTCTGGACCCTGGGTGGTTTGAACGACCGCGGCTGGGAGCACGTGGCCATGATCGCGCCCTTCCTGGTTTTCGCCGGCCTGGGCGCCGCCTTCTTTCCGCGCGAGCTCAACATCATGATGACCGGCGAGGAAGCCGCCGCCTCGCTCGGGGTGGAGGTCGCCGCCGCCCGGCGCTGGGTGCTCGTGCTTTCCGCCGCCGCCGCCGGTTCCGCCGTGGCCGTGGCCGGGGTCGTCGGCTTCGTGGGCCTCATCGTTCCCCACATGGCGCGCCTGCTGGTGGGGCCGGATCACCGCGCGCTGCTTCCGGTGTCGGCGCTGGGCGGCGCGTTGTTCCTGGCGGCGATGGACCTGCTGGCCCGCACCTGCGCGGGCGGCGAGGAGATCAGCCTGGGCATTCTCACCTCGGGTCTCGGCGGCCCGTTCTTCCTTTACCTGGTCCTGAAACACCGCCGCCGCGCGGAGCTGTTCTGATGCTCGTCATCGAGAACGGCGCGGTGGTGCTCGGGGATCGGCGGGTCCTTGAAGCCGTGAGCCACAACTTCATGCCGGGGACGGTCACGGCGATACTGGGTCCCAACGGAGCCGGAAAATCCACGCTGCTGCGGGCGCTCTGCGGGCTGGTGCCTTTGGCCCAGGGCCGGGTGTTCATCGCCGGGGATCCCCTGGCGGGCCTTGGACGGCGCGAGGTGGCTCGACGCGTGGGTTACGTGCCGCAGGGCGTGGAGCTCGCCTTTCCCCTTCCCGTCGAGGAGGTGGTGGCCATGGGGCGTTACGCGCACCAAAGGCGCTTCCACGGGGAAAGCGCCGAGGACCTCATGGCGGTGCGGAGCGCCCTGGAGCGCACCGCAAC
>JAHFOS010000101.1 GCA_023261545.1 bacterium
GCCGCCAAAGGTGAACCCGCCGATCAGGGTGCCCGTGTTGCCCTGGCCGCTGTCATCCGCCGCCGAAGTGCCGCTGGACTCGTTGAACTTGTAGTGGAGCTTGAGGCCGTCGGAAAGGCTATCGTTGCCGGAGGACGCGCCCGTGGTTGATATCGCCCCGCCGTCCATGCCCGTCAGCAGCCACGAGTTCCCGCTGCTCACCACGCTGACGAAGGGCAGCACGTTGGTGCTGGAGGTCGCCGTCAGCGTCACCGTGTTGCCGCTGTCGATGACGTTGCCCACCACGAGAACCTTGTTGGAGGCTGTTGTTTTCTTAATGAGATATTCCCTTCCCGTGTTTCCAGAGGGGGAAGGCAGGTTGACCGTGAGGTTTCCAGAGGCGCTATTGGCGAGAATGGTCCGCTGGTCGCCCGCGTTGAAGTTCCCCGAGGAAAAAGTGGCCGTGCCGTAAGCGACGCTGCCCGCGACCTGCAAGGTGCTGTTGGGGGTGGAGGTCTTGATGCCCACGCCGGTGTCGCTGGCGAAGATGCCCTCGTCAGCGGCCTCGACGCCGCGCCCCAGGGCCGCCAGGCAGCCCAGGAACAGAACAAACAGAATTTCCTTGCTGCGCATTTTTCGTTCTCCCTCAGTTCTGCTGCTGCGGCAGTGCCGTGCCGGCGTTGGCGGCTCGCGCCCTGAAAATTTCATCCTGGGTAAGCCGCGGCGTTCCCGTGAGCGCGTCCTCAATGCCAGCCTTGAGGGCGGCGAAATCCACGGCGGTGCCGGCCTTCTTCATGTTCTCCGCGTACTTGCAGCCGCGCGCGTAGGCGTCCTTATCAGCGGCATCGGGCAGTTCTTTGAGGGGGACGCGGTCCTCCAGCACGTCCTGGATCCCGCGTAGTAGCGCCGCCAAGCGCACCTGTCGGCCCTGAATAGCCTGCCCGATGTCTACGCCGACTCCGTAGCTCAGCTTGGCCGGAAGCTGGCTCAGATCGGGGTCTTCGGCATGGCCAAGAGAGAAGAAATATAATACGTTGAAAACCACCAAGCCCAAATGAAACCGCAAAGTTCGCTGCGTCACTTTGCGAATGCCACCAAAAGTCGATTTTGAAAAACTCATAGAGGCCTTTCTACATGCCAAAGCAGGCTGTGCTATCAACTTTTTCAAAATTAAACCCCGTTTTATTCGTAAAGCACTAAAAACCTGCCGCTAGCACGAGGCCGTATCAAGGCCCCTTCCCCCTATCCCTCAATGGCTTCGATGCGGACTTGGAGGTACTTCTGCCGGTGTCCCCGGCGCACGGCGGAACCCTTGCGTTTCCTGAAGTGCAGCGCGATGGTGCGCGGCCCCTTGGCGGCACCGAGGACGGTCCCACGCACGCGCGCGCCCGCGACGTAGGGCGTGCCGATGCGCCGACCCTCCGGGGAACTCAGCAGCAGCACCTTGTCGAACACGACGCTGCCGCCTTCCGGAACCTCGCGCAGATCGATCTGCAAACAATCTCCAGCCTGGACCCGGAACTGTCCGGCTGCGTCTTCGATGATCGCGGTCATCATGGCACCTCTACGTATTTCCCCCACCGCTCTCGGGTGGGGGTGGCGGATTGTCTCCGCCGGGTTCGTTCTTCAAGTTCTGGGGTCCGGCTCCGCTCCCGCCGCCTTCGCCACCGACTCCACCGCCGCCGCCTCTCCTGCGCCGACGGCGCCGACGGCGCCGACGGGGCCAATTACCATCGCCCCCGGGCCCACCTTCTTGCCCAGGCCCGTGATTTTCAGGACCCGCAGCGCGATTTTCCTGGCCAGGGCCGCGATTTTCGGAGTCGGCGGCGCTGCTTTCCTGGCCGGGACCACGGTCCTCGGGGCCGACAGCGCGGTTATCAGGACCTGGACCCGCCGCGAGACCACCCCTATCGCGCCCAGCATCACGGCCGGAGTCCTCCCTGGAAGCATCCCGGGGGGCATCCCGGCGGAAATCGCCCCTTGTGGCATGTCCCCGGTGGCTCGGATCGCGTGGGGAGGAATCCCGGTGGTGATGTTCGCGGCCACCACCGGATCCACGGGGCGCCTCCTGTGAGCGCGGGTTTCGGTCGCGACCGCCCTCGCGCGGCTCCTCCTGCGATCTCGGGTGCTGGACTTCCCCAGTCCCCCCTTCTCCGGGGGGAGCGGGCGGCCTGGGCTCGTCGCGGATGATGCCCAGAGGCATGCGCGTTTCTTCCTTGATGAGGTTGTCGCGATCACGATGGCCGCGCCAATTGCCCCCTCTTCCGCCGCGCCGTGAGCGATCGCGATCGCGGCCACGCCGATGGCGGCCATCACCCCGGTCATCCTCATCCGGCTTCGGCTTTACACCCAGGTAGAAGCCACCCACGGGCAAGGTCGCGTCAATGAGGATCTGAATGTCCACGCCGCCGCTCTCTTCCATCGCGTGCAACTCTCCACGGAAGCCGTTCAAGAGATCGATGGCGATGGCCGCGGTGGCGTACACCTTCATGGTGTCTTTGCGATAGCGCGGCAAATGCGAGCGGATGAGCCGCAGCATGCCCATGGCCAGATACTCGCGGCCGGGCACCATCCCCGTGCCCGAGCAGACCTCGCACGCGCTGTGCAGGGTGTTGCGCAAGCTGTCGCGGGTGCGCTGGCGCGTCATCTCCAGCACGCCCAGCTCGCTGATGCGCGTGATGTTGATCTTGGACTTGTCGCTTTCGAAGGCGTGCTCGAGCTCGCGCATCACCTGGCGGCGGCTGGAGGAACGCCGCATGTCCACGAAGTCAATCATGATGAGCCCGCCCACGTCGCGCAACTGGACCTGCTGGGCGATTTCGCGGGCGGCGATCATGTTGATGTTGAAGGCCGTCTCGTCGTCGTCCTTGCCCTCGCGGAAGGTGCCGCTGTTGACGTCAATGGTGAGCATAGCCTCGGTCTGCTCGAAGACGAGCCCGCCGCCGCCCGGCAGCGGCACGCGGCTCTTGAAAACGCTGCGGATCTGCTCTTCGAGCTTGAAGCGCTCAAAGAGCGGCGGGTCGCCCTGGTGCAGCTTGAGCTTGCCGAACTCGTCCGGCATGTGCTCCTCGAAGAAGACCTTGAGCTCGTTCATGGCTTCCTGCGTGTCCACCAGGACTTCGTCCACGTCCTTCTCGTAGTAGTCGCGCATGAGGCGCGTGATGAGCCCCGCCTCCTTGTAGAGCACCGCGGGCCGGCGCTCGCGCTTGGCGCCCGCCTTGAGGTCATCCCAGAAGTCCCCGAGGTTTTTGAGGTCCGTCTGCAGATCTTTTTTCGGCACGTCCACCGCCGCCGTGCGCACGATGAGCCCGCAGCCATCGGGAAGTTTGGCCTTATCTATGACGGAGTGCAGGCGGTCGCGCTCCTTGGAGCTCCTGATTTTGCGGCTGATGGAGCGACGCTCATTGCCCACGGTCATCACCACGAAGCGTCCGGCCAGGCTCAGGTAAGTGCTCACCACCGGCGCCTTTTTGCCGATGCCCTCCTTGATGATCTGCACCACCAATTCCTGCCCCGGCTTGATGACTTCGTCTATCTTGGGGTAGTCCCCGCGCTTGGGCCGGCCCACGAGCTCGCCTTCACCGTCATCGTCCCCGCCCGCGGATTTCGCTTTTACAGCACCACCTCTGTCCCCCTCGGTGGCGCCAGCTTCCGACTCGCCGGACGCCTTCGCGGCGGAGCCGTCTCCGGACTCCCCCCGCGGCCCGTCTTCCGAATCCCCGTTAGGCCTCTCCGACTCTCCAGAGGCTCCCTCTTCTGAGGCTTCAAAACCGCTTTCGCTTTCAACTTCCCCCTCCCCTCCCTCTTCGCGCTGCTCTGTCTCCGCCACTTCTTCCTCGATGATTTCGAGTTTCGTTTCATCCTCATCGGAGACGGAGGAAACCGGCGCGGAAGGAGATCCGGACTCGGGGGACACGGGCCCCAGGGCCACGGGGACCTCGGGAGATTCGGTCGCGGCCAACCCTGCCTCCGGCGCGGCGCCTTCGGACGCGCTTTCATCTTCGGCCTTGCCGGGCCGCGGCGGCCGCTGCACGGATTCGTCGTAGAGCCAATTCCCCCCGTCGGGAAGGATGATGTCCGAAATGCTGAGAAACCCGTGCTGGCTGGGCTCTAGCTCGACGAAGGCCGCCTGAAGGTGGCTTTCGATGCTGAGCACGCGAGCCTTGTAAATGTCGCCTTTCTGGTACTTGCGACCGGCCCGTTCGATGAAAAGATTGACGATTTCACCATTGCTGCCGAGAATAGCGGCGCGGAGCTCTCGGGGCTCGATGGCGTTGATGAGGAGCTTTTTTGCCATGAAACGAGGCGTTATAAGATCCCCCGTGCCTCTTCAACGGAAGCTCCATCATCCCACTCCCGTGCTGGACATTGAAATAGCGCAACTTGCGGAGGGCCGGCATCTTACGGAAGAAGAGGCCAGGAATTGCGCGGAAAAACTGCTTTCCGGCTCATGCGGTGAGGATGAGATGGCGAAACTCCTCATTCTGTTGGCCGAACTTGGCGAAAGCCCGGCGGAAATTCGCGGCTTCGCGCGTTCGCTGCACGCGCATTGCGTGAAAGTGGCGCTCGGCGGCGAAGCCCTGGATGTCTGCGGCACCGGCGGAGTCACGCAGGCGCGCTTCAACGTTTCGACAACCGCCGCCTTCGTCCTCGCCGCCGGCGGAACTCCGGTCGCCAAGCACGGCAACAAGGGCTCCCGGCGCCCCAACGGTTCCTTCGACCTCCTCGACCACCTGAAAATAGCTTATGGCTCGGACCCGGCGGTGTCCGCCCGGCTTTTTCAGGCTCACAAGCTCTGCTTCCTGTTTGCCCGCTATCACCACCCCGCCATGCGCCATCTGGCCGCTACCCGTGCCAAGCTCGGCCGGCGCAGCATCTTCAATCTGGTGGGGCCGCTCTCCAATCCCGCTGGCGCGGGCTATCAGATCGTCGGCGCCGCCGACCGGAAAGTCGCGGAGAAGCTCGCCGCGGTCTTCACGGGCCTCACGCGCCAGCGCGTGCTGGTGCTGCATGGACATCCTGGCCTGGACGAATTCTCGCTGAGCGGTGCCACCGAAACCTGGCTCGTCGAAGCTGGCCAGGTCACGCAGCGCACTTTCACCCCCGCGGAGCTCGGATTCAGGGAACGGCCCTATGAGAGTCTGCCAGGGGGCGACGTCGAGGTCAACGCCGGGCTGTTCCTGCGCCTCATGGCGGGTGAAACCTGCGACGGACTCGCCGATCTCGTCGCGCTGAATGCCGGCGCGGCGCTCTGGGTTTACGGCGCGGCGCCCTCGATTCGCGCGGGCGCCGAGCAAGCGCGCGCCGACCTCGCCTCGGGCCGCGTGCGCGCCTTCTTCGAGGCTTATCCGAAAATATAAAGCATACCCTCACCCCGGCCCTCTCCTGTATTTCCCCTTCTCCCCCGGCGGGGGGAGAAGGTCGGGATGAGGGTGGGGGATCATGGAAGGCCATCTGGTAGTCGGGGCATTCCCCTCACCCCGGCCCTCTCCCAGAGGGAGAGGGTGTAAAAGAGCTATCGCGCCGACTTTACCTACGCCCCCTGAAGCCGCGCGATACGTTCCTCCAGCGGCGGGTGCGTGGCGAAGAGCCGGGCGATGCCGGTGCTTTTCCCTGAAATTTTTAAGGCCGCGATGGACGCGTGCGCCTCGGCGGCGGGCTGGAACTGGCGCTGCAACGCTTTGAGCGCCGCGACCATGTCGGAGCGGCCCGCGAGCCGCGCTCCGCCGGCATCGGCGCGGAACTCGCGGTAACGCGAGAAGGCGTTCACCACCAGCATGCCGAGGATGCACAGCACCATTTGCAGCGCCAGGGTGATGACGGCCCGCATGACGTAACGGTTTTCCTCCTTCATGTTCTGCGTGACCGCGAAGGCGATGATGCGCGCCAGGAACATGACGAAGGCATTGACCACGCCCTGGACCAGCGTCATGGTCACCATGTCGCCATTGCTGATGTGGCTCATCTCATGGCCGACGACCCCCTCGACCTCATCGCGGTTCATGCGCGCGAGCAACCCGGTGGAAACCGCCACGAGCGAACGGTTGCGCGACGGGCCCGTGGCGAAGGCATTGACCTCGCCGCTGCGGTACACACCGACTTCCGGCATGGTGCTGATCCCGGCACGTCTGGCGTGGTCGTGCACCATGGCCACCAACCACTCGAACTCACCCGCGCGCCCGGGCTCCAACAGCTCCACTCCCATCATCATCTTGGCGGACCAGCGCGAGATCAGCAGCGAGATGAAGGCCCCGCCCATGCCGTAGAGGAAGCAGAACACCATGAGCGGGCCGTATTGGACGCCGCTCTCGCTGGCCCAGCGATCCAATCCGAGGACGCTGATCAGGATGCCAATCGTAAAGACCACCAGCAGGTTGGTCAGCAGGAACAGGAAAATTCGCTTCATGGCTGCTAAATTTGGGGCGCGGATTCTATCTTGAAGCAAACTCCTGTAAAGATATTGCCCCTGGAATGGGACGAACACCGGCCGACGCGATGCGCACGGGAATTATCGCAAATCGAGGATGGCGCGGGCGGCTTCCAGAAGGTTCCCAGCTCGCAAACGCGCGCGACTGGGCTCTGGAGTCCGGTTGATGCGCACCCCGGGAAAGCCGAGCGCGGCGCCGGCCTCGATGTCGCTTTCGCGGTCGCCGATGATCCACGATCCCGCGGCCAGGATGGGGAGTTCCTCCAGGGCGCGCTCCAACATGCCGGGCCGCGGTTTGCGGCAGCGGCAGTTGTCGGCCTCGTTGTGCGGGCAGTAGTAGATACGGTCGAAGAATATCCCATCATCCTTGAGCGCGCGGAACATGGCGCGGTTCACGCTGAAGAAATCCTCGTGGGTGTAGTAGCCGAGACCGATGCCGGCCTGGTTGGTGACCACCACCAGGCGGTAGCGGGACTCCAAGAGGAGCTTCAACCCCTGCGCACAATGCGGCGTGAGGCGCAGCTTCTCGGGCTCGTGCAGGAAATCCACCTCCTCGCAAATAACCCCGTCGCGGTCGAGGAATATAGCCGGCCGCGGCTCACCCGCCGGCAGGCGCTCCGCGCGCGCGTGGCAGCGCGCGATGACGGTCTCGATGCGCTCGCTGGTGGACACGGCGTGCTTCACCGGGATGAGCAAGACCTCGCCTCCATAGGCGCGCACCAAGGGCGCCGAACTCAGGCGCGCGGCGTCGTAGTCGCCAGCCTTGATGTAGAGTTGGGGTTTCAGGATTTCGATGTTGGCGTTGTTGTTGAGTTCGTCGAAGATGAAGACCGCATCCACGGGTTTGAGCCCCGCCACGAGGGCCGCGCGCTCGGCCTCGGGCACGATGGGCCGCGAAGGACCCTTGTTGGCGCGCACCGAGCGGTCGGAGTTCACCCCCACCACCAGCCGGTCGCAGTGACGCCGCGCCTCGGCCAGATAGTCCAGATGGCCGGCGTGCAGCAGGTCGAAAACCCCGCTGGTGTAACCGATGCGCTGGCCTTGCCGGCGCCAACGCCCGGCGTTTTCCTGCACTTGCTCCCGGCTTGAAACCTTGGACGCCTTGCGGTCGCGCGGCACCCCCAGGTTCACCGTTTTTTGCTGCTCTTGCTTCCGGATCCGTTCGCCCGAGCGCTCGACGCGTTGCTGCACTGGCTCCGGGCTCAAGGCCTTGGCCACCTTGCGACCGCGCGGCACCCTCAGCTTCACTGTCTTTGGCTGCTCTTGCTTCCGGCTCAAACCCTTGGCCACAACAATCCCTCCTGCGCCAGGATATAGAGATACGCGGCGGCGTGCAAGGCCAGCAACAGGGGTGCCGCGATGGCGGTGAAAACCTCTATGACGGCGCCGCCAACACGGGCCGCTTTTGCCAAAGGGGCTGGCCGCGGGGCCAGCAATGGCGCCAGGGATTCAAGATCGCGCAAGGCGAAGGCTCCACAAGCGGGGTGGAAGCCCTGGATCACGGTGGGCCAGGGGGCCTTGAGAGGCCAACGGAAGATTCCCGGCGCCTCGGGGGCGAGCGTATGCCACACGCCGTCCCGTTGCAGGCTCAGGGGGCGGAACTCGCGACCCAGCAGATCCACCGTGAGTCCCGCCGCGTCGAGTCGCGCCACGGGGCGCACGCCGGAGACGCGCACCGCGGCGGCGAGTTCCTCGCCCGTGGCTTGCGGCTGGCCCACGACGTGCAGCACCTGCGCGCCGCGCCAAGAGCCGAGGTAAACGGCGGGGCGTCCCGAACGCCCAAAGAGCAGGGGCAGAAGTCCGGGGCCGCGCGTCTCCGGCAGCTCTTTCCAGGGGATGCTCCGGCCTGAGCGCGGCTCCAACACCTCGTCCGCGGCCAGCGTTTCCGTTTGCGGGGACGGCGGCCAGGCGTCCGCGGCCAGCCCCGCCGCGTAGGCGAAGGCAAAACGCGGCAGCGGTTTGAGTTCGGGGGACAACAGCGCGATGGAGGAACCGCGCGCGCGCACTTGCTTGAGCGCATCCTCCACGTCCCGGCGGTCGCTTTCCGTAAGCGCCCCGTCGCTCACGACCACCAGTCGCGGCTCCAGTTCTTTTTTTCCGGAGAGGAGTTCGCGCAACGCTTCCAGCAGGCGCGTGCGCCCAACAGGTTGCGGCAGAGCCGCCAAAAGGTCCGCTGCCGAAGACTCGGGCCAGCTTCCCTGGGAGCGCAATCCCTCGGAAAAGGTGTAGAGGTTCCAAATTCCGGGCTCCACCTTGCGGCGCGCCAGCAGGTTCATGAGCGCCATCCGGTAGGCCGGCTCCTTCTGCCCGCGCGCGAAGGGCTGGGACATGGTGGCGCTGGCGTCCAGCAATACGCCCAGCGCGCCTCCCGCTTCGGTCCGAGGCCGCACCGCTGGAAAATCAGCGGGCAAGCCGGTGAACGTGTCGTAGCGCACGACGAGGAGTTCACCGTCGCTTGGGGCGTGGGGCGCGCCTTCAAGCCCGCTCGCCGGCAGGGTGCGCACGCGCTGTCCTGCTTCGCTAGTGAGCCTGGGAAGCGCAAAGGGAAGCTCCTGCTCCGGACCCAAACGCCAGCGGCCCGCGAGGAAGGGAACGGGAGTATCCGTAGCCTCCCATTGGCGATGCAGCCCTTCCGGCGCGTGGGTCAGCAGCAGCGACCAGCGCGGCGTTGCGGTCGCTGGCGCCCGCTTCAAGGTCACAAACTCCAAGGCGCCCCAGGCGAGATCGCTGATGAGCAAGACAAAAAGCAGGCGCTTCATGGGCTCGGCTTTTTTTCGCCCGGTGGTGCTGTTTTCCAGCGGCGCTGCATCCAGAACCACTGCTCGGGGTGCGCGCGGATCTCGCGCGAGAGCAACTGATTCATCTCCCCGGTCATGGCCGCCACGGCTGACTCGTGATCCGCGGCGTATTGTCCGGGGTCCAGGGTGCCCGCCACGCGCAGCACTTCGCGGCCGCCGTCCTCCATGAAGGTGACGGCGGGCACGATCCAGGCGCCGGTGCGCAAAGCAAGCTCGGCGGGCCAGCGCGAAGTGGAGGCCGGACGACCGAGAAAGGGCACGAAGACCCCGTGGGCGCCCACGTCCACGTCGCAGACGATCACCAGCCGCCCCCCGGAACGCAAGAGCGCTATGGCGTGGCGCACGCCCATGCGGTTGTGCAAGACGCGGTTGCGGCCGCGCTCACGATCACGATTGATGACCCGGTCCACCAGGGGGTTGTGCTGCACTCCCGCCATGAGGGCCGCGGGAAAACCCGCGAGATCAACCAGGCGCGAAGCCCGCTCCCAATGGCCGAAATGACAGGTGGCGAAGATGACCCCGATACCGCGCTCCCCGAGCTGGCGCACGGCATCAAAACCCTCCAGGCGCGCCTTGAGTTCGAGATCCTTCTGCCCGACGTCCCGGGAGCGCGCGAGCAGCACCCAGTTCTCCGCGAAGGTGCGGTAACTACCGCGCAACACGGCTTCAGGCTTTTCCGCGGGCGTCTGCCCCGCCGCCGCTCCGAGCACGGCGCGGATACGCCCCAGAGACTCGGCGCCGCGGCGGCGCAGCACCAGCCGCGACGCATCAGCCAAGGCGTGGCCCAAAGCGCGGGCCGCCGGCTCAGGAAGATACTGGAAGCAACCGTGCAGCAGGAAGAAAGGCAGAAACTCCAGATAGTGTTTCAGCCGCGGTGAAGCATACTGCAACGGCGGCAGGGATGCAAGCGTGGTCCGCGGCCGTTGAGCTTCAGGGCTCACGCGTTCATCCATTTTAGGAGTTTCCTCGATCTCAGCCATCAAGGGGCATGGGAGATCGAGGAAAAAATCAAGGGCTCAGGAACGAGCAGATGTATTCGCAAAGGCCCTGCTGGACTTCGATCTCGAATCCGGAATTCGCGGGCACCTCAAAGGCCTGGCCCGCGCCGTGCTCGCTCCACCGGTATTGTCCGTCCAGTTTTACGCGGCATGCTCCGGCGACTATTTCCATGCGCTCGCCCTGCTGAGTGCCGAAGTGGAACGCGCCGGGATAAATCAGGCCGAGCGTTTTCTTGCTGCCGTCGGCGAACAGGATCGAGTGGCTCACCACCTTGCCGTCGAAATAGACGTTAGCCTTCGCCACGGCGGTGACGCCCTTGAATTGCTCGGGAATCTTGGTCATAGGCTGCTCGTCATGGCAAGAGGTGATGGCGTCCACAATTTATGCCCTCCCCTTCCCCCTCAAGGGACGCCGCTGCTGGATGTAGCCGTTCATTCAGTCTTGTTTCAAAAGCCACCAGGCTATTATCACAATTGTTCACCCTTGCGCTTCTCTGTCGCTCATGCCCCGCATCAGGAAACTCACCCTAAGCTGTCCGACCTCCTCATTGGAGGAGTTCACCCGGCTGGCCGACCTGGCCCAGGAGATTGGGTTTACGCATGTCGCGGTGAGTCATCTCCCGAAGGCGCGCTGGCAGGTGAGGATTGACCCCTCGGATCCGTATCCTAACTGGAACATGCGCTATCCCGCGATCCTCACGACGGCTGTTCCAGAGCCGTTGCGGGAGTGGGTTAGTCATGATCACGGCCAGCGTTGCATGGAAATCCTGGCGGGACGGGGCGCTATCTTGCGGAGGCGGGAGCTCAAGGCCGCTTTCTTTGGAACCGAACCCATGTGGCTTCCGGAAGCGGCTTTTGAGAAACATCCTGAATGGCGAGGCCCAAGGAGTGATTATCCAGGCCGGTCTCCGAAGCCATATCACGCCGTCTGCGTGGATCACCCCCAGGTGCTGGCCATGTACCGGCAAGCTACCGCGGAAATCTGCCGCGCCGCGCCTGTGGAGCTGTTTGAGTTCAAGGCCAACGACGCCGGAACCGGCTTTTGTTGGAGCGAGACGCTCTATCAAGGTGCCAACGGACCTGAGGCCTGCAAGCACCGCACCTACACGGAACGCTTCGTGGATTTCCTGTCGGCCATCCAGCGTGGAGCAAAAGACGAGGGCTTGTTCGCGCAGGTCGAGGTGAATATCCGCACGACGCCCAAGGAATCGGAAGCCACCTGGCCGCAACTCAAGGAAGGCCAGGTGATCGCCAACATCAACCACCTGGGCAAGCTCAGCCGTGTCAGCGCCGGTTTTTGCACTTACCACGGACGAGGAACGGGAAAATCGGCCACCGGCCCGGGGAAGAACACGATGTGCGCGACCTTCGGCAACTATGCCTACGGCTCTCACACCACACCGGTCATGGATGTTCCGCAGCCCCTGCTTTACGCCGAGCAACTGGAGCGGGTCTTCGAGCAACGCGAAACCGACGGGCTCATCTACATCCCGTCCGTCCATTGTGGCGAACTTTTCGATTTGTCTAAAGAATACAGCCACGGGAGAGCCCCAGGTGTTGCGTCGCAGCGGGAGGCGGTCCTGGCCGTTGCGCGAAGAAGAGTCGGAAACGCCGCTGCGCCGCTGCTACTGGAGGCCTGGGGGAGAATTCAGCGCGCGGTCGGTGATGGCCTCAGCAAAATCCAGTACGGCGGCCCGCTTTTCATGATGGGCACCGTGAGCCAGCGCTGGTTGATCCGCCCGCTGGTCCCCTTTCCCCTGGAGCTCAAACCCGCGGAGAAGGACTACTACCGGAAGTTCCAATTCACCGCGCGCAGCGAGGCCCAGGCGGCCGACCTCATGGATCTGCAGGGCGTATCTCTCATCCGCCGCAAGGGGATGACCTGGGACGCGGCGAACAACAACGAGGCGCTGGAGACGGAGGTCGCCGTAAAACTGCTCAAGGGCTCGATAGCAGAACTGGAGGCCGCCCGGACAGCCTTGCGCCGTGCGCGTGCCGTGGCGCAAGACGCCGCGGCAGGCCTAGAGACAGAGACCTTGGAGCTGCGGCTGGCGGCCCTGATCTGCGTCATCCACAACGCTATTTGCACGGCAAAATACCAGGATTTTCTGGAGGGTTGCGCCACGCCTCATGGAAACGCGCGTGAAAAATCCGGCGGCGTTCCCGAGGAAGTCCGGGAAATCATCAACGCCGATCTTGCCAACACCAGAGAACTTATCGAGTTGCTCGAATCCACCGCAATCCCCGTGCTGGAAATGGCGGCCACGCCTTCAGAAGAAGACGTCTTCACCCTGGGGCCGGACCTGGTGGGGCAGTTGCGAAATAAGATCAGGATCACGCAGGCGCACTTCGAGGATCACCGCCGGCTGTGAAGTCTTTTCGATGCGGCCCGCACTCTCCAGGCATGGGAACCTAGGCCGTTAAGCAAAAAAGGCAGCGCCGGGCTGGTGCGTCAGCCCCCGCTCAGGGCGCCGACGATCTGCACCTCGCGCACCTCGCCCAGCGGCGCCCCCAGGTCGTCGCGGCGCTCGCCGCCCACGAACACCACCATGTGCCTGCGCACCCTGCCATGTTCGTCCACCACGCGAAAGGCAAAGCCGGGAAACTGGCGGTCGAGGTCCGCGAAGACCTCGGCCAGGGTGCCGCCCCGCGCCTGGACTTCCGCCGTGCCGCCGGTGTAGCTGCGCAGCAGCGTGGGCACCAGCACGCAGGCCATCAGCTCTCGGCCATGGACAGGGAAAAGATGTGCGGTAGATGCCGGAACAGGCAGCGGAAACTCCGCCCTTCATCGCGGCTCGCCCATACTTCCCCGCCGGTGTTGCCAAGGTACAAACCCACGTGCGCGGCGCCGTCGCTGCACATGGCCTGGCGCTTGACGGTCCACCACGCCTGCGCGCTCGGGAGACCCTTGTCGAAGCGCTGCCAGGACGCGCCGCAATCGCGGGTGCCGTACACCGCGGGCTTGCCGCCGATGCTGACGCGCGGCCACACGCTGCCGCCGTCCATGGGAAAGACCCAGCAGGCATCGGGGTCGCGCGGGTGCACCACCATGGGGAATCCGATGTCGCCGATTTTCTTGGGCATGTTCCTGCCGACGCGGCGCCAGACTTGTTCCGGGCGGTCGATGACGTAGATGCCGCAATGGTTCTGCTGCCAAAGCCGATCCGGCTTGGCGGGATGCATGACGACGCAGTGCGGATCGTGGCCGAACTCGTAGAATTCGCCCTCGGGCAGCTTGGGCATGAAATCCATATCCACGCCCTTGTTGCAAGGTGTCCATGTCTGGCCGCGATCGCGCGATTCAAACACGCCGCCGCCCGACATGGCGAGCCACAAGTGGTTGCCGTCGCGCGGATCCACCAGGATGGAGTGCAGCTTCGGGCCATCCGGTGTGCCCTGTTTGTCGTCGCCGGCCCAGGTTTTCTGTTGCGGGTGGTCGTTATAGCCGGAAACCGCCTGCCAGGTCACGCCGGCGTCCTCGCTGCGGAAAAGCCCGTGCGGCGTCGTGCCGGCGTACCACACCCCCGGTTCCTGGGCGTTGCTCGGCGTCAGCCAGAAGGTGTGGTCCACCACGCGACCCCGCGCCTCGCCCGCCGCGAACGCCGGCGGTTTCTTGCTTTCCTGCCAAGTCTTTCCCCCATTGGCGCTGCGCATCAGCGTCGGGCCCAGATGGCCGGAGCGCACGGCCGCCAGCAGCGTCTTGCCGTCGCGCGGGTCGCGCAACAAGTGGTGCACCTGATGGCCGAGGAAGTGCGGGCCGTGCAGCGTCCATCTTTTTCGGTCGGCGCTCTTGGCGAACCAGGCGCCTTTGCGAGTGGCGATGAGCAGCGTAAAAGTCATGGTTTTTCCTTGATTAAAACACCCTCAAGCACCGCTGCGGCGCATCAGCTTTCCGCTCCCTCACTTCAGACATACCCAGCCATGATATCCTCATAGGTTTCGCGGCGGCGAATCACGCGCAGGCCGCCGTCCTGGCCCACCAGCACTTCCGGCGGGCGCGGGCGGATGTTGTACTGCATGCTCATACTCATGCCGTAGGCGCCGGCATCCAGGATGGCGACAACGTCACCGGCGCGGAACTCGCTGACCAAGCGGTCCTCGATGCCCTCGGAGGACTGGGTGAACACGTCGCCGCTCTCGCAGATATTGCCGCACAGGACGCTCTGGCGCTGCGGGCCCTCCACGCGGCTGGCGTTCACGATGCGGTGATAGCTGCCGTAGGCCATGGGGCGGATGAGGTGATTGAAACCCGTATCACAGCCCACGAAGTGGTGGGCGGGCGTATCCTTGAGCGTGTTCACCCGCGCCAGCAGCGTGCCGGCCTGGCACACCAGAAAGCGCCCGGGCTCGATTTTAAGCTCCAGCGGTTTGCCGTACTCGCCGCAAAATTTTTCGAAATGCCGGCTCACGCGCGCGCCGAATTCGCGCAGGTCCAGGGGCTGCTGCTCCTCGCGGTAGGCGATGCCGAGCCCGCCGCCGAAGTCCACGAACTCCAGACCCGGAACCTTGCGCGCCACCCCCAACGTGATGTCCATGGCCTCCAGGAACTTGGCCGCGTCCAGGATGCCCGTGCCGATGTGACAGTGGATACCCACCAAGGCCAACCGATGGCGCTGGACCAGCGCCAGGATTTCCGGCAGCAAATCGTGGTAGATGCCGAATTTGGTGTGCGGGCCGCCGGTGATGCAATGGCTGTGATGGCCGGCGCCCACGTCGGGGTTGATGCGCACGCTGACGCGCGCGCCGGGCCGCAGGCGCCCGAGCCGGTCGAGCTGGCTCAAGGAGCCGGCGTTCACGATAACGCCCTGATCGTGGCAGGCGAGCATCTCCTCGTCCGTGCTGTTGTCGCCGGTAAAAATGATCTCTTCCGGCTTCATGCCGACTTCCAGCCCCAGGCGCACCTCCAGGTCGGAAACCGTATCCGCGCCGCAGCCCTCTTCATGCAGGATGCGCAGGATGGCCGGGTTGAAGTTGGCCTTCATGGCATAGTGGACGCGGAAAGGCCGGTAGCTGAAACACCCCACCAGCTCGCGCGCCTGACGGCGCAGGATCTCTTCTTCGTAAACGTAAAGGGGCGTGCCGTAGCGCTCGCAAAGCTGCGCGGCGCTGTGCGGGCCAAAATAAAGCTGATTAGCGGCAGTGCGCATGATCGCGAGATCAGGCTAACCGGGGGCCGGGATCGTAAAGCTGTGGTGCCGACCGTAGCAGCGATGCGATACTACGAAGACAACCCATATTTTCAGGACTCCGGATCGCCTCATGGGACCCGGCCACGCAGGCCACTCAGGATCCCCTCACCCCTTGTGGTCCTGGCCGCCTTCCTTGCCGTCATCGTCGGTCCCGGTCTTTTCCGCCGGAGGCGCGGGAACCGCCTCTTGAGCGGCGGGACCGAAGGGTTGCGCCGGACCCTGAGCGGCGTTGCCCGAGGCGACGGGCATTTGTTTCGTGAAAAATGCGGCGTCTTTCAGCAGCGCGCGCGCGACCTCGCCGCGCGCCTCGAAGGCGCCGGAGTAGAGCGAGGATCGAACCCAGGCCTTGCCGTTCGCTATCTCGGAGATTTGCAGTTTCACGCTCACGTTTCCCGTGGCGGCGAGGTCCAACTCGACTTGCGGCGCGAAGTCCGGCGCCACGGAAGCGTAGGGACTCTCCAGGGCGCTCTTATAGCCATCGAACCACGTGGCGAGGCGGCCCTCGTCGGCCTCGACTTCACCGGCGGGGCCGGCCACCACGAGCCGGCTGCCCTCTTTGCGCTCAAGGCTGGCGCTGGGCAGCTTCAACGCGGTGATATCGCCGCCCGCCGCTGGCTTCACTTCGAACTTCAGCAATTCCTTGCGCGGCGGAAAAATCTTGTCGGCGTCGTAGTCGTGCAGCGAGTAGGTCTGGGGGTCGCCCTCAAAGGCGAAAAGCCGCGCCGTGCGCAAGGGAAACTTTCCGAGGTCGAGGATGCGCGCGTTGCCTCCCGATGCAAGAGTGTACGCGACTTCGCGCTCCGGCTTGTCGCGAGAAATACCCTTGTGATAGTCGGCGAGTTCCATGCGGGCAAGTCCTTCTAGCGCGCCCTTCAGTTTCTCTCCGTCCACCTGGGGCTGGGCGCCCGCGGCGGCGACGCGCCAACCTCCTGCTTCGGATGATAAGACGAGTCGCGGCAGATCGCGCTCGGCGAATTCGAGGGTGGAGATATCGTCCAGCTTGGCAGTCCTCTCGCCGAGCGCGAAAAGTTCCTTGGCCGCCGAGAAGACGCCCTCCACGGTCCAACTGCTCGCC
>JAHFOS010000247.1 GCA_023261545.1 bacterium
GCCAGGGGGTTTTCAAAACATCGCGTGTGGTGACGCTGACCAAAAAGCAAGAGGTGATCCTGAGAGCGGTAAACAAGAAATTGTTGAAGTGTAGTGCATAAAAATGGGCTGGAGATCAGGCCACTACCCTCTCATAATTTTGCTTGTCATAGCGGCTTGCTTCCCGTACACTTTTCTAGATCTGATAAAATTCTTGGATGGCAACAAAATTACCGAAACCGTTGATATTCATGGCTCCTGCACGAGGAGGCAACAAATGCCTGCTTATGTAACTGCGCGGAACTGGAACCGACGCATCGATTGAAACCAATTATCACAGCTGGCAACCATGAGCGATTATATTCTGAAACTTCTTCGATTTTTCAAACGCGATGAAGCCGAGTTGCGGCAGGCTAGCACGGCCGAGGTCGCGAATACAACGTTGAATCGTGTCCTTCCGGCAAGCGCGCATGAATTGACCGTCAGCCGCTTGATATATTCTCTGCGGTCGCCGCGGCGGCCGAGGAGGAATCATGGCAACAACCACATCGAAAATAGATTCTGCAGAAGTTCGCGGGGTGCAAAATCAGTTTGAGCGCTGGCGCTCTGGCAAAACGGGGCGCGAACGGATTCCGGTAAAGCTCTGGGGGATGGCGGCCAAGCTGTGCGAAACCTACAGCCTTCATCGGGTCGCCAGGTCGCTGCGGCTGAACTACACGGCGCTGAAGCTCGAGGTGGACGGGCGGTCGCCGCGGCGACCCGGCTTTCACCAGCGTTGTCGCAAGCCGGCCTTTATCGAATTGACACAGGGGAATCTTCCCGCCGGGATTATCCCTGAAAGCTCATCGGCAGAATATGTCGTGGAGGCGCCGGATCACCGGGGCGGGACACCGCGCATCCTCATTCGCCATGCCAGCGTCCTGGAGGTGGCGGCGCTGGTTGGAGCGCTGCGTACGGGCGACGGCGCGAGCGGACGCGCCTCGTGATTCAGCTCACGCCTCATCTGCGGATTCTCGTCGCTGTGGAGCCGACGGATTTTCGCCAGGGCATCGATGGCCTGTGCCGGGTCTGCCGACAAAAGCTGGAGAGCGATCCGATGAGCGGCGCGGTGTTCGTTTTCCGGAACCGCCGCGCTCGGGCGCTCAAGATCCTGGTGTACGATGGCCAGGGGTTCTGGCTCTGCCAGAAGCGCCTGTCGGCGGGACGATTCCGATTCTGGCCGAGCGGGGAAGGCAGAGGCATCACCAGGCGACTGGAAGCGCACGAGCTTCAGGTGCTGCTCGCCTGTGGAAATCCCGACACGGCCAAAGGCGCGCCGCCTTGGCGTCGGGTCGGTGAAGCGGGGGTCACTCCGGCGCTTGCGTTCAGTCCTTCCTTTTAAGTATCCTTTCCCCCGTGCCGGGGGAATCGACCATCCTCAAGTATCGTGGCCGTCCGATGGAGGTGCCGGAAGTCACCTTCATCCGCGAGCTGATCGCGCAACACCCCACCGCCAGCCGCTTCCGGCTGTCGGCGCTTCTGTGCCAAGCCTGGGGATGGCGCCAGCCCAACGGCGTTGCGTGCGACATGCTGGCCCGGGGGCTGATGCTCGCGCTCGACCGCGCCGGCCACATCACGCTTCCACCGCCCCGCCGTGCGGCACTCACGAACAACATCATCCGCCGAAGGGCGCCTGAGCCCTGGCTCTCCGATACCTCTGCTGTCGAGATCAAACTTTCCGAGCTTCAGCCGCTGGAATTTGTTCTGGTGCGCCGCACGCCGCAGGAGGCGCTCTTTGACAGCCTCATCCACCAGTATCACTACCTGGGCTACACGCGCCCGGTAGGCGAGCATCTGAAATATCTGGTGTCAGCCAGCCGTACCGGTCGCCCGTTGGCGGCTCTGGCTTTTTCCTCGGCGCCCCGGCATCTGGGCCCGCGGGACCGCTTCATCGGTTGGACGGCTGAGGCGCGCCGCCGAAACATTCGCGGGGTTGCTTACAACCCGCGTTTTTTAATTCTACCCTGGGTGCGCGTCCCCCATTTGGCCAGCCATGTGCTCTCGCGCATCACGCGCCGCCTGTCCAGCGATTGGCAGCGGCTCTACAATCATCCCGTTCATTTTGTGGAAACGTTCGTCGATCCGACAACGTTTCGTGGCACCTGTTACCGAGCGGCCAACTGGGTCCCTCTGGGCCAAACGCAAGGCCGCGGCAAAGATGACCAAACCCACAAGCCCAACCGCTCCATCAAGGAGGTGTGGGGCTATCCGCTCTGCCAGAATTTTCGAGAGCTCCTGGGGTCGCCAGAGCTCTGGCGACCCGGGGCAAGGGTATGACAGCACCGTTTGAACAGGTCGATATGTCTGAGCAGGACATCGCGCAAACCCTCACCGAAGCCAAGGCCGTCCTGCCTCAGGCGGTTTTCGAGAAGATCGAAATCATTGTGCGCGCCTACTCCACCTTGCTGAAAGTTCTGGAGGATAAGGACATCAGCCTCGCTCGGCTGCGGAAAATATTATTCGGTCCGACCAGCGAAAAGAGCCGGCAGGTCCTGGGTCTCCACACGACAGGCGACCCAGCCCGCCTGACGTGTGGAGGGCTGGCTTGCCCTCACGGGTCGCCCGACCCCAAGACCAGCGGAAAACCCAAAGCCCGGCGTCCTCCACCGCCAGGTCATGGCCGAAACGGCCAGGCCGCCTACTCGGGCGCTGCAACCGAGAAGGTCCCCCATCACAGGCTTAAGCCCGGCCAGTGCTGCCCTGGCTGCCGGAAGGGAAAGATTTACGATCAAAGAAACCGACCGGGGATTCTGGTGCGCGTCATGGGTCAGCCGCCGCTGGCGGCTACGATCTATGAGCTTCAGAAACTGCGGTGCAATTTATGCGGAGAGATCTTCGAGGCGGACCCGCCGGCGGGGGTGGGGCGCGACAAATACGACGAGACCGCCGCCAGCATGATCGCACTATTCCGCTACGGCGGCGGCTTCCCTTGGAATCGGCTCCACAAGCTGCAGGGTGGCATCGGGATTCCGCTTCCTCCTTCGACCCAGTGGGAAATCGTGCGGGACGCCGCCAAGCGGTTGGAACCGGCCTTTGAGGAGCTCCAGCGTGCGGCGGCTCAGGGAAAGCTCATCCATAACGATGACACGCCGATGAAAATTCTCGCCTGGATGGGCAAGCGCCGGGAAGCCACGCTTCGGGAGGCCGCCAACGGCCGAGCGCCGGAGGACCCCAAACCCGATCGCACCGGCATTTTTACCTCGGGTATCGTCAGCTCTTTGAAGGACCGGCGCATCGCGTTGTTCTTCACGGGTCTCAAGCACGCCGGGGAAAATCTCAAGGCCTTGCTCGCCAAACGAAACCCAGGCCTGAGATCCCCCATCCAGATGTGTGACGCCCTCGCGCGCAATGTCCCGCAGAACTTCAAAACCATCCTGGCCAATTGCCTGGCCCACGGCCGCCGGCAGTTCGTCGATCAAGCGCCGAACTTCCCTCGGGAGTGCAAGCATATCCTTGACGTGTTAGGGTCCGTCTACAAGAATGACGCCATCGCCAAAAAACGTGAGCTCTCCGATGCCCAGCGCTTGAAATTCCATCAAGACAGAAGCGGCCCGCAGATGGAGAAACTCCGCGCCTGGATGCAGACGCAAATCACCGACAAGAAGATTGAGCCCAACTCCGGGATGGGCGAGGCCATCGCCTACATGCTCAAACACTGGGAGAAGCTGACACTCTTCCTTAATAAGGCGGGAGCCCCGCTGGACAACAACATCTGCGAGAGGGCGCTCAAAAAGGCGATCCTACACCGGAAGAACTCGCTGTTTTACAAGACAGACAATGGGGCGCACGTAGGCGACCTCTATATGAGCCTGATCCACACCTGCGATCTTAACGGCGTCGACCCCTTCGATTACCTCACGCAGCTTCAGCGCCACGCCAAGGAGCTCCGGGCCCATCCGGACCAGTGGATGCCTTGGAACTACCGCCCAGCCACTACAACATTGACGGGCGCCACCCCCCGCTCCCCGCCGCCGCGCTGATGCTCTAGCCGTCCCAGCAGCGGTGGGATGCGCCGCCCTTCGACCCTATCGTCAGGCTCCTCAGACTCCGATGGAGAAATCGCCCGCCGCGTCAGAATTACACGCGCTTGCCGGAAGAACACGGTTTTGTGCGCTATTCCGAATTGCCTAAGAACGTTCCGTGGTGACTATTTATTAGACCAGGCTATGCCCTGCACGTCACCTTTGACGATCATCGCAGAAGAATGATCACATTGGCCTGAGCTAGAAACACGAGCAATCGGGCGTGATTGTCTCGAAGGGGTCTTTTCCATACTAATAAGGTGGTGAAGCCGTGAATCACATATTAATGAAAGCAATCGTCGAGTCCGCTGCTTTCCTGGCGTTAAGTGGCGATGATGTCATCAATCCAGATGTCGCCGTCGCACAGCTTGAGCAACTTGCGGCAATTCTGAAAACCTTGACTCCATCCGAGCGTGAGGAATTCATTGCCTATGTGCAGAACCTTGCAAGTTCAGAGCGACGCAGCGGTAACGCAAAGCGGGCGGATTTCTTGTCATCATTGCCAAGCGATCTTGGCTTAACCAGTTAGCGGTGTATAAGGCGCCAACAAACACACGAGCATGCAACCACTGAAAAAGCAGGTTCAGATATTCATGACAATTGAGGATGAGACGATGTTCTCGCACGCCCTTCAAGTGGCTATACCATCCATCGCATTTATCGATGGAAATCGGTGGGACACTGAGGAGCCACCACTGAAACATACGATAGCAGCATGCGAGA
>JAHFOS010000102.1 GCA_023261545.1 bacterium
TTAGAGATGGGAAAATTTCTGCAGCCGGATCGTGGCAACGCTTTCCTCAAGGTCGTGGAAGTAATCCAGATCTTCGGAATACCGCGGACTGTCAGCCGCAAGGTGCAGCGCGGCGGCGCCAGCGAGGTAGCTCTCCGGGCTGCGCTGCCCGGCGAGCAGCCCTAGGACGCGCTTTTGAAATTCCGTGACGGGCACCGTCGGGAGGCCAAAAGATACCCTTGACGCCCGCCGTCGCGGCGCAACCCGCGCGTGATCTCGGGAATGTCTTGCGCAGCGATCTCGAGATCCTTGCGCAGGAACCAGAAACACTGGGCGTGATACTGCCGGAAATGCCGGCGAGCCAGTTCAAGCCGCTCCGTCTTCAGCGTGGAGTCATCGCAAGCAGTCATGCTGCCATTATAGCGCAAAGCGCGCGCGTCTCCAGGGAGTGGCCTGATGATGTTGTCCTGGAAAGAAGCGGCGGCCCGCGATTTGGGGCTAACTGGGAAATAGCTGAACTACGGATATTCCGTATTTCCGGTTGACATTCCCCATGAGGGCCCTTATACTGTGACCATGAACCGGATGCTCATGCTGGGCCAGCGCAACCAGCTCACCCTGCCCAAGGAGTTTGTTCCCGAAGGTACCTCGTTCTTCCAATGCGAGCGGCGTGCTGACGGCGCCATCGTGCTAGTGCCCCAGATCGCCGTGCCCGCCCAACAGGCTTGGTTCTGGACGCGGCGCTGGCAGGAGGGGGAGCGCAAGGCTTCCGAGGATATCCAGGCAGGTCGGTTGACCCGCCACGACTCGGCGCAAGAGCTTATCGCCGCTATCACGACCCGGCGCAAGGGGCGTTGACTCCCCGTTTCCGACTCATCGCGACCGAGCGTTTCAAGTCTCAAGCCGGCCGGTTGCCGGGTCAGGTTGTTCGGCAGCTCGAAACCCGACTCGACTTCCTCACGAAAAATCCCCGCCACCCCTCTTTGCAAACTCATGAAGTCCAGGGTGCCCTGGGCGATTTTGGTGGAAAAATTTTCGAAGCTTACGTCAACGACAAGTATCGAATGACCTGGGAATACGGGCCGGAAAAGGGCGAAATCACCCTGCGCAATGTGGATAATCATGACGAATGCTTGGGCCTGCCTTGATTTCACTCGCCTTTCGGCGATACCAGCATAGCCGCCCACGGTTGGGCCCGTTGTAGGGATGGCCTAGTTTCAGGCGGCAAATCTCACGCTTTCCCGCACGCCATCGCCCCCTTTTTTGCGGGCGGGGCCTAGTAAACTACAGGGACGGCCATGGAAGAAGGGGAACTGACGACGGGTGAGGCGCTGCGGCGCAGCGATCCGCTGGTGCTGAAGCTCGCCGATATCCTGGGGAGCCGCAAGGCGAGTTCCGGCCAGCGGGCCCTCGCCATCTTGCGCGTGCTGCGCGCGCGCGAGGTGCCGCCGGAGCGGCGCCTGGAGCTGTTGCGCTTCGTGCTGGAGAGTTGCGGGCTGGCGCCCAAGCACCAGGGGACCGTGGCGGAGGATGAGATCCCCACCGAAGTGCGCGAGCGCGTGACCAAGACCGCGGGCGCGCGCATTGACCACGAGCTCAAGGGCTGGTTCGAGATCCGCGCCGACCGGCCGCTGGAGCGCAAGGTCATGGAAATCTGGAAGTACCTCCAGGAGTGGGAGGACGAGCGCGAGCGGGCGGTGGTGTTGGAGCGTATCTTGGCCAGCCCCTACATTCCCGTTCCGGCGAGCTACTTCAGCCGCTTCGTGGATGACGGCGAAAAAGACCAGTTGATCCTGAGACAGCACGCGCCCATCTACATCCAATTGCGCCAGGCCATCAACATGCGCCTCGGTCCCACGGCCAAGGGCGCGCTGCTGCAGGACTTCCTGGCGCCGCTGGCCAAAGACCCCTACGCCCAGGCGGTGGTGCTGGGGGCCTTCGTGGAGGATCTGCGCCAGCGCATCAAGAAGGCCGCTGTCGCCGCCGCTCCCCAGACGCCGGGCGCGGGGGTGTTCTCCTTTCCGCTGCAACTCACGCCGGAACAGATCCGTGAGGCCTTGAAACGGCTCGAAACCGTGCTGCCGCCGGAAATCCTGGACCAGTTGCGCAAGCTTTTTCCCCCAGGCGAGGGCGATGAGTGGCACCGGGGGCCGGCGTAATGGCGGGGACAAGCCCGGCGCCGGCCACGCGCCGCGGCGAGCAGGAAATTCCGGATCGTCGCTTCAATCCCGAGCAGCGCGAGGCGGTGCTGGAACGGCGCGGCCGGCTGCTGGTGCTGGCGGGAGCGGGTTCGGGCAAGACCAGCGTCATCATCGAAAAAATCCGCTACTTGGTGCTGGTGGACGGGGTGAGCCCGCGCAACATCCTCGCCATCACCTTCACCAACAAGGCGGCGAACGAGATGAAGCGGCGGCTCGCCGATTGCGAAATCTCCGGCGCCTGGGTGAGCACCTTCCACGCCATGTGCACGCGCATCCTGCGCAGCGAGGCCAGCCACCTGGGCTTGAGCGAACAGTTCAATATCTACGACGAAGAGGACCAACTGAGCGTGGTGAAGGCGGTCTTGCGGGAACTCAACCTCGACCCCAAGGAGTTCCTGCCCAAGGACAACGCGGCCTACATCAGCCGGCTCAAGTCGGAGGGCCTCGGCCCCGAGCACGCCGCCGCGGGGGCGGCGGGGTTCCGCGAACAGCGCATGGCCGATGTTTTTGCGCGCTACGAAAAGGCCCTGCGCACCAACCAGGCGCTCGATTTCGACGACCTGCTGCTGAAGGCGCTGGAGCTCTTCGAGAAACACCCCGCCGTGCGCGCCGCGTACCAGGAGCGCTTCCGCCATGTGCTGGTGGACGAGTACCAGGACACCAACCGCATCCAGGGCCGGCTCACCCGGCACGTCGCGGGCGGAGCCGAGGGGCTCACCGTGGTCGGCGACCCGGACCAGTCCATCTACAGTTGGCGCGGGGCCGACATCAACAATATCCTCAACTTCCCCGACGAGTTCGCCCCCGCGCGGCGCATCAACCTCGAACGCAACTACCGCAGCACGCGGCGCATCCTCGATCTCTCGAACCAGTTGATCGTCAAAAATGTAAAGCGTTTCGACAAGAAGCTCGTCACCGACAAAGAAGCCGGTCCCATGCCCCTCTTGCATTTCGTCGAGGACCCCCACACCGAAGCCGCGGCCATCGCCTCCGTCATCGAGCGGCTGGGCAAGGAGGGCCGGGCACTGGGCAAGGTGGCGGTGTTCTATCGCACCAACGCCCAGTCGCGCAGCATCGAGGAGGAGCTGCGCGGACGCGGCATCGCCTACGAAATCGTGGGCAACGTCTCCTTCTTCGCGCGCACCGAAATCAAGGACCTCGTGAGCTATCTGCGTTTCATCCACAATCCCAAGGACGGCGTGAGCCTGATGCGCATCATCAACAAGCCGGCGCGTGGCATCAGCGAAACCACCAAGGAGCACATCCTGCGCCGCGCCGAGGAGCGCGGCACCTGCTGCTGGCTGGCCATGCTCGAAGCCGAGGCCCTGACCGGGCTGCCGCCGCGCGCGAAGGAATCCGTGGATCGCTTCTGCAAACTCATGGCCAGCCTGTTCGCGGACGCCTTCTCTTCCCCCGACCGGCTGGTGGATCGGCTGGTGGAGACCACGGGCCTACTGGAGGCCTACCGCGGCAAAGGCGGCGATGAGGAGGATCGCGCCGAGAACATCCAGGAGTTCATGAACATGGTGGGCCAGTTCTGCGAGGAACACCACGGGGCGACCTTGAGCCAGTTCCTGGAGAACGTCGCGCTCACGGGCGAGCGCAAGGAACAGGTGGGCGAAGGGAACGAAGGCGAGCGCGTGATGCTGATGACGTTGCACGCCGCCAAAGGCTTGGAGTTCGATACGGTGTTCCTGGCCGGGCTCGAAGAGGGGCTGTTGCCGCACCAGCGCAACCTGGACGGACCCGGCCTCGAAGAAGAACGGCGGCTGTGCTACGTGGGCATCACGCGCGCTGAGCGCGAGCTGCACCTCTACTGCTCGCAACTGCGCCACACGGGCGCGAAGCTCAACGTCGTGGACCCCAGCCGCTTTCTCGCGGAGATGCAGGGGCCGAACCTCATTATCGAGCGGGTGGGCTCGAAGCGGCGCGCGGCACGCCCGGCCGACGCCGAGCGCGAGCTCGGACCCCTGAAACGCGGGCTGCCGGTGCGCCATGAAGAATACGGCAAAGGCGTGGTGCTCTCGGTGGACGATATCGGGACGGAGGAACCGACAGCGCGGGTGTACTTCAAGAACGGCGGCGAGATGAGTTTCCCCGTGCAGGGCAGCGGGCTGAAGCCGCTGGGCTGAGACGCATGAGTGTATTGTTCGCATTTGAAATAGCAGCCTTTACAAGCATCGTCTATTTGAAGCTAATCAAGAAAATCAAACTATCTAACACATCTATCGTCCTTCTTCTTTTCATAATTTCTTTTGCAATCAAATTTTTTGTCGTTGAAAATATGGCCTCAAAACATTTTGAAGAGCATGAAAATGGTACCGAACAAGATCGGGTCATGCAAGCGAGAGTGCTACTTGTGGGAGCGCCTATCGTCATCGGCATTCAAGTTGGAATTTCATATTTTATTGCTTCTTTTGCGACAAAATATTTTATAAATTCTAACCAGCCATCGGATAAGCCCTAAAAACGAACAGACCCACCTTTTCTTTATCACGGAAATCCCCATGCTCCACGTCGAACTTCACCGCCGCGATTTGCGGCGCACACGCGCCGACCTCGTTGTTTTCGGACTCTTCAAAACCGCGAAATGGCCCGCGGAACTCAAGCACCTCGACAAATCGCTGGACGGCCTGCTCTCGCGGCGCGCAAAGGCCGAGGGCTTCGAGGCCGAGGCGGGAAGCTCCGTGAATCTCGCTTCGCCCGTGGCTTCCGGCCCGGCGCGCGTGCTGCTGCTGGGTCTCGGTGAAGAGAAAAAAGCCGAGCGCGACGGGCTCAAGGTTTTCGCCGGCGCCGCTGTGTCGCGCGCGCGCGATCTCAAGGCCGCGAGCTTGATTTTAGTGCCGCCGGCGATCAAGGACGGTTGCAGCGCGGGTGCGCTTTACTCTCTGGCCTGCGGCGCAGGACTCGGTGACTACCGTTTCGACAAGTACCTCTCGAAGAAGAAGCGCCATAAGGAGCTCACGGTGGGCCTGCACTGGCCGGAGCAGCCGGCCATGCCGGCAGGGGCGAGCGCCGCCCTGGAGCGCGCGCGCCGGGTGGCCGAGGCCGTGTCCCATGCCCGTGACCTCGTGAACGAGCCGGCCAATGTGCTCACGCCCGAGACGTTGGCGCGCCACGCCCGGGATATCGCGCGCCGCCACCGCCTGGCCGTGAGCGTCTTCGATGCGCGGCGCATCGCGCGCGAGGGCATGCTGCTCTACCTCGCGGTGGGACAGGGTTCCACCCGCAACCCGCCGCGTTTCATCCACCTCACCTATAAGCCCAAGGGCCGCCGCAAGCCCGGCCCCGAGACGCGGCGCGTCTTCCTCATCGGCAAGGGCATGACCTTCGACTCGGGCGGGCTCTCCATCAAGACCGCCGACGGCATGATGGACATGAAAATAGACATGTCCGGCGCGGCGGCGGTGCTCTCGGCCATGGAGGTCATCGCGGCGCTCAAACCGCGCTTCGAGGTGCACGCCGTGGTGGCCGCCGCCGAGAACATGCCCGACGGGCACGCCTACCGGCCCGGCGATATCTTCCGCTCCAAGAGCGGCAAGACGGTGGAGGTGCTCAACACCGACGCCGAAGGCCGGCTCACGCTGGCGGACGCCATCACCTGGTCACGCGCGCACAAAGCCACCGAAATCGTCGAACTCTCGACGCTCACCGGGGCCTGCATGGTGGCACTCGGGTTGCACACCGCCGGGCTGTTCTCCGCCGACGACAAGCTGGCGGAAAACCTCGCCGCCGCCGCGCGCGCGGAGGGCGAGGACCTCTGGCGCCTGCCGCTCACGTCCCTGCTGCGCAAGCAGATCAAAAGCGATTTCGCCGATCTCAAGAACATCGGCAACCGCTACGGCGGCGCCATCACCGCGGCGCTGTTCCTCCAGGAGTTCGCCGAGGGCATCCCCTACGCGCACCTCGACATCGCCGGCCCCGCCACCAGCGACGAGGACCGCGGCCACATCAAAAAAGGCGGCCGCGGCTTCGGCGTGGCAACGCTGGTGAGTTATCTTTGCCCGCTTGGGTAGCGCGCGTTCATGACTCCGTCAACGATATAAAAAACCAGCGTCCGCAAAACGGGGCCTTTTGGACGCCTGCTCGACGGAGGGGTTGGCCGTCGTCAAGAAATACGAATCTCGGTGCAGCTACCGGGTGTAGCGGCTTCGACAGCGCGGGCGACTTCTTGCGCCGCCGCACGAATGCGCGGCCAACTGGTTGTGGAGAGTACGATAATGGCGATCCGGCGGGCGGCGAGGTTCTGCTGATATTTGAGGTTCATATCCGTGGTTACGAACAGCGAAAACCCCTCGCGTTCAGCGGCGTCCAGCAAGGCGCCGTTTTTGAGGGTGGACCAGCCGCATTCGAAAGCGGTGACGACTTCGTGATGGGGAAGAAACCGCCTCAAGGGCGCGGGCGTTCCCTGATCGAAAAGTACGCGCACCTACGCCGGAGCCAGAGCACTGCGCGCGGCATGCTCGAGGACGGCGCGGACTTGATCAGGTGTAACGCCGGGAAACCATGCGACGAAGTCCTCGACGGAGGCGCCGTCTTCAAGGTTCTCGAACAGCGCCGCGACCGGCACGCGCGAACCGCGAAAAACCCATGCGCCGCTATAGCGTCCGGGCTCACGTTCGACAGTGGGGCACGAGGACCAGTCAATCATGGCAGGGAGGATGGTTGGACGCGACAGAATGTTGCGGCGGCAGACGACCACTAATTCTACAAATTACGGTGCAAAAACAAGTTCTAAAGCCAGCCTTCTTAGGGATGGAACGACGTCTTTCCGCAGTTGCTGGATTTATGTGGCGCTTCCTCGCCCTTGGGGCTCCGCTTGATCTTACCCTACCGAGCGATATTCTCCTGCGCGCTCGTAAAATCCGTTTTCTGATGCCGTCAACTTTTAGCGCCGCTTCTCCATGGTAAAAAGCGCCTCGTCTGTGGCCGGCGGGCGCCAGCCTTCCGGACTCGAGGTCCGCGCGGACATCGCGAAGGGGTATGCCGATCTCCTGGGCGACCAGGCCGTAAACGGCGCCACCCACAACGTGGCCGAGCTTATCGCCACGTTCACCCGGAGGTTCCGTCCGCAGTTCGCCACCGTCCTCGGCGCTCGGAGCGAGTTCCTCGCCGCCGTGGCCACTGGCAAGGCGCGCTATCGCTTTGCCGCTCCGGAAGATCGAGTGGAGGACGCCGACGGCCAGAGCCTCAGCGTGGCGGAGATCCGCCAGGGCATGATGGACGAGCTTCTGAACCGCCCATCCCCCCAGCGCTGGCGACTCAATGCCAAGCAGCCGGTGCCCGCTGAGGTCATGAAACCGGGCCTCCAGGGCACGGGTCCCTTCGATGATCTGGGCATGGCCATGGGCGCGCTGAACGCCGGCGGCTACGGAGCCACCTCCTGGATGGCGGATTGGGAGGATGCCGGCAACGACTACGGGGACAAGCTCTACCGCGCCTGGAAGAACATGAAGGAGCTCCTGGCCGGAAAATGGGAGGGCCAGGTTTACCACCATCCCGAAAAGAAAAAAGATTACGCCCTCAAGGTGCCGCGGAGTCAGTGGCCGGTGCTCTTCCACCGCGTGCCCAGCCTGCACCTGCGCAACCGGCAAATCGCCCTGGACGGTGAGAACGTCCCGGCCACGATTGCCGCTCTCCTTATCCACACCCTGAACAACTTCGACGCCCAGCGCAAGCATGGCTCCGGCATCTATTTCTACGTGCCGAAAATCGAAACCCCGGCGGAAGCGCGGCTGGTGGCGAGTCTGCTCAAAGCCCTGGAGGAGACCCTCAAGGTCCCGCGCGGCACCCTCAAAATCGAGATGCTGAACGAGCGCGCGCGCTATGCCGCCAACCAGGAGCTCATCCTGTGGGTGCTGCGCGACTGGCTGGTGGGGCCCAACGTCGGTCGCTGGGACTATATCAACAGCCGCATCGAGATGCTCAAGGACGCGCCCGAGGGCGTCTTTCCCGATCCGCACACCGTGGGGATGATCGAGCCCAGCATGTCCGAGTACACACGGCGCAACGCGCTGCTCACGGCGCTGGTGGGCGGATTTCCCGTGGGCGGCATGTCGGCGGTCATGAAGAACCCGCGTTCCCCCAGCGCGGTGAACGAAAAGGCGGTGCGCTCCATCTTCTTCGACAAGCTGCGCGAGCGGCTGACGGGGCTCATGACCCTTGCCGGCCGGCCCTTTGACCTCTACCGCCAGAGCTGGGTGGCTACCACGGAGGAGGAGTACGTGCGCGTGGGCGCGGAGCCGTTGCAGGTGGCTGTGGCGGATCTGCCGGCGCTGGTGACGCGTCTCAGCGGCGAAGAAAAATCGCGGCTGCAGGCGCTGGGACTATTGGACCAGCAGGGCAAGGTCGTTTCCCAGGTCGTCGCGGCCGGGGAGCTCGCGCCGGAAAAATTGTTCTCCGACGCGGCCTTCACGGCCCTCTTCCGCCGGCCCGAAGGCCCCATCACCGAGAAGGGCCTGCGCTACGCCATCTACATGGCCTCGGAATACATGTTCCAGCAGCTCAATGGCAACAACGCCGCGGCCATTGACGACTACCTGAGTGGCAACCGGCTCATGAACGATTTCGCCACCTACGAGATCTTCTGGCACTGGCTCTGGACCGCGCTGCACCACGAAGCGCGGCTCACGGCGGACGGCGACAGCACTAAACAGGGCGAGCGCGTGACCCGCAAGCTCATGGAGCGGCTGCTGTTGGATCGCGACCGGGCGGTGACGGAGTATTTCGCGGCACAGGATCGCGAGGGCGTGAAAAGCCGCTTCGACCGCAGTCTGGCCCCGCTCACCATGGAACTCCTGCGGCGCCAGCTTTTCCATCCCCAGTGGATCATGTACGGCTCCAGGGTGCTGCTGTCCATCATCGAGGTGACCGCTGGCGAGCGCGGCGCTATCCTGGAGGCCATCTTTGCCGCTTCCCGCCAGGACGTGGAACAACAGGTGCGCTCAGGCCAATGCCCCGCCGCCGCGCTGGCGGCCCGCGATTTCGTTTACGACAACGTTCATCAAGGTTAGAGAACATGGCACGAAAGCATCCCAGTCCCGCGGTCCGCAAGGAACAGGAGGAGTTCCGCAAGGAAGTGGCGAGCGTGGAGAAATGGATGGCCCAGCCCCGCTTCAAACACACCACCCGCAGTTGGACCGCCGCGGATCTGGTGCGCGTGCGATCCCGGGTGCGCAATGAGTTCACCTTCACCAACACCATGGCCCGGAAGTTCTGGGACCTGCTGCAGGAGTTGAAGATGAATGGCCGCAAAGGCCGGCGCCCCAACCATGCGGCCACGGGCGGCGCCATTGACGGCGCGCAGGCATCGGTCCTGGCCATGCTGGGGCTCAAAACGCTCTACGTCAGCGGCTGGCAGGCTTCGCTGCTGCACTACTCCACGGGGCGCACCGGCCCGGACCTCGCGAAATACCCTTACGATACCGTGCCCAAGGTGGTCGAGCGCATCACCCGCGCCCAGCGCTGGTACGACGCGCGTCAGCGCGAGGAGCGCAGCCACATGACGCCGGAGCAGCTCGAAACGACGCCGGTGGTGGATTACTTCCTGCCCATCTTCGCGGACGGCGATACCGGCCACGAGGCGGTGACGGAGCTCATGGACCTCTTCGTCGAGGCCGGGGCGGCGGCGGTGCACCTGGAGGACCAAGCGCACGGCAAGAAGAAGTGCGGTCACATGGCGGGCAAGGTGCTCGTCCCCATGCTGGAGCACACGGTGCGCCTGCTGGAGGCGCGCGCCACGGCGGACATGCTGGGCGCGGAGACGCTCATCGTGGCCCGCACCGATTCGGAAGCGGCCAAGCTCCTGACCTCGGACGTGGATCCCCGCGACCATGCCTTCATCCTGGGCACGACCAGCGAGGACATCCCGGCCCTGGCCAAGGTCACGGGCATCGCCTGGGACCGCACCAACCGCCGGGAGAACGAGTCGCGCGTCCGCAATCTGGAGAAGCACTGGCCCACCTTCGCCTCCAACATCCGCGACGCGTGGCGCTGCACGGATCGGGGCGACAGCAAGGGCGCCCAGGAAATAATCGGCGCCCTCACCGGGGAATGGAACCGCCAGGCCAAGCTCATGACCTACTACCAGGCCGTCGCCGAAATCATCGAGTCCTCGGGGCGTCCCAACAGCAAGGATCTGGCCAGCCGCTGGAAGGAGGAGAACCATCCCCTGAACGGCCTCTCGCTCCGCGAACAGGTGGAGCTGGCCGAAAGCATGCGCATCCAGGTGGAATGGAACAAACATAAGCCCAAGACCTTCGAGGGCTACTACCAGATCAAGCCGGGTGTCGAGGCAGCCATCGCCCGCGCTCGCGCCTTCGCGCCCTTCGCGGATATCCTGTGGATGGAGCAGGAGAAGCCGAGCCTGGACGAGGCGCGGCACTTCGCCAAGGGCGTCCTGGAGAAATTCCCCCACGTTCTGCTGTCGGCCAACAATTCACCGTCCTTCAACTGGGACAACCCCGACCTCCACAAGGGCCTCTCCGCGGCGCAGATAGACGCCAAACACCGCGCGCATCAAGAGGAGCAGGGCAAGATGGGCTACGTCTTCCAGTTCGTCACGCTCATGGGCAGCCACCAGGAGCTACTCGCCACGCACACCCTGGGCCGCGGCTTCCGCGACGAGGGCATGCTGGCCTACGTGCGCGACGTCCAGCGCAAGGAAAAAGAGAGCGGCGCCCCCTTCCTCAAGCACCAGTGGTTCGCCGGCTCCGGCCTGCGCGAAGCCATCGAGCGCCTGATCTACGGCGGCGCCTCCGCCACCGGCATGGGCGGCAAAGGCCTCACCGAACGGCAGTTCGACAGCAAGAAGGGGTAGCGCCAGAAAGCACGGGGCGGTCTTACCATAGTTCCCGGGAGTCGCATCATCGAAATCAAGGCCGGAAAATGTTTCGGCTTCGTCCCAGCCTTCCTGGCCTTCCCCGCCTGGCGCCGAGAATCCGGCGAGTGGTGCCTGTGACACTTACCGCCGAAGAAGAAGCTCTGGCCCGGGCCTGCCGCTTTCCCCTGGCGCGCAAGCTCCGTCCGGCGTATTCCGGCGAGACGCCCGCGGCGCGCGCTGGCGGCGCGCTGCTTTTCCATGACCACCGGCCCTATCAGCCGGGAGACGACCTGCGGCGCGTGGACTGGCGCGCTTATGGGCGCACCGGCGACCTGGTGCTCAAGACCTTTGAAGAGGAGAGCGCGCCGCGCATCGAGCTGCTGCTCGACGCCAGCGCCAGCATGGCGGTGGATCCCCTCAAGGAAGAAGCCGCGCGGCGCTGGGCGCGCTTTTTTGTGGAAGTCGCCATGCGCCGCGGTTGCGCGGTGGAGGTCACGCGGCTCGGGACTGGCCCGGCCCAGTCCGCGGCAACCGTCTTCACAGCGCCCTGGGAGTACGCCAGCGACCGCGATCCGCTGGCGGCGCTGCGCGTGCGCGCGGGACGTCCGCGCGCGCTGCGGCTGCTCATCAGCGATTTCCTGTTCAGCCCTGGAACTTTGGAGGAAGCCCTGGCCCCGGCGGCGCGCGGGGCGCTGGCTTTTTTCGGCCTGCAGGTGCTCGCCCCGGACGAAATCGCCCCTCCCTGGCGCGGGCCTGTTTCGCTTGAAGACGAGGACGCCCGTGGCCGCGTCGAACTCATCGTGGGCACCGGAGAAGTCGCGGAATACCAAGACAATCTCGCGGCGCACCGCCGGGCCGTGGCGGAGGCGCTGACCCGGCGCGGGGGACTCTTTGCCACCGTGATGGCCGGCGCGCCGCTGCGCGCGGGAGTGCTGGAGGCCCTGGTCCCGGCCGGGATGATGATCCTGGGATAGACCCGACACCATGGAATTCCTGAATCCCTGGGGTCTGCTGGCGCTGCTGGCGCTTCCAGCGGTGCTGGCACTGCATTTCCTGCGCCGGCGCCACCAGCCGCTGCGCGTGGCCACGCTGCTGCTGTGGAACGCGCGGCGGCGCATCGAATCCCCAGGCCGGACCGTGAAGCCTCCGCTGAACAGCCTGTCGCTCTGGATGCAGCTCCTGGCCGCGCTGTTGCTGGCCCTGGTGCTGTCCGCTCCGGTGCTGCGCCGCCGTGGCGAGGAGCTCGTCATCGTGCTCGATTCGGCCTACTCGCTCCAAGCGCGCGCGGGGGGACGCTCCGTGGCCGATCTCGTGCGCGCGGAGGCTAGGGCCGAAATCGCGCGCGCGGGCCCGGGCGCCGCCATCACGATCTTCGAGCACGGCGCCGAACCGCGGCGGCTCACGGCCGAGCGTGGCGGCGCGCAGGAAGCCCAAAAGGCCGTCGCCACCTGGAATCCCGCCCAGCCGCGCGCGGCCTGGGCGGCCACGCTCGCGCTGTTGCGTCAGCGCGGGCCGGCGCGCGGGCGCGTGTTGTTGCTGAGCGACCGACCTGTACCTGAAGGAGCGGAGCTCCAGGGTTGCCGTGGCATTTCGCTGGGGATCCCTTCTGATAATCTGGCCTTATTGGCGGGCACGCGCGAAAATACAGGCCCGGGTCGTGAACTGGTGCGCGCCGCCGTGCGCAACTTCACCGCTTTGGCAACCACCGTGGAGGTTCGCGCCGAAGCCCTGCCGGTCAGCAGTTTCGGCGCACCTGAACGCGAAATCGCGCGCCAGCAAGTGAAAGTCCCCGCGGGAGGGTCCTCCATCGTCGAGTTCGAGATGCCCGTTTCACACAATCCCGTGCGGCTTTCCATCCCCGAGGACAACCTCAATTTCGATAACGAGCTGTTCCTCGCTCCCATCGTCCAGCGCCCGCCGCGCGTTGTTATCGAACTGGCCGCGGAAGGCGCCGGGGAAATCTGGAAGCGGGCGCTGCGCGCCGCGGGGGAGGTGGAAATCCTCACGACGGCCACCGGCACGCCAGCGCCGGAATTGCTCGTGACGGATCGGCCCGAACGCATCGAGGAGTCGGGAGCCGGCGTCGTCCTCGCCTGCGGCGGCGCGGGCGAACCCGTCATGCTGCGCCCGCCTTTTCTCTCCGAGCCGCGCCATCCGTTGCTGGAAGGCGTGGATTGGGGCGGCGCGCTGCTGGCCTGGCTCAGGCCGCAAGGAACCTGGAACCCGCCCGGGGCCGTGGCGCGGCTCTCCGCCGCCGCCGGTCCCATTCTTTCGGAAATACCGGCGCAGGCCGGATTGCGTTTCCTGCTGTACGCCGACCTCCGGCGCGGCAACCTCGCGCGTCAGCCCGCCTTGCCCTTGCTGGCCCACAACCTGCTGGAAATCTCCCGGGGCTTCGTGCCGGGATTGCTGGCCGCGAACCTGGGCCACGGCGAGCGCCTCGCCTTCCGCCGGCCAACGGGTGCCGGGGAAGTCTGCGTTTCGCAACCGGGCTATCGTGTCTGCTCCACCAGTGACAGTTTGCGCCTTGCGCCGGATCGCTCGGGCCTGTTCTCCTTCGCGTGCGCCGATCTGCCTCCCCAACCCCTCGCGCTGCAAGCGGCGGATGAAGCGACCTCGGACCTGCGTGACCGGCGCGCGGAGAGCCACGCCGGCCCGGCCTTGGCCGGATCTAGCGCCGCGCGCGCTGGCGCGGAATTCGGCGCCTTCCTGCTGCTGATTTTCATGGCGCTGGCCGGGGCGGAGTGGCGCGTCGCGGCACGGAGCACGGCGCCATGAGTTTCGGCGCGGCCTGGTTTTTGGCTCTCGTCCCGCTATTGCTATGGTTGCAGCGGCGTTTCGTTCCGGGCCGGGGGCCGCAAGCGCTGTTGCGCGCCTTGCTGGTCGTAGCCGCCGGTTTGGCCTTGGCCGAACCCCGTATCCACCTCGGAAGCGGCCTGGACCTCATCCTGGTGCTGGACGAATCGCTCTCGGTGCCCGAGGCCGAGCGCAACGGCTACCACGAACTCGCCCGCGCCGCCGAGAAACGCCGGGGTCCTGGCGACCGCCTGGGCATCGTGCGCTTCGGCGCCGAGGCGCGGGTGGAGCGCCGTCCCGAAGATACGGCGGACGGGGAGTGGAAGGAAATGGGCCAGCAGCAACGCTCGGATGTGCTGGCCGGAGTGCGCGCGGCGCTCGACCTGGTCCCGCCGCGGCGGCCAGCGCGCCTGCTGGTGATCTCCGATTTTGAACTGCTCCCCGACGCCGCGCGCGCGGCCGGAGAACACCTCGCCGCGCGCGGCCTGCAGGCCGACGTCTGGCGCGTGGTCAAGCCCGCCGTGCGTGACGTGGCGGTGGTGGCTCTCGAAACCCCCGCGGAAGCGGACCCCGGCGCCCCCTTCCAGTTTTCGGCCTGGGTGCACGCCAGCGCGCCGGCCACGACGCGCTATGAACTGCGGCGCGATAACCAGCTCATCTCCGCGGGCAACGCGGAGCTTCCCGCCGGTGTCCGTCCGCTCATCTTCCGCGACGTGCTGCGCGCGCCGGGCCTGCACAGCTACGCGCTCACGCTGGCCGTGGCGGGCGAGGACCGCGTCAGCGAAAACAACGGCGCGCGCGCCCTGGTCACCTGCCGCGGGGCGGGCGGCGTGCTGCTGATCACGCGCCGACCCGCGGGCCCGCTGGCGCGCCTCTTGAAGGAGGCGGGGGAGGCGGAAGTCATCAGCCCCGAACTCGCCCCCTCGCGCCTCGGACTTGAAAACCTCGCGGGCCGGCCCGCGGTGGTGCTCGACGATATCGAGGCCGCGGCCTTGGGCTATGAAGCCCTGCGTTCCCTGGCGCTGTTCTGCGGCGAACTGGGCGGGGGCTTGCTCATGGCCGGCGGGCGCCACAGCTTCGGCGTCGGGGGCTACCACAAATCACCGCTGGAGGAGGTGCTGCCCGTGAGCCTGGAGGTCCGCAAGGAGATGCGCAAGGGGCGCCTCGCTCTGGCCATCGCCCTCGACCGCTCGGGCAGCATGCTGGCGCCGGCGGGCCCGGGGCTCACCAAAATGGACCTCGCCGACCGCGGCGCTGCGGAGGCCATGGCCATGCTGGGGCCCACCGACCGCGTGGCCCTCATCGCCGTTGACAGCGAGCCGCACATCGTCGTGCCCCTCGGCCCCGTCGAGGATATCGCCGGCCTCAGCGCCGCCGCCCTGGCCATCCGCTCCAGCGGCGGCGGCATCTTCGTGGGCCGCGCGCTTGAGGCGGGCTTCGCCGAGCTGGAGGCCGCCGATACTTTGACCCGCCACCTCATTCTTTTTGCCGACGCCGCTGACGCCGAGGAACCGGGCGACTACCGCGCCCTGCTGGCGCGCTACCGCGCCAGCAACATGACGGTGAGCGTCATCGGCCTCGGCACCGATAAGGACTCGGACGCCGCGCTGCTGGTGGATATCGCCGCGCTGGGCGGCGGGCGCAGCTTCTTCACCGACAAGCCGGAGGACCTGCCCCGCTTGTTCAGCTACGATACCATGCTGGCCGACAAGAGCGCCTACCCCGAGCGCGACACGGCCCTGCGCGTCCTGCAGGCGGGCCTGGCGGTGCTGCCGCAACTGCCCACCGGGCTCCCTGTTCCGGCCCTGAAGGCCTACAATCTCGGGTACCTCAAGCCCCGCGCCCAGGCGGGCTTCCTGGTGCGGGAAGATAAGCCGGGCCACGACGAGACGGCCCTCTGGGCCTTCGGTGCCGCCGGTTCGGGCAGGGCGGCGGCGCTGCTTTTCGATGTCGCCGGGCCGGATTCAGCGCCGCTGCAATCCTGGTCCGGCTACGCGCCCTTCCTGGAGGCGGTGCTGCGCTGGGTGTGCGCAGGCGGCGGCGAGCGCGCGGGCCAGTTGGACCTGCGCGAGGAGGGCGGGGAAATCCGCGCCGTGCTCGACCTCGGCGCGGCGGCGCGCGCGGCGCTGGGAGAAACTCCGGAACTCGCGGTGCTGGAGGCCGGCGCCCCGCCGCGCCGCCTGCCGCTGCGCCGTGGCGCGCGCGGAACCTATGAGGCCCGCTTTGAGGCCGCGCGCGGCGGGGCCGTGGTGGCCGCGGCGCGCGCGGGCGGGCAAACGCTGCGCGCCCCGCCCATCAGCGTGAACGCCGCCCCCGAGCACCGCTACTACGATCCGGCCCG